>JAQTTQ010000034.1 GCA_028710685.1 Candidatus Omnitrophota bacterium | reverse complement strand
ACCATAACTACTATGCCTATTGCTAAACCATCTAAGCCATCAGTAAGATTAACCGCATTGGAGGTACCGGAGATAACTAAGATTACAAATATTATATAAAGCCCGTTTAAATCTAAGGCTACATTCTTTAGGAAAGGAATATCTAATTTCAGGCTGCTTTGAAAATATAAAAGAAAAACTACCCCCAAAATCAAACCCAAGAGCGCCTGACTAGTAAGCTTTGTTTTAGCCGTAAGCCCTTTAGCATTCTTTTTGGTTTGCTTTAAATAATCATCTATAAAACCGGTTATCCCAAGCCAAATGGTACTGAAAAGCACAACCCAGATATATTTATTGGAGATATCCGCCCAGATAAGCGTTGAAAAAACAATTGCCGCTAGGATAAGGATCCCTCCCATAGTAGGGGTATCCTTTTTGCTGTGATGCAAGGTATCCAGCGTAGCGCTATCGCCTTTATTAATCTTCTCACCCACTTTAAGGCTCTTAAGCTTTCTTATCACAAAGGGCCCTAATAAAAGGCTTATCAGAAAACTAGTCAAAGCCGCCATAGCTGCACGAAAGGTAATATACCGGAAAATATTAAAAACGGAGATTAACTCGTGAAGCGGGAATAACAAATTATATAACATTTAGAAGTTAAACACCTCCTCCATCTTCATTCTGCGCGAACCCTTTACCAGGACAATATCGCTTGAGTTAACTTTTATTTTTTTAAAAAGTATGCCGCGGGCCGAAGAAGAATTATGGCAAGGGATTATCTTTTCCCTGCCCAAGCTAATATCCTTCAAACCCAAACTGCTTAAACTACCCACCGTTATAATGTTATCGCAAAATTCAGCTGCCTGAGAAATGGACTCAGTGTGGAACATCCGGGAATTTTTGCCTAACTCCAGCATATCTCCGATAACCGCAATTCTTCTGCCCTTAGGCCTCATCTCTTTAAGCAAATCCAATGCCTGCCCTAAAGAAAGCGGGTTAGAATTATAGGTATCATCGATAAAACTAATCCCTTTTTTCTTGATAATATTGAGCCTGCCCGAAGGTAGCTTAAAGACGGATAATGCACTAGCAATCTTTTGGTATGAAATACCAAAAATCCTGCCTACGGCTATAGCGGCTAAACTATTGTAGATATTATAATACCCCGGAACGGTTAATGCAAATTCTAATCTTCGGTTTACCGTAAACCTGCACTTTCCTGAAGCCCGGCTTACCAGAGAGGCCCTGAAGTCGCTTGCATTATTTATGCCTATTCCTAAAGAGAATACCTTGCTATTTTTCCTTAATAACTCCCCCTTTAAGAATTTATCGTCCGCATTCAATATCGCTATAGCCGGGCTCTTAAGCCCTGTAATCAAATTGCGTTTTTCTTTGAATACCCCCTTAAGACTCTTAAGATGCTCCAGATGGGAAGGGCCGATATTGGTAATTACCCCTATGTTGGCAGCGGCTATACCGCTTAGGTATTTCACTTCTCCGAAATGATTAGTACCTATCTCCAGTACCGCCACATCATAACTACTATCGAGCTTAAGAAGGGTAAGCGCAAGCCCGATATGGTTATTCTTAGTCCCCTCATTGCTAAGGACCTTAAACTCCTTAGATAGGACCTGAGAAATCATGTCTTTAGTGGTAGTCTTGCCATTTGATCCGGTAACCGTAATAACGGGGATGTCGTACCTCTTACGGTTATAGCGGGCAACTGCGCCCAAGGCCTTAGTTGAATCCTTAACTTTAATTAAGGCTGCGCCGATCCCCCTTAATTCTTTCTCGGAAATAATACACCTTGCCCCCCTGGCTATTGCAGTTTTAATAAAATCATGGCCATCAAAATTATCTCCCCTGATGGCGAGAAAGGCTTCTCCCTTATTGATCTTTCGGGAATCAATAGAGATGCCTTTTACAACCGTTTGATCATCGCCTGAGATTAACTTGCCCTGCGATGCCTTTACTAATTCATAGATTTTAAACATCGGCTTATTTCCTTACAGTCATCAAACCTTATAACCTTATTTTTAAGGATTTGATACTTCTCATGCCCTTTGCCGGCAACTAAAACGATATCACCTTTTTTAGCCATAACTAAAGCAGACCTTATGGCCTTTCTTCTGTCGCAGATAATAGAATAATTATCTTTCTTTATGCCGGCGGCTATATCCTTAATTATATCCTCGGGATTCTCAAAGCGGGGATTATCATTAGTTATTATTACAAAATCAGAAAGCTCGCTAGCAACCTTACCCATCTTAGGCCGTTTTAAGGTATCCCTCTCTCCCCCGCAGCCAAAAACAGTGATAATCCTCTGCAATGATAATTTTCTTAAAGATTCAAGGGTATTCCTTAAGGCATCCTCGGTATGGGCATAATCGACAAAAATATAAAAACCCATCCCGCACCTTACCGGCTCAAGCCTGCCAGGGGCAAAGTTAAAATTCTCGACTGCATTCTTAATTTTATCCAAGGGCAAGCCTTCTTTAAACCCCCAGGCAAAGGCAGCCAGGAGATTGTAAATATTATGCCTTCCAATCAGGCGCACCGCTATCTTTAACCTGCCCCCGGGGAAAACCAATATGAATTTCGTAGACTTTAAACCGTAACTTATCTTCTCTGCCCTAACCTGCGCGCGCTCGCCTAGCCCATAGGTAATAACGCCGGCCTTAGTAATTTTCTTTAATAAAGAATAACGCTTGTCATCCATATTTAAGACAGCAAAGGCCTTACCCGAGAGCCCTTTAAAAAGTTTTGATTTAGCATGAAAGTAACTGTTTAGGCTTTTGTGATAATCCAAATGGTCCTGGGTAAGGTTTGTAAATACAGCGGAATGAAAATCTATTCCCCTGACCCTGCCCTGATCCAAGGCATGCGAAGATACTTCGGTAGCTGAATAATTAATATTTTCTTTAACCATATTACTCATTAAAGATTGGAGCTCCACCGGCCCGGGGGTAGTATTCTTAGAAGGAACGACTCTTTTATTAAAACGATAATTCACCGTACCTATTACCGCAGGCTTAAAGCCCGCCTTATGGATAATGGCCTCCAGTATATAAGCCACTGTGGTCTTTCCGCAGGTTCCGGTAATCCCGATAACCTTAAGCCTGCGCGAGGGATTACCATAAAACTCAGCGGCTAAGCTTGCTGCGGCCAAACGCGTATCCTTAACCTTAATCAGATAGAGACCCTTTCTACCGCTTCTTTTAACTTGCGAATCGCAAACTACCGCAATTGCCCCTCTTCTTATAGCCTCATCAATAAACCTGCTGCCGTCCTGGCTTACCCCTTTTACCGCGATAAAGATAAAACCTTTTCTTACTGCTTTAGAATTGCAGCTTATCCCTTTGGCCTTGCCGGATTTGATTAATTTAACGATCTCTTCTATCTTCATTTAATCTTAGCTGAGTAGATACTGCCTGTTTTGTCTTTAGGTACCTTACCACATCCGCGGCAACGCTCTTAAACACCGGCGCAGCAACAACTCCTCCGAAATAATAAGGGCGCGGTTCATCTAAAGAAACTATAATCGTTACTACCGGGTCTTGTGCAGGAGCAAAACCGATAAAGGAAGCGATAAATTTGTTATGGGAATATCCTCCGCCTGGTTCTATCTTCTGGGCAGTCCCGGTCTTACCTGCAGAAGTTAAACCCTGCATCTGGGCCATTTTACCTGTACCCTCTTCAACTACTCCGGTAAGCATCTTGGCTACCCTGGCTGCCGTCTCCTCGGAAACAACCCTGCGTATTAAAACAGGACTGCTCTTCTTTACAACCCTGCCCTGCCTATCCCTGATCTCTTCTATAATATAAGGCCTCATTAATTCCCCTCCGTTAGCAATGGCAGAAAGAGCGCTAACCAGCTGAAGCGCGGTTACCCCTACCTCATGCCCTATAGGAATAGCGCCTATAGAAGTCTTGGACCAGTAACGCGGCTCTTTAATCATGCCGGATATTTCTCCGGGAAGATCAATCCCCAATTTAGTGCCGAAACCGAAAAGCCTTATATATTTATAAACAACATCGGCCCCGAGCGTCTGGGCAATCTTGGTAGTGCCGATATTGCTGGATTTCTCGATTACCTCGCGGAAAGTGAGCCAGCCGTGAGGAACATGATCATGCAAGGTATGATTGGCTACTCGGTATGCGCCATTCTCGCAAAAAATTTTATCCTCTTCGCTTAATTTCTTCTCTTCTAACGCAGCGGAGGCGGTAACAATCTTAAATACTGAACCCGGCTCGAATAAATCACATATGGCACGGTTTCTCTTCTGATCCTTGCTTACATTTTTATGCTCGTTTAAATCATAGGAAGGCCTATTAGCCATAGCCAGAATTCTGCCGGTATAAGGATCCATCACAATAATACTTGCCCCTTTAGCATTATAAGTCCTAAAGGCCTTATCTAACTCCCTCTCGGCTATATATTGTACCACCTGGTCAATGGTTAAAACAATATCCATGCCGTCTTTAGGCAGGACCATCTTTTCATAAACATCCAGTTTTGACTGCCGGGCATCGCGCAAAAATAAACCCCATCCTGCAGTGCCTTTCAGGTATTCATCAAGATAAAGCTCAATGCCTTCTAACCCGGTATTATCCAGCCCCGCAAAACCAATAATCTGGCTGGCCAGATAAGTATTGGGATAGCTGCGCTTGCTCTCCCTCACAAAACCTAAGTGCCTAATCTTTAACTTCTTAACCTCCTCAACCTCCTGCAGGCTTAACTTACGTTTCAACCAAATAAAGGCCTTCTTGCGGGACAACCTATCTCTTAAATAGTCCTGGTTTAAATTCAATACCCCGGATAACTGGGTGATAGCACTTTCTTTCTGGGCATTACTCATCATATTAGGAGCGGCATAAAGAGAATCCGCGGGCAGGTTTAAGGTCTGCGGCTTCATATTGCAATCATAAATTATCCCGCGAAAAGGCTCAATCTCAGCAAAAAGATTATGCTGCTTCCTGGCGATATCCGCCAGATAATTTGAGCGGAAGATTTGGATATAGATAAGCCTGAAGGCACAGATAATTAAGAAAAGCAGGAAAAATAGGAATACCGCCTCGCACTTACGGCGATAGTTGCTTATATACACATTAAGTTTTGATTAACAAAATATTAAGGATTAACCGTCTTGGCTTCTGCCTGCCTGTTCAAACCGAAAAAACGGGCAAATAAATTCTGTTTACTGCCTGATACTTCACTAAAGGTTACCCCGGAATTTGTGGGGACTAATTTAACGAGCTGATATTTATCCGGCATCTGAAAATCCGAATGACTGGAGAGACTGCTGCCGATATTAACCAGCGAAGAATTCTTCTCTATACTGTACCTTAAAACACTATTCTTGTCCAAGAGTTCCTGAAAAACCGTATGCTGTTTCTGCCCGGCATATGCTAATCGGATAATTTCGCTTTGCTGATAGACATAAAGCACCGAGAAGAAAGTAATAAAAACAACCAGTGACAAAAATTTATTTAGTCTCATAGCTTTACAGTCTTTCTGCCGCCCTAAATTTCGAGGATCGGCTTGCCGGGTTAACCTCTACCTCAGATTGAGTAGGGGTTTGCGGCTTAGGGGTTAATATATTTATAAGGCCTGCTGCCTCTGCCTTACGAAAAGCAAACTTAATTACCCTGTCTTCCAGGGAATGGAATGAAATAACGCATATCCTACCTTTCTCTCTCAAGGCAAGGATCGCCTTGTTAACGGCAGTCTCTAATATCTCCAGCTCCCTGTTAACAGCGATACGCACTGCCTGGAATGTCCTAGTCGCCGGATGTATACGGTAATGCCGGCAGCGGTAGCGCGAGGGTATAGATTTAGATACGATATTTGCCAGCTCAATAGTAGTAGCTATCGGCTGTTTCTGCCTTTCCTTTACCAGAAAACGGGCAATACGGCTATGCCATCTCTCCTCCCCGAAATTCCATAAGAGGGTGGATAACTCATCTTCATTAAGGTTATTAATCAAATCGTAAGCCGAAATATAACTATCCTTATCCATGCGCATATCTAAAGGCCCTTCGCTTTTGAAACTAAAACCACGCGCGGCATTTTGAAGCTGAAAAGTAGAGATGCCTAAATCAAACAAGATGCCGTCAACTTTATCTACTTTTAAATCTGTTAAAAGCGTATCTAAATCCACGAAATTACCGCGGATGAGCTTAACGGCGGACCCAAATTCACTCAGCCTTTGCCGCGCTACGCTTAAAGAATCCTCGTCGCGGTCAATGCCGATGAGCCCTCCTCCAGGGAGAATCCGCTCTAATATCTCTTTAGAATGCCCGGCAGTACCCAGGGTAGCATCTACTATCGTCTTTCCGGGGCTTAAATCTAAATAATCTAAAACTTCCCGCAACATTACGGGAGTATGAAAATTCGTACTAAGCATCCATCAACTTCTCGGCAATCTCTTCAAAAGACTGCTTAGAATTACCGTAAAATTCTTCCCATTTATCCCTTGCCCATATTTCAACCCGGTTAGATACGCCGACAATAACTACATCTTTTTTAATCTGAGCAAAATCTTTTAAATACTGAGGCAGCAGGATCCTCCCCTGCGCATCAAAATTAACCTCTACTGCTCCGGAAAAATAAAGCCGGTTAAATTTACGCGACTCTGACTTCGTAAAGGAGATGGATTTAAACTTATTCTCCTGGGTCTTCCATTCCTCCTCGCTTAACATAAATAGGCAGCCGTCTAAACCGCGGGTAACAAAAAACTTCTCAATGAAATGTGCTTTGGCTGTTTCACGGAACTTGGCAGGTAATATAAGACGACCCTTACGGTCTATAGAATGCAGGTACTCGCCATAAAACATGGCTTATCTCCTCCCACTTTTCTCCACTTTCAACCACTTTGTAGGTCAAGTATAGATAAAATCCCCTGCCTTGTCAAGCAAAAAAACTACCTAACTTATTATGAAACAAGGAGTAGTGGCTATTTTGAGTTTAAATAACCATATATTGTGGTATTCTAGGAAGAGGAAAGCAGGATTTTTTTAACGCAGGTTATATCCTTCCTGATTTGACTGCTTAAAATCTCCAGAGAAGAAAATTTCTTATCCGAGCGGATCTTTTTGACAAATTGAATCTCCAGGCTTTCACCGTAAATATTCCTCTTGAAGTCCAATATATAGACCTCAACGCCGGTTACTTTCTTAAGTAACTTAAGGGTTGGCTTTTTGCCGATATAACAGGCCCCCACGAACCTTTTACCCTTGAATATAATCCTTACCGCATAAATACCCTCAGCCGGAATTACCTCATGGTGCGGATTAATATTTGCCGTCGGGAAACCCAATATCCTACCTAAGGAAGTACCTTTTACCACTGTACCTAAAATACTTACCGGCCGCTTTAGTAATGCTTGAGCCTCTTTTATCTTTCCTTGTTTTATTATCCCGCGAATTAAGGTACTACTTATAGGCCTGCCCCTGTACTTAACGATACTAAAACCTTTTGCCTTAAAACCATATTTCTTCCCCAGCTCTTCCAGCAAGGCAAAAGAACCTTGGGTATTCCTGCCAAACCGGAAATCCTTTCCCACATAGATATATTTTAAGGAGAGCTTTTTAACCAGTACATTTTTAATAAAATCAACGGCGCTCATCCTGGAAAAATGCCTGCTGAAATTAATTACTACGCACAAATCAATGCCTAATTCCGCGAAAAGATGCAGCCTGTGTTCAAGCGAATAAAGGCTCTCCTGTAACTGCGGATGCGGCCAGAAAGTCACCACAATACTAGTCCCCTTAACCTGGCGCGCCCTGGTTACTGCCGCCTTAAGTATCTCTTTATGCCCGCGGTGTACTCCGTCAAACACGCCCATCGCCACTACCGCAACTCTAGCCTGCCTGATTTTATTAATCCCGTAAATAACCCTCATCTTAAACTTTCAATTATTCTAGATATCACCTTGCTGCGGATATCCGTAAGCCTGCCCTTGATAGTACATCCGGCAGCGCTTTTATGCCCCCCTCCGCCAAAATGCCGGGCAATCTTATTTACATCGAAAGAGCCGTTAGATCTCAGATTAAAACGTATCTCATTCTTTACCCCTATGTTCTCCTTGAAAAGAACAACTACCTGCGTATCTTTTATGGCGCGCATAAAACCTAAGATATGCTCGCTTAGGTCAAATGAAACCTTTTTAGACTTTAATAGCTTTGCCGGCACTGAAACATAAGCGACCCGCCCGTTCTTTACCCTGACTACCCCTGCCAGGATCTTTATCAAAAGCTGCATATCTGAAAAAGAGATATTTTCATATATATCCCTGTAAACCCTGTTTACATCCAAGCCGAAACGCATAAACTCTGCGGCTGCCTTATGGGTCAATTCCAGGGTATTAGAATAACGGAATGATCCCGTATCAGTCATAATACCCACATATAAAGAAAGCGCCGATTCCCTGTCAAAGGGGACACCCATCTCTTTATAAAGCAGATAAACCATCTCGGAGGCAGAAGAGAGATGGGGTTCAACCCAATTGTATTCGCCGAAATTATTATTGCTTATATGATGATCGATATTTATAACCGGACGGTTCTCTCTGTTTAGCCTGTAGACCTCTCCCGCGCGGCTTAAATGAGAGCAATCCAAGGCTACCATACAATCAAAAGAAATCTTCTTAATTTCTTTATACAATTTTATGCAACCGGCTTTGGGAAGAAAACTTAATTCCTGCGGGTAAGGATCCTGGTTAACGATAAAGGCCTGCTTATTCATCTTTTTCAAAAGACAGTAAAAGCCAAGCTCTGAGCCCAAGGCATCACCTTCGGGGCTGGTATGCGTAGTGATGAGAAAACGTTTATGCCTTTTTATTGCTGCGACGACTTTTTCTTGGCTTATCTTGTCCATTATGCTCCTTTATCTGATTTAAAACCTCTTCTATGCGCACGCTGTATTCGCTAGACCTGTCTTCATAAAAGGCTATCTCCGGGGCGAACCTTAGATTCAACCTCTGGGAGATTAATTTACGGATGAAACCTAAAGATGAATCAAAGGCCTGCTTAGTTTTTTTATAAGCCTCTTCGTTGCCTAAAACACTAAAGAATATTTTGGCAAACCTTAAATCATGGGTTATCTCAACATTAGTAATAGTTACAAACCCCACCCGCGGGTCTTTTAGCTTATCGTGTATGATAACGCTTACCTCCTGGCGGATGGCCTCAGCTACCTTGTCTTGTCTTGACATTTTATTTCACTCCTCTTTTTAACAACTTCTTAATTAAAGATAATTCCCCTGACCTTGTCTTAATATCTCCGTTAAGCTTGGCATTTAAAACCTGCCGGAATATCTCCTGGTACCTCGGCCCCGGGGGAAGCCCCAGGCAATGTAAGTCATCTCCGGAAACAGAGATACACATTCCATTATAAATCTCCAGGAAGTTTTCGATATTCCTCCTTAATGTCCGGTTCCCGTATTTTGCCCTCAGGCAAATAATCGTTTCATAACTTAAGGGCTCCAATAGCGCGAATATCCTCGCAGGCATTATCCCGCTGCTGCTTAGTTCGCGGATAAACAACTTCTTTAACCCCTTAGAGGATAAGATCCTTTTCCCCTCACCCTTGCGTAAACCAAACCTCAGACAGATACCCCTGATTACCTCAGGCTTAAGTGAGTCAATGAGGCCCGTAAAATAAATTAACCACGTATCCAAGCGCCTGCGCCCGGGATAATTCTTATTGAACCATTTAATCTCTTTTTCTAAGGATCTTAAATAGGCATAGGTTTTGGCATTAGGCTTAAGGCGCTGGTGGATAAATTCAAAACC
>JAQTTQ010000006.1 GCA_028710685.1 Candidatus Omnitrophota bacterium | reverse complement strand
ACCGGATGTCTTCTCTCTCGGGGCTGCTGCCGGCCTTCGTAATGGATATGGGGATCGGCGCGGTAATGGGATACTGTTTCGCCAGTCTTAGCGTGTGGATTATCAATCATCTCAAGCTGGACACCCTTGATCTCTACCCGGTCTTGACCAGTTCTCTTGTGCTTATAATCTATTCTTTCACTACTTTCCTGAAGGGCAACGGTTTTCTCGCGGTTTACATAGTCGGCATAATGATGAATAAGAACTATCTCATTCATAAGAAAACGATCCTGCGTTTTCACGAGAGCCTGGCCTGGATGATGCAGATAATAATGTTTTTGACTCTCGGTTTGCTTGTTTTTCCTTCGCATATACCTCCGGTGATGGGGACCGGAATGCTTGTGGCGGTGGCGTTGATGTTCTTCGCCCGCCCTTTGGGCGTTCTTCTCTGTCTGTTGCCTTTCAAGATGCCGGTTGAAGAGAAGGCGATGGTGGCCTGGGTGGGACTGCGGGGCGCCGTGCCGGTAATACTGGCTACGTTCCCCTGGCTCGCGGGATTGCCGCAGGCGCACATCATATTCAATATAGTGTTTTTCGTGGTGCTTACCTCGGTATTGATTCAGGGAACTTCCATTTCTTTTGTTTCCCGCAGGCTCAAGGTTGATGTCCCGGCCGGAAGGATGACTCGTAATCCCCTGGCAATGGAGTATGGTCAGGATATAGACGCGGAATTGACAGACGTCATTGTCCCGTATAATTCCGCTATCGTAGGTAAGCGCGTATTTGAAATAGGGGTCCCGGAGCGCTGCCTGATCGTGCTGATCTCCCGGGACGACAAATTCATCATACCCAACGGTTCCAGCGTTATAGAGGAGGGGGATGTCTTACAAGTCCTGGCAAGCCGGGAAGATATCGCCGCGTTACGCGATAAGATAGATAAGATCTCTTTGAAACCGCCCGAATAATTTGACGTGCCACAGCCTGCTTCTTCGATCGGCTTCAAAAGTGAGCCAGTCGAACTGCTTGGGGAGTGAGCTTGTCGAACTACTCAATACAGGCACCCAGGATTTCTTAATTAAGTATTGTGTCCCCGGAATTACACGTGGGAGGCATAGCAGGATACCGGTTATAGAAAATATGGAGGAGGATGTATGCGGTTAATCGGAATTGCAGTGGCGGCTGTTGTCTTTCTGGCGGCGTTTCTGTCTCCATACGCCGTCTGTTGCGCAGACACGGTACAAAAGGCTGAATTATCGGCGGTTTCCGGGGTGATAACGGCCGTGGACTGGGTGGGAGACAAAATTGTGGTGCGCACATTCCACGCCGGCCAGGCCGACGAGATCAGTTTCATCGTGCCGGACGTGGCGGTGATCGTCAAAGGTACCTCGAAAATTTCCCTCGGGAATATCAACATCGCGGATAAAGTGACGGTGCAATATTACGGAGATTTCGGCGGGCTCAAAGCCGTGCGCATCACGGTAAAGTGAAAGTTGCGGATAAAAACATTCGCTAATTGCGGAGGTAACGTATGCTTGAACCGTCTTTACGAAAAAAAGTTCTGAGGGCGCAGAAGAACGAGATCACCGAACACCGGATATATAGCAGGCTGGCGTCGGCCTCCGGCAACGAGGCCCACCGCAAAATCCTTCTGGAACTTGCCGGTGAAGAACTGGCGCATTACCGTTTTTTCAGGGAGCTCACCGGGGCCGAGGTCTCTTCGGACGCTTTCAAGGCGGTTTTCTACATTTTTTTATCAAGGGTCTTCGGATTGAACTTCGGGTTAAAACTTATGGAAAGGGACGAGGATATAGCCGGCGACGCTTATGAGAAACTGAAAGTGATCTCTCCTAAGATAGAGCAGATCATACTCGATGAAGAAAAGCACGAGCATGAATTGCTTGAGCTTATAGATGAGGAGAGGCTTAAATACGCCGGTTCCATCGTTCTCGGCCTCAACGACGCCCTGGTAGAGCTTACCGGGGCCCTGGCCGGATTCACTCTGGCAATACGCAACACCGGCATCATAGCGGTGGTTGGGTTGATCACCGGGATCGCGGCTTCGATGTCCATGGCAGCGTCTGAATACATATCTACCAAGCATGAAGGCGGGGAGAAAAACCCGTTGAAGTCCGGGGTCTATACAGGCATCGCTTACGTGGGGACGGTGTTTCTATTAATATTGCCATATTTGCTGTTCAAGAATATTTTTCTCTGCCTTGGGATAACCATAGCCAACGCCCTGCTGGTGATCTTTATCTTTACTTTTTACATTTCAGTGGCGAAGGACCTGGATTTCCGCAAACGTTTTCTGGAGATGGCCGGCTTGAGCGTTTCCGTAGCGGCGGTGAATTTCTTCATCGGCCTCCTGATACGGAACATCTTCGGGCTGGATATATAATACAAGGCTGCGTGCCGGCGCCTGAACCGCGCATTTCAGGGGATTATCCGGGGACACGATACTTAATTAAGCCGCTATCAGCCGTCCTCTGGTTATCGTCAGAAGGCTTGTGGTGATTGATACGGCCGTACCTTTCCATTTATAAATACAATGCCGCGAAAATTCAAACGCAAAGGCAGGTTTTGGGTTTATATTGTCCGGTGTAAGGACGGAACGTATTACACCGGAAGCACAAGTAATTTAAAGCGCAGGATAGCCGAGCATAACGAAGGCAAGAAAGGGGCGAGGTATACCAGGTACAAGAGGCCAGTAAAGTTGGTGTGGCGGCTGGAGTACCGGCAGTTCAAATCCGCTTTTAAGCTCGAGATGAGAATCAAGAAATTAACACGTTTGCAAAAGGAGATGCTGGTTCGGGGGAGACGTCTGGATAAGTTATTGTCAGGGATAAAAAGATATAAAAAAAAGAGATCCTAAAGGTTTTGTCCGGCCGCACGTCTCAAGGGTGAATTCCCTCGCGCAATATGTACCCGCAACGGCTTGGATATGCCGCGCGGCGCGCTTGGCCGTGGAGTTATAGCTGTAGAGGAGCGGGTTTTTTTAGTAACATGTAAGGATGCTTACGATTCATCCCACTGGCCGGCCGGCGCGTTCAATAAATATTGGGCGTTCCGGCTTCTCATGGTAAAATAGGACAACTTACCGTGAGGAGCTTATGATACGATCGATTCAGTGTTTACATCCGGTTCTTCAGGCGTTGATCGCGGGTATCTTCACGTGGGCTTTGACCGCGGCCGGCGCGTCGCTTGTTTTCGCGGCGAAAGAATTCAGCCAAAAGATCTTTGATGTCATGCTGGGTTTTGCCGCCGGAGTGATGCTCGCCGCAAGTTTCTGGTCGCTTTTAGCTCCCGCCATCGAGATGTCGGCAAGCTGCGGAATGATACCGTGGGTTCCCGCCGCCTTCGGCTTTCTGCTCGGGACAATTTTTCTAAGATTAATCGACAAATCCCTGCCGCATTTGCACCTTGGTTTCCCGACTAATGAAGCCGAAGGCGTCAAAACATCATGGCATCGCAGTATTTTGCTTATTTTAGCGATAACCCTTCACAATATTCCGGAAGGGCTCGCGGTGGGTGTGGCGATAGGAGCGGTCGCTTCGGGTCTGCCTGAGGCGTCCGGTACCGCCGCCGTGGCTCTGGCGTTGGGGATCGGCATCCAGAATATTCCTGAAGGCTTTGCCGTGTCGGTTTCTTTGCGCCGTGAAAAGATCTCAAGACTAAAGAGTTTTTGGTATGGCCAGCTTTCAGCGATAGTCGAACCGATTGCGGCTGTCCTGGGAGCGGCGGCTGTAATATGGGCTAAATCTTTATTGCCGTATGCCCTGGGGTTCGCGGCAGGGGCGATGATTTTTGTCGTTGTCGAAGAGGTAATTCCGGAATCGCAGCGCAATGGCCATACGGATTTAGCTACGGCAGGAACTATCATCGGCTTTTTGGCTATGATGATCCTGGATGTGGCTTTTAGCTGATCAAGACGCTGAAATAACCTGTTTGATCAAAAGGGAGGAGACAAAATGGGAACAAAAGGAAAAGCGATTGTAGGAGTGGATGTTAAAAAACTGTTGGAGATGTTGAACAAGGCGTACGCGGACGAATGGCTGGCCTATTATCAATACTGGGTAGGCTCCAAGGTCGCCTGCGGCAGGATGAGAGGGATTATTGCCGGTGAATTAGCCGAGCACGCGGCGGAAGAATTAAAGCACGCCGAGATGCTGACGCAAAGGATCATCACCTTGGGAGGCATCCCTCTGTTAACACCTGAAGATTTGATTAAAGAGACCAATTGCGGTTACGACGCGCCAAGCGATCCCGATACGGTAAAACTTCTTAAACAAAACATCAAGGGCGAGCAGTGCGCGATTGAAACTTACAAAAAGCTTTTGGATTTTGTGAAAGGCAATGACCCGATAACTTACCACATCATTCTTGAAATTCTCGAGGATGAAGTTGAACATGAAGAGGATCTGGAGTCTCTTCTTTCAGATATGAAATAACGGTTAACGGTGAATTGTCCAAAAAGTCCGTTTATCAGTTTCAAACGGTCTTTTTATGCTAAACCGCCTTTTCTAATAACACCCTGCCTTAATGGCAAAGCTGGTGTTTCTCTATGGAAAAGTATTCGCCTATGCGATATACCTTAGCCTATTGGAAAGCGAAGTATTCGCCTCTGCGATATACCTTAGCCCATTGGAAGACTAAGTATTCGCCTCTGCGATACACCTTAGCCCATTGGAAGGCTAAGTATTCGCCTCTGCGATACCTTCATGAAAAGCGGGAAATCGGCATACTATATGTCGCCATAGGCGCGTTCATGATAAGCTTCTCCTCAGTATTTGTGAAACTTGCCGACGTCCAGCCGACGGTTATAGGTTTTTACAGAATGCTTTTCGGAGGTATCGTTCTTTTCGCCATAACAAAGTTCATGAGAGGCCGGTTGTGGCAAGGCCGGCGGCATTTTGTTTTAGCGCTTTTCTGCGGGCTCATTTTTAGTCTGGACCTTATTTTGTGGCACAGGAGTATTTTATATATCGGCCCCGGGTTGGCCACACTTTTATCCAGCTTGCAGGTTTTTTTCCTCGCGGGTTTCAGTATTCTGATCTTGAAGGAAAGAATTACATTAAAGTCGGTATTTGCCGTTCTACTGGCCGTAGCGGGATTATTCATGATCTTTGGCATGGATTGGCACGTGTTGGATTCTCTGCATAAGCTCGGCATCTTCTTTGGATTGGTCACGGCCGCGTGTTATGCCGCTTATTTGCTTTTATTGCGCAAGATAGTTTCTGAAGAAGGGGCGCTTTTAGTAAATAACCTGGCGACGCTTGCTTTGATCACGATCACAAATATGTTCATAATGGGGATCGCGTCGCTTTTATTCAAAGAAAGTTTTCGTATTCCCGATACTCAAAGCTGGTTGGCCTTGTTAGGGTACGGCATCTTTCCGCAGGTTTTAGCCTGGATATTTATTTCAGCGGGACTTTCCCGGATATCTCCGCTGCACGCGGGTTTGATATTGATTTTACAGCCGGTTCTGGCTTTTGCCTGGGACATCATATTTTTTGCCCGTTACACGCCGTTCATGGAAATTCTCGGGGTTGTCGTATCGATAGCCGGGATATATGCCGGCACCGCGCAAAGCGGTGCGTATCACAAGAAAAACAGCGACGAAATGAGGGTGAAGGTATGAGAAAGTCCAATTTAGATAAAATGATACGGGGTTGGTTTATAGGTGATTTTCCCAGAGCCGTTTATAGGACTACGGAATTCGAGGTCGCCGTGAAAAGTGAAAAAGCGGGCGCCCGCGTAAATAAACACTTTCATAAAGTCGCCAGCGAGATAACCCTGGTGGTTAGAGGTATTATACGTCTTAATAAAAAAAATTTTGCTAAAGGAGATATAATCGTGATCGGTCCCGGTGAGGCCGTTGATTACAGAGTTGTCAAAGACGCGGTCACGGTTATTGTCAAGGTGCCTTCGGTTCAAAAGGATAAATACTATACGGAGCGGGGAAAGTGAAAAAAAGAAGGAAGATATTTATTTTAGGGATAAACGGTTTTATCGGTAATATGATCGCTGAAAAACTTCTTAAGAAAGGGGATTATGAGGTTTCCGGGGTCGATTTACGCTCCTTCAATATCGGTCGTCTTCTTTCGTATAAAAACTTTCATTTTAAACAGGGAGATATAAGAGTCCATCGGCGCTGGGTCGAAAAAGAGATCGCGGCCAGCGATCAGATATTACCTCTTGCGGCGCTGGTTACGCCGATAGATTATGTGCGCAGGCCGCTTTCGGTTTTCGAGGTCGATTTCGAGGAAAATTTGAAAATAGTGCGATATTGTGCAAAGTATGGGAAACGGCTTATTTTTCCTTCAACGTCGGAAGTTTACGGCATGTGCGGGGATGAAGAGTTTGACGAGAATAACTCTTCGTTTGTGCTTGGCCCGACCCGGATGCAGCGTTGGATTTACTCATGCTGCAAGCAGTTATTGGAAAGGGTAATTTGGGCTTACGGCAAACAAGAGAATTTGAAGTTCACGCTTTTTCGTCCGTTCAATTGGATAGGCCCTCGTTTGGACAGTTTGGAGTCCGCCAGGAATAAAAGTTCGCGCGTAGTGACGCAATTGATTTTGAGCCTGGTGGAAGGAAGGCCCATTTTGCTGGTTGACGGCGGTAAACAAAAGCGGTGTTTTACCGATGTCTCTGACGGTATAGATTGTTTGTTCAGGATCGTCGAGAATAAGAATAATGTCTGCGACGGCAAAATATTCAATATCGGCAATCCCGATAACGAATTTACCGTCAAGGAATTGGCGCGGATGCTTATGGAAAAATTCAAACGTCATCCTTTACATGGTAGGTTCCCTAAAATTTCCGGGGTTAAAGATATTAACGGCACTTCTTTTTATGGAGAAGGTTATCAGGACGTTCCGTATCGAAAGCCCCGCATTCATAACGCTCGAAAGTTTTTAGGATGGAGACCTTCCGTGAAGCTGTCGGATTCTTTAAGCCAAACGCTGGACTATTTTTTACGGCAAGCGGCTGAAAAATGGTAAAGATAAGATGAAGATAGATTTCTTTAAGCATAATATCGGGACTAAAGAAAAAAGAGATGTCTGCAAAGTATTAGGTTCGATTTTTCTTACCACCGGGGACGCTGTCCGGGAGTTCGAAAAAAGGTTCTCCAAATATATTGACCGTAAATACACAATTGGTTTGATGAGTTGCACATCGGCGCTGCATTTGTCCATGCTCGCTTACGGGATAGGCCCGGGCGATGAGGTTATTACAACTCCTATGACATTTGTCGCTACCGCTACTTCAATAATGCATGCCGGGGCTAAGCCGGTTTTCGTCGATGTCGAACCCGAGACGGGGAATTTAAACGCGGATTTGATAGTGAAAGCCGTTACAAACAGGACAAAAGCTATTTTACCGGTCCATCTTTACGGCAATATGTGCGATATGAGGAAAATAAAGGATATCGCCGACAAGCATAAGTTGATTGTCATAGAAGACGCGGCGCATGCCATAGAAGCTCAAAGAGACGGATATAAAGCGGGTGAATTAGCTGACGCGGTATGTTTCAGCTTTTACGCGACCAAAAGTATTACCTGCGGAGAAGGCGGGGCAGTCTCGTTAAATAACAAAGAGAAATCCGATTTAATAAGAAAACTTAGTCTGCATGGTATAACCAAAGGGGCCGCCGATAGATACGTAGGTAGATATAGACATTGGGAAGTGAAGATGTTGGGCTGGAAATGTAATATGTCGAATATACAAGCCTCGTTACTATTGAACCAACTCGCGAATATAGAAAAATACAGGGCAAAGAGAGAAGAAATCGCAAGAAAGTATGCAGAGGCTTTCTCGGATGTACAAGGGATAAGCTTTCCCAAGGTGCCGAAAAACAGCAAAAGCGGCCGGCATTTGTTCACGATATGGGTGGATCCCAGGAAACGTGATAAAGCTCTGCGTCATCTTCAGACAAAAGGGATCGGCGCCGCCGTAAATTATCGTGCTATTCATACGCTGGATTATTTTAAAAAAACAATGGGTTATCATACGGGAGATCTCCCGGTTGCGGAAAGGATAGGCGATTCCACAATATCCCTGCCTCTATACCCGAAGTTGAGTGCTAAAGAAACGGATTACATTATAAAATCAGTCAGGCAAATGAAGTGAAGCCATACGCGCGAAGGAATGGCATAAATAAAGCTATTTCTAACGGGGGAACCGACCCTATTGAGAAGGATTCGGGCTGTTATAAAATCATGATAGACTTACGGAACAGCTGATCACTGTTTCGCCTATACTGGAAAAGCCATTTTCAGTCGACTGGCCGGAAGTGGTTTTTTTATTTTTGAGGTGGCCACTTGGGCAAAAGAGGTTGTATATAAGCCTTGGGACCAAAGAATTATAAATATTTTCGTCAGTTTTTCGCTTTTTTGACGTATAATTAGGCAATATTGAAAAGATTCAAACGTTAGGATAAGTATTTGAGGATAACTCCGGCAATAAAAGGGAGCTTAAGTATAACGAGCGTTATTACGTGCCCAGCGGGGTAACATGGCTTTTAAAGACGCTTGGGTTCAAAAAGATCGTGAAGCTCGAGGGATACTCAAGAAACGACAAGCTGACCACAGAAGACTTTGAAATGCTCGTTGTCGCGGAGAAACAGGGGTGTTTTAAGCGAGAAATTTGGATTTCACTAAGAGACAACTTTTAGCTAAAGAAAGATGAAAAAACATATTAAGGAGCAGGGGTTTATTTTTTATAGTGTTTTGAAGTGGGTAATATTATCAGTTGCAGTCGGTTGCATGGTGGGTGTATCCACGAGTATTTTTTTGAAAGCACTAAATTGGTCCTCAGAGATAACGAGTGCGCAGCGGTATTATTTCTTTCTCCTGCCTTTAGCGCTGTTTCTAAGTGCTCTCTTGATAAAATTCTTAGCCCCTGATGCCGAAGGCCACGGTACAGAAAAAGTTATTGAAGCCATCCATAAAAACGGCGGCATAATAAAGACGGCTGTTGTTCCGGTTAAACTCGTTGCGACTATCATTACTATCGCCTGTGGCGGTTCCGCGGGCAAGGAGGGGCCTTGTGCCCAGATAGGCGCCGGGATCGCTTCAACATTCGCGCGGTTTTTTAGTTTTGACGCTCACGATCGCAAGAAGCTGGTTGTCTGCGGTATCAGCGCAGGCTTCGCCTCTGTCTTCGGGACACCGATTGCGGGAGCTATTTTCGGGGTTGAGGTTCTTTTTGTCGGCACTATTCTTTATGACGTTATGTTACCGTCTTTTATCGCCGGTGTAATTAGCTACAACGTTTCTTCGGCGCTCGGCATCCGCTATTTTCATCACACTCTTATAAAGCCGCTCAATTTTTCAGCGGTTCTGTTTTATGAAATTATTCTTGCCGGAGTGTTTTTCGGATTATGTTCATTTCTTCTGATCGAAATGTTGAGCCACGGTAAAAGGATATCTAAAAAAATAAAAATTTGGAAGCCGTTAAAAGGTTTAATTGGCGGAACGGTTTTAATTGCGGTCGCTTTGTTATTTTCTTCCGATTATCTTGGCCTTGGGCTTAATTCAATAGAGTCTGCTTTAAACGGTCAGACCCTGCCATGGTATGTGTTTATACTTAAATCATTTACTACCAGTATGACGCTTAATTTCGGCGGAAGTGGCGGGATCGTGACACCTATCTTTTTCGTCGGTTCTAGCGCAGGGAACATATTCGCACAGCTATTGTGTCTTGATATTATGCTTTTTTCAGCTTTAGGTTTTGTCGGGCTTCTCGCGGGAGCGGCGAATACGCCTATTGCCGCAAGCATCATGGCCATCGAACTTTTTGGGCCGCAGATAGCGCCTTACGCGGCCTTGGTGTGCGTGATCAGTTTCCTTATGACCGGACACAGAAGCGTTTATCCTTCGCAGATATTAGCATTTAAGAAATCGAAATTAATCGATATCGAGCTGGGTAAAGAAATCGAAAAGAGCAAGCCGAAATTTTAGCCGGAATTATGACTGCAAGTATGTCAAAAAGTTTATTTTAAAAGTTCGGGTTGGCCGGTGGCAGGATTATAGTAATGCGATAGGGAGCTTAGCCGAGGCGGCAGTTGGGGAATAAAAGGGCAGGATGAAAAAATTCGCTTTGATCGTTGGATTTTTGCTTATGAGCGCGGTTGCGTTTGCTCAAGAAATCGACAGGTTTCTTTTGCAAGGGTATGACGCGGCTCTGGTGATCTATAATCGCGCAACCGGTGAAATGGTCAATATTAATCTCGCGCGCGCTCACCAGCGCTTTGCGCCCTGTTCGACATTCAAGATTTACAATACCCTCATCGGTCTTGAGCTTGGGCTCATCAAGGGGGCTGACGAGCCGTGGTATAAATGGGATGAGGTGAAGCGTGATATAGAAGGGTGGAATCAGGACTTAACGCTACGTGAGGCGTTTCGGGTGTCGGCCGTTCCTGCATATCAGATATTGGCGCGGGAAATAGGCGAAGCCCGGATGAAGGAATATATTGAAAAGATTGGCTACGGCTCACAGGATATTTCATCAGGGATCGATATTTTCTGGCTTCCGCGTCCGGATACTACATCCATCAAGATCAGCGCGGATGAGCAGGTTGCTCTTTTGAATAAGCTTTTGGACGATAAACTTCCGTTTTCTGAAAAGAATATCGCGATACTACGCGATGTTATGCAGGCAGAGAAGACCGATAAAGGAACGCTTTACGGTAAGACCGGCTCTGGCATGGGTTCGGACGGGAAATGGAACTTGGGCTGGTTTGTAGGTTTTCTTGAACATAACAGTACGACCTACGTTTTTGCATGTAATATTACCGGAGGCGATAATCCATCGGGCAAGACTGCCCGGACGATCATGGAGAGCATCTTTAAGTCTCAAAACCTGTTGTAATAACAACTCATCCCTATGGTCGTTTTGAAAAGCGAGGTCATAGGGATTTTTTATGCTTGGAGGCGGCCGCGGGTCCTTGGAAGAGGGGGCTTGGGTGAGGGTCGGACGAGGCGCGGAGAGCCAGTGATGCTTCGACGCAGGACACGGCTTATCGCCGTGTCCTTTGCTCAGCACTTCGTAGTGGTCAAAAAAATGAAGTCCTGAGCTAAGGAGCGAAGCGAGTGAGTCGAAGGATCGATGTCCATCACTTTTGGGGTTTGGGTATCAATGGCTTTGCCTATCGGAAGGCAAACCATATTTTTTTAAACAATGGTCAACCCGGGAAAAACAAGCGCCCAGCGTCGGAAAACAGGCGATTTTAGGGGTGTCCTGCAAGCGTTCGGGATGGTCAAAAAAAGCTGGCCAGAAAGGCCGTGGTTTGGCTTCCACTTAGCCAAAGCCACGTTTTGATGGACATGGATGGACACGTAAATGTCCACTAAATCGAAATGTCTCGTAAAAAGTGGACATTATCCGGCCGGTGGACATTTGTGGGAGTGGAATGGCGCCGGGGCTTAGAAATAACTTTACTTTCTGTCAGAAGTGCGATATATTATTTCTGACAATAAAAAGCGATAAATATGACAGAATCTATTGAGAGTAAAATCCTTCGTCGAATTATCGGCAAGAAAAAGGGATGGGTGTTTGCCCCAAGCCATCTTCTTGATCTTGGCAATCGTGCCGCTGTAGATCAGGCATTGAGTCGTTTGGTTCGATCTGGAGATATTCGTAGATTAGCGCGCGGGCTTTATGACTATCCCCGGAAGCATCCGGATTTTGGAGATGTGCCTCCGAGCGTTGATAGTATTACCGCCGCACTTGCCGAAAAAGATAATCTTAAGATTCAGCCTTCCGGTGCGTATGCGGCCAACTTACTTGGCTTATCTGATCAGGTACCGGCAAAAATTGTTTTATTAACAGATGGCTCCACCCGGGTGGTTCAAGTTGGTAACTGGCATATTAAGTTTAAGAAGACATCGCCAAAAAATATGGCGACTGCAGGTAAGATCAGCGGGCTTGTTTTTCAGGCGTTGCGTTTCATAGGGCAGGAGAACATTGACGATAGGATAATTGGGATATTGAAAAGGAAACTGGTAGAGAAGGATAAACAGATTCTTATGGCCGATCTTCGTTTTGCACCGGCTTGGATAGAGAAAATAATAAAGAAGTTAGAGCAAAAGAATATTAGATAGGAGACATATGCGCGAATCCAATATTATTTTTTATAATTCTCCCCAGGGTAATGTTCAGATTGAGGTGGTGTACAATGCCGAAACTTTTTGGCTTACTCAGAAGAAAATAGCGGAGCTTTTTGGTGTAGCGGTACCAGCTATTATTGACCTACGCAAAGAATATTTTTGATAGCGGTGAATTACAAGAGCCTTCAGTTGTTTCCAAAATGGAAATAACTGCCGCAGATGGCAAGAAAAATCTTGTCACAAAAAGTATATATTATTTCTGACAAAAAAGCCCTCCTGAATTCTCTGTAACTATTAATATTAAAGCAGGTTATGGCATATTATTGATATGGGAGGGGTAGGCTCTCAATCCCAATTCAGTCCTTGCCAAACGCTCGACCCGGAAATCTTTGAAAATAGAGAATAGACCGCAATCGAACCTGTTTTTCTATTTTCTAATTTCTATTGTTCAATTGCTCTGTAAATTTTTGCCCTGCAAAAATTTACCGGGAGGTGGGCGTATGGCAAGAGTTATCGAGCAAGCAGTTAAGAAAACTCGCTACATCAGCGTCCGGTTGGCTGGCGAGGAAGTTTATGTGGAGAATATCTCAAGCGAGGGTGATCTCTTGGGTGCGATCCCGGCCGGTAGGCTTCGCCTGCGGGAAATCCAGAAAATCATGCCCTTGGGCGACTGGAGCCTGAATATCGAAGAGCAGTGGAAAGGCCACAACGGCAAGACCCATTTCCGGATCGTGGACGCCACGACCGGCAAGCTTCAAGAATCCGTTCTTTAATCTCGCCTGTAGAAAAATACCGCTTGACATGCAATCCCAAATGCTATACACTTATGCACAAGTGTAGACAGATAAGGAGTGATGTCAATGGGCTCAAAAGAATCCCAGCTAATCCAATTTCTCAAACAAAAAGGCGGAATGGCCAGTTCCTCTGAACTTGACTCGGCCGGTTTCAATAAATCGCTTATCAAGATCAGCCTCGCGAATAATAACATCCAGAAACTTGATAGAGGGCTTTATGGTCTATCGGAAGGCATGTCGATTTCTAATCCCGATATGGTGGCCATCTCAATCAAGATTCCCAAAGGAATTGTATGTCTTCTTTCGGCACTGGCTTTTCATGAGGCAACCAATGAAATACCCAAATATGTCGATGTCGCTATACCACGCGGTAGCCATGAAAGCAGAATAAAATATCCGCCTGTCAGATTCTACAGGTTTGCTTTGGACACATGGAAATCAGGCGTGGAGAAACACGAAATAGAAGGGCATACCGTAAAAGTCTACAGCCTTGCCAAGACTATTGCTGATTGCTTTAAGTTTCGCAATAGGATTGGCGCGAATGTTGCCAGAGACGCCCTAAAGATTGCCATTACTGAAAAACGCGTCAAGCCAAAAGAGATTATGGAATACGCGAAAATTTGCCGGGTCGATAGAATTATTAAGCCAATAATTGAAACCATGATATGAAAAACGAAATTAAAGACATAGAGGCTTCCGTCAAGGCGAAGCTTCAAAATAAAGCGAAAGAAACCAATCGCCCCTTCTCGGAAGTCTTGCAGTATTACGGCATGGAGAGGTTTCTCTACCGGTTCAGCAAATCAAAATACGCAGATAAGTTTGTATTGAAGGGTGCGCTTTTATTCGCTGTATGGCAGATCCCTGACAGGCGGACAACCCTTGATATTGACTTCTTGGCCCGCTTTGATAACGCGATCGCGGCTATCGAAACAGTAATGAAAGACGCGTGCGATATCAGCGTGGATCCTGATGGGCTTAAGTTTGATGCTCAGACGGTCAAAGGAATAAAGATCAAAGAAGACGCGGATTATGAAGGGGTGCGAGTAAAATTCACCGGCTTTTTAGATCGCGCGCGTATTCCAATGCAAATTGACGTTGGATTTGGCGATATCGTGTATCCAAAGTCTAAGGTTGTTGATTATCCGGTAATCTTGGATTTTCCAAAGCCGCATTTAAATGGATATCCTCAGGAGAGCGTGATCAGTGAAAAATTTGAAGCCATGATCAAACTCGGGCTGTTGAATAGCAGGATGAAAGACTTTTATGATATCTGGCTTATGACGAGGCAATTTGAATTTAAGGGGGCGAATATCGCCAGTGCGATAAAGAAAACCTTTAACAATCGCAAGACGGATATCCCTCCTAAGAAACCTTTGTTTGCTGATGAAATTTATGACGAAAAGTCCGACAGGCAGACGCTCTGGAATGCTTTTGTGAAAAAGGGAGATATCCAACACGCGCCGGAAACCTTATCGGCTACAGCCAAAGAAATAGAGCGTTTCCTTATCGAGCCTATTATAGCGATCAATGAGAATGTCGCGTTTGATAAGACATGGACGTCTCCAAAGGGATGGGAATGAAGACCTATGTCATCGGTGATATCCATGGTGCCTATAAGGCGATGGTGCAGTGTTTTGAGCGCTCGAAGTTTGATTATAAAAAAGATCGCCTAATCGTGATGGGCGATGTTTGTGACGGGTATCCGGATGTCAGGCAGTGCATCGACGAGTTGTTAAAGATCAAGCATTGTGATCTGGTCATTGGCAATCATGATATGTGGGCGTTGGATTGGGCCTTGCGAGGCGATAAGCCGGAGATATGGAGAAGCCAAGGCGGTGACCGGACGATGGCGTCCTATAATGGCGGACCCATGCCGCAGACGCATATCGACTTCCTAAAAAGCGGACATCTTTGGTTGGATGTCGGGAATAAACTTTTTGTCCATGCCGGTTTTGTGCCGGATTTGCCATTGGAGCAAAATAGCGCTCAGGTACTTGTGTGGGACAGGGACTTGTTAAAAGACGCATGGGAAGCGGCTAATTATAGACGGGAAGCGCAGATCACAAAATACGACGACATTTTTATCGGACATACGACCACAGAGCTTTATAGAACGCTTCAGCCGATTCATGTTTGCAATGTGTGGGATTTGGACACCGGCGCTGGATGGTCGGGCAAGCTGACGATTATGGATGTTGATACAAAGGAATACTGGCAATCGGAGTTATCAAAGGATTTATACGGCGGATTGCCGAATCAGCTCTAAGTTTGGAGTAAATTTTTATGGGAACGACGACATTTTTTCTTCGACATAATGATTTGAAAAAACCGTTAGGCAAAATTGGCAAGAAAGAGCTGGAGAAGATCGACAGCCTTTCACCCTACGGCGGGACGCAATCTCATGCTGGTTGGAGCGTGCCCCTTGAGCTTCATAACGGTAATGTCTATGGATTGGTGTTCTGGAAGGGCAGGCTGATGAAGCTCGAAGATGTCCCCAAGGTTTTAAACAATAAATAGGAAGGTAGGATGCGGAAAAAAGTTTTCATCCGGTCATATGGCTGGCCGCTGGTTCCGCTCCCACAGGACTATTATGCCTTTTCTTGAGGAGATATATAAAGACAAATTAGCAGAATTAAACACATATATACCAAATGGTTAAATACAGTTTGATATCCGGTTATATTCTTCATTTTTGGTTTCAATTTGTAGGTGTTGAAAATAAGCTAAATCACGTTTATTCATAGGTCTTGGTATAAATTTAGATGAGGTAAGTTATGAAAAATAAGCTCACTGAAATGCAGGCAAAGGGCGAAATTGCCATTTATCGGACTAAAGATAAAAAAATCCAGCTTGAAGTTAAGCTAGAACAAGAGACGGTTTGGCTTAGCCAAAAGCAGATTGCTGCACTTTTTAAGTCAGAGCGTAGCGTAATCACAAAACATTTAAGCAATATATTTAAAGACAAGGAGTTAGAACAAAGTTCAGTATGTGCAAAAATTGCACATACTGCTCCGGACGGTAAAGTATATCAAACTACTTTTTACAATCTAGACGTTATTATTTCCGTAGGTTATAGAGTTAATTCTTCTCGTGCTACCCAGTTTCGTATCTGGGCAACGAATGTCTTAAAACGGCATTTAATTGATGGTTACACCTTAAATGAGAAACGTTTAAAGGAGCAAGCTCAAAAACTTCAGGCCTTGCAGCGGGCAGTAAAGCTTATAGGCAGCATGAAAGATCGCAAGCAGCTTGAATATAAAGAAGCCATGGGGTTGCTTGAAGTAATCAGTGATTATAACTATGCGCTTGGGCTCTTAGATGATTATGACTACAGGCGACTTAAGATAGGCAAAACGTCAAAAGAAGAGAAATTTGTTTTAAGTTCCGAATTAGCAATAGAAGCCGTAAATAAGCTTAAAGAGAGAATTGGTACTTCAGATTTATTTGGTACAGAGCGCGATAAATCATTTAAGAGCTCCGTATCTTCAATTTATCAGACATTTGACGAAAAAGATTTATATCCAAGCGTTGAAGAGAAGGCAGCTAATTTGCTTTATTTCATTGTTAAAAATCATTCATTTGTTGATGGCAACAAGCGGATCGCTGCTTCAATATTTCTATGGTTCTTAGAGAAAAATGGTATCCTGTATAAAGAAGACGGCTCAAAGCGCATTGCTGATAACGCTTTAGTCGCCTTGACCTTGATGATTGCCGAAAGTAAGCCTAGTGAGCGCGATGTTATTGTTACGCTGGTTGTGAATTTGATAAATAAGAATAATTAAAAGCCAGTTCTACCGTAGAATATTATGGCAGTCCATACGGATATTTTTATCGGTCATACAACAACCGACTTTTATAATACGCCTCAGTCGATTCATGTATGTAATGTTTGGAATATTGATACTGGAGCTAGATGGCCAAATAAGCTTACCATTATGGATATTGATTCTAAGGGATATTGGTAATCAGATTTTACTCCGGATATATACGGCGGAACGCCTAACCAATTATAGGGATTAAATATGCCGAAGAAGAAAAGGTATTTTTTAGTGTTGTTGAAGAGATGATTATGAACCCTAAATATAAAGGCTATAGAGGAGGACGGATAGAAGTTTATGATCAGAAAGACAAAAGAGGCTATGCTTGTTATGAAGCGAGGTTTCTTATCCCGGAAGAATTTATGGATGCTTTCCGCAAGATTTGGAATTTTAAGGAATCCGATAAAATGCCTTATATTCGGTGGGATTATGCTGAAGCAGAAAGAAGTAAGAAGACAAAATGAATTCATTCAACAGATAGGTGCTAGGAGATGATAAAATGTCGAATGAAAAATTATTAGAACCAAAAGAAAATGATAATGTAGACTGTCATTTGCAACAGATAGGTATGGGTAGTCTCATATGTAGGGCAGCACAACTTTCTGGATCATATTCTACAAATGAAGTAAATCCAACAGCCTGTTTCAATTGTGATGCTGGTAAGATTTATCGAGATATCGGATGCAATGCGGTTCTGCCAAAAATACGAGTCTTGCGACATTCGGGAGGTATTTCAGTTTATACAGAAAATCTTTTTTGCAAAATTAGAAAAAGAGAAACCACATTGGAGTTTTGTAAAACGTGTGGCTTGGTGACTGCCGAAACCACCCGACAGGTTATTTCAATCGCAAGAGGACTTTTTTAAGCTCAAGGTTTTTATTCTGCATATAAGGATCTAGAGAAAGCTAGGGAATCTATTCGGGATGGCGATTTCGATGGAGCAATTACTAGTAGTATAGCATGTCTCGAGAGCACCATGACTATTTGTCATGATAAGATAAACATAGCTTTGCCTACGAAGAGACAAGTTACTGAGCTGTGGAAATCAACGCGAACAATCCTTAAATTTGATGATTTGGATTCCACGGGTTCCACATTGACTCTTGTGAATGTTCTCTCTGGACTTGTTACGCAGTTGGGCGGATTAAGAAATGCCTTAGGAGATGCACATGGGAAAGGTATTTTATCAACAGAGGTATCGGAATGTATCGCAGAGCTTGCAATAAATACAGCCTCAACACTATCGACAATTATTATACGGCGATTTAATCAAATATCAGGAGGTGCTAAATGAGCGAAATCAAAAAATGCGTCTCTTTCCCTCTAGATGATAAAGGATTTTTTAGAAGAGCTTGTCCTTTTTGCCAAAGAGAGTTCAAGCAGGACTTTGTTAGTTTTCTAATTTCTTTTTAAAGCGTTCGGATTTGATGTTGTAAAGGTGAGCAGCAATATCCTTGTTCTTTGATAAGAGGAAGCTTGAGTCAATAATGATGAGAGAAGAGACGGCGTGTTTGCATTCTCCTATTGTCTGAGGCGGTTGTCCGAGAATTTTCGATAAACAGCCGTTTTGTTTGATCCAGTAAGTAAGCGTCCAAGCCAGGAATGCCATAATCCAATGTCTTTGGATTTGTTCTTGGTGGTGCACTTGATACTGGTCAAAACAGAACGTATCTTTAAGCTCTCGAAAAGATTCTTCGATGCCCCAACGCAGGAGATAGGTTAGGATGGCTGAACGCACGGACATCTTGGGATCAGTAGTAATCAGGATATGAACATCTTTATCATCAGTTTTAGACCACTTTTCAAAGATGAAGATAACTTGCATCTCGGTTGAGCAATCTTTAAGCTTTGACTTAAAGGAATACGTTAGGATATTTTTATCAGTGCCGTCTGCTTGAGGGATGTTGACAGTTTTAAGTTTGTGTGGATAGAACTCTTTGATGAGCGGTATGATCTTATCGCCGGTTAGATAACGCCACTGCTTGGTTTGAGGGTGGGTAAAGAAAATAGAGCGGTTGATTTTGACTTCAGCCACCAAAGATAGATTTTTGGAAGCCACGAATTCAATCAAGTCTGTGGACGTATACCATGCGTCCATGACAACAGAAGAAAAAGGTATTTTCTTATTAACGGCATCAACAATAAGTTCTTTGGCTAAATCAAGCTTGCTCTTGAAATCTTTGGGATTCGGTGTCGTAATAGGCAGATAAGATTTAAAGTCTACAGGGAAATGTTTGGAATTTGAGACAAAGCAGCTGGCTACCGCGACATTGGCGTTTTCCTCGCGGCCCAAGCAGCCGCAATATTGTACCTGTGCTCCTTCGGTTTTTTCGGCATAGGGTTTAGGGCAGGCAGTATCATCGATAGCCAAGACGCCTTTGTTATTTGCTTTTGTCGTTCTTTGATTCTGAAGTAGGCGTAGACGGATGTCATTGAGTTCTTTTACGCTCCAGCGTGATTCCGAGAAGAAGTACTGCAGCCTTTGATAATTCATATGAGTATTATTGGCGACGGCAGCCAGAGAAAGGCGCTTGTAGTCAGAAAACAAACCGTAGATGAATTCCCGAAATATCGCTCTTTGATGATTTGTTGAGAAGACAGAATTAAAGTTAGCGAGAAACTTCTCGATGAATCTGATGCGCGCTTTTAAGATAGGCATATGCGTTGCTCCTTTTGAAAAAGTTCTGAATCGCAGCTATGCCTATAGAATAACACGCATTACGAGAAAAAAGCAAGGGTAATTTCAACGCAACGCATTGTAATTACGTAAGTTACGCAAATTCATAACTTACATAAAAACTGTTTTTGAAAATAATCGAGAACAAAAATGTTTTTTAACAGAGTACTGTTCAAGGTTTTATTAGAGAAAGAAGAATTAGCTGATGTTGCCCAGCAAGGATTGGACTCTTATATGGTTGTAGAAGAATCTAAAGAGAAACCGGAAGATAAAGAAATAGAAAGCAGGTTTTTTTGTCCATATTGCGGTCAACAAGCGCAGGGTAATAACTGGTGGACAGAATCACAACTTGATTATATTCGCAGGATTGCTGAGAATATTATGGCAGGATTAATTAACGAAAATCTTATTCGTCCTCTCAAAAAGGATTTCCATAAGCCTATCTCTGGTTTGATTTCGATTAGCTTCGAAGGAAAAGAAATAGAGCAGAAAGAACTGCACATAGCTCCTGAGACAGACGATATGGAAATTTTTGATCTTCCTTGTTGTAATCGTAAGATAAAAATTGAAAACAATAAAGAAGAATTAGTGCATTGTTTCTTTTGCGGGTTTCCACATAAAAAACAAGTTTAAACTTAACAAAGCAGTCTTTCCCGTAGGGTTAAGGCGTTACGCTTCAGAAATGAGTAAAGAATATAGAAAAACTAAAATGGAGGTTATCTTATGAAAGATTTTTTAAAATGAGGAAGAGAAACAGAGGTTGGAACAATTTTATGAAATATTATTGAGAGTAGATTTACGAACTTTAGAGCGGTTGAAGAAGCAGAAAACGGGAAAAGAACAAAAAATAGACTCCCAAATTGAAGAATACGATAAACAGATTTTCAGGAGAAAAATAAAGAGATCAATTAAGCGGTACAATATGGTTCAAGTAGCTAAAATCCTAGGAGTTTCTCGTGGCACTTTGTATTATTGGGTCAAGAAAGGCTGGATTAAGCCAAAACGCGACCATAGAGGGTATCCGGTTTTTACCACAAGAAACATTGAAAACATGATTATATGGAAAAGTCGGATTTAAAATGAACATTTCTAAAATAATCTTTATTTGCAAGAAACAATTAATTAAACTAATAGAAAGAATACCTGTTCAGAGAAATACCCAAACCGATGACGAGAGAAATTTACCTTTTCTGATTCCTCTTGAGATAGGTGGTCACTTACTTCGTAACTTGTCGGTGACGGAAGATTCATTTCGCTCAATTGCAGGTTATTCTCAGAGAGACGCAAAATCATATTATTTATATCTTATTGTTAGTGAAGTTGTTTCATCTTGTATGTCATGCATACGAGTAGCAGGTTGGATAGCAGAGTCAGAAGAAGAAACAAAGTTTGGGTATCCGAAAGCGAACCCGGGAAATGAAACAATTTCCGGGAGACGGGTTCACCACCTTTTTCATAGAAGCATCGTGGATGAATTTGAGATAAGATTCCGTAAGTTGCAAGAATACCTGTGCAATTTGATCTGTTTTTCGGAAGCGGCTGACCAGAAATATTTTAAGCTTTTTCTTACCGCCGAAGCCCTATCGGATATAAGATACGCAAACCAGGATATTACTGAATTTTTTGGTAAATCAATGGGAAATTTTAATTTTCAATCAAAGGAACTTTTGACGCGATGTAAAGCACTGGCGGATGATTTAGATCGGGATAAGTGCTGGTTTCTAAATTCAAGTATCACCTTTGATTCTAATTTGGGCTTAAACATTATGTCTTCAATTAAGCAACGATATAAAAAAGCTCTTTCTATCGCCACTAGTGGCGAGAAAATAGTTTTGGGTCCTACATATAAAGTAGGTTACGGCGGATCAAGTAAATCAGCTCATGCATTAGCTGAAGAGCATTTCAAAGATTTTACGGTTGAGGATGTGAAGCACGCAATTAATAAGATTCCAGTTATATGCATTAATGTTCTTTCAAGGGCATTCGAGATAGCAGATATTGAATACCCGCAAAAATTTAAGCAGATTCTTGATTCTGCTCGATCTGGAGGAAGCGCGACAAAAGAACTTAAGGATATGACGCAGCGCGATTTGGAAATCGGAGACCTTGCTACAACAGATGGTTCAGATGTCGCGGAAATATTGGAAGTGTACATTTCGTCTTACGGTTATACAAGCTATCGCGTCCGGTACTTAATTAATCCGAAAATAGAGGAAATTATAGAAGAATGGTTGCCTCCGCGATATATCGGCGCATGTCTTTTGAGAAGTCAGGGCGTGAGGGATTTTTTTATACAAAATGTCATACCACTGCTTAAAATAAAAGGTACCGATTGGATTGAAAAACAGACTGATGAGGCATTGTATAATTATGCTAAAGACACCATATTGCGTATGGCTCAAGAAGGTCATCTGAAGTTATTTTTTGGTGATAAACCGAAATCCAATTTTAACTATAGGTTTCAGAAAGATTGATTTGAACAGTTTAAGCGCCAAGGGTAAGATAAAAATGAGAAATAATGTATTTATTTGACTAATGCAAGATTTTTGTTTAAGTTTAATATTAACAAAGGGATATCAAAATTTCAAAGTCACGTTTATTCATTCTTTGCACAGTTTTAAACACGGTAGGTGGGATTCTGTAAGTAATTGGAGGAAGGTAGGATGCGGAAAAAAGTTTTCATCCGGTCATATGGCTGGCCGGTGGCAGGATTATAGTAATGCGATGCGGAGCTTGGCCGAGGCGGTAGTCGGGGCGTTATAACAAAAGGACAAAATTATGAAAATCGGAGTGGTTATCTCAAGTAACGACGCGGAAACCTGCTGGAACGCGATTCGCTATGCGAATTTCGCGCTCGGACAGAAGGACGAGGTCAAAATCTTCTTCATGGGCAAGGGGGTCGAGTATCAAAAGATCGGCACGGAGAAGTTCAACACAGTTGAGCAGGCAGAGAAATTCATGCAGTCCGGTGGCAAGATCTATGCCTGCGGAAGCTGTATCAAAAGCAGGGAGCAGGAAGGCTCTGAAATGTGCCCGATCTCAACCATGAAGGATATGTATGACATCGTCAAAGAGTCGGACAAGGTCGTAACGTTTTAACCGGAGATAATATGATCGACACAGATAAATTACGCACAGCATTAGCCAATGAGCGTACGATGTTAGCCTACATTCGCACGGCTTTATCAGCGTGGATTTTTGGTTTGGCGGCAATTAAGCTTTTTGCAGAAAATTTCTTCATTGTTTGTTTGGGATGGGTAGTAGCTGTCGGTGGTGTCTTTATCCTGCTTTGGGGAATTTTTGAATCCCGAAGACGTCATAGGGGTATCCATCAGCCTTAGCACAGCCAAGCTTGATCGTTAAGGCCCTATGATTGTGCTGAGGTGGCATAGTCATAGGGGTTTTTTATGCTTGGAGGCAGTTCTGGGTCCTTGGAAGGGGGCTTGGGTGAGGGTCGGGCGAGGCGCAAGGAGCCAGTGATAGTGGTCAAAAAAAACGATGTCCATGTCCATCACTTTTGGGGTTTGGGCATAAGAGGTCAACCCGGCCAAAACAAGCGCCCAGCGTCGGAAAACAGGCGGTTTTAGGGGTATCCTGCGGGCGTTCGGGAGGGGCAAAAAAGGCCATTTTGATGGACATGGATGGACACCTAAATGTCCACTAAATAGAAATGTCTCGTAAAAAGTGGACATTTCCGGCCGGTGGACATTTAATCTGCGCAAATGTTACAAGAAATGTAATAAACCTGCCAAGTGTTAATGTTCACTAAACAGTGAACATTAGGCCTCAAGATCTTGTCACAAAAAGTATATAGTATTTGTGACAAAATAGCCTTCGTGAACTGTTTGCAACTATTTGTATTAAATCAAGTTATGGCAGATAATTGATATAAGAGGGGTAGGCTCGTAACCCCAATTAATTTCTTGCCAACCGCTCAACCCTATGGCCTACTTGACCCCAAAAGGGAGGTAGGCGCATGGCAAAGATTATTGAGCAAGCTGTTAAGAAAACCCGCTACATCAGCGTCCGGCTGGCTGGCGAGGAAGTTTACGTGGAAAACATCTCAACCGAGGGCGATCTTTTGGGCGCGGTCCCGGCCGGTAAACTTCGCCTGCGGGAGATCCAGAAAGTTATGCCACTGGGGGACTGGAGCCTGAATATCGAGGAGCAGTGGAAGGATCGCATTGGCAAGACCCATTTCCGGATTGTGGATGCAACGACCGGCAAGTTTCAAGAATCCGTCCTGTAATCCCGCCTGTTCTATTCCATAGATCAATTGTCCTATTTCATAGGGCAGTCTTGTTAACCCTCACGGTTTTTATCGGTAGTTTCACATTGACTTTTAATTAATTCTGTGCTATAAGATGCAATATGCGCAAAAGGGAAAAATGACTATGCTAACCACAGGAGCTAGGCATATGGATATGATAAAAAAATTAGAACTGTACCGTCTTGAAAACAAGATTACTCAGCAGGATTTAGCTAAAGAGCTGGGCGTTGCTTTTTCGACCGTGAGCCGCTGGTTTAACGGCAAGACCGTTCCCAGTAAGATTCAGCAGTATCACGTCGAGAAGTATTTAACCAAAAAGAAAATAACATTTTCGGCTAAGAGCACAAAAGAGGTCAAGTAAGATGAAATACAAACTATTTGTTAGTGCTAATCAAAAAGAGCTTCGTGAGGAGAGGTTCGCGATCAAGGATTTGATCAACGGTAACTCGACTTTGCGGCAGTGCTTTGATGTATTCCTTTTTGAGGATCTTCCCGCAAAGGGTAAGTCGCCCGCGGCGACATACTTGAAGCATGTTTGCGACAGCGATATTTATCTTGGGATTCTTGGTAAGGATTATGGAGACAAAGGCAAAGATGGCTTCTCGGCGACAGAGCGAGAATTCAGGAAGTTTCAAAAAGAATGCCCGCGCGGAGAAATTCTTGTTTTTGTAAAGGGAGCGTCCGGAGATGACGCAAAGCGGGATAAGGATGAGCAGACCTTCTTTAAATCCATAAAAGCTGTATTTATATACAAACGATTCCGCAATGTTGATGACTTAAAGGTTCAAGTTCTCAATAGTTTGATTTCATTTTTGGATGATAAAGGCGAAGTTAGTAAAGGGCCTTTTGATGAGGCGATCCCTCGTGAAGTGGGCTATGAAGCAATCGACGAGCAGTGCGTGAAAGATTTTCTGCAGAATCGCGCTACCAAGCTTAATGTTAAAGTTCCTAAGACATCAATCAAGGATATCCTGACCAACGTCCTTAAAGTTGTTAAAAAAGAAGATGGCGGGCTTTGGCCTACGAATACAGGAATTCTATTCTTCGGTAAAAATCCTTCCGACATCATCACAAACCATGAGATTCGTATTGCCCGATTCAAAGGGACAACGCGTTCAGAGTTTATAGATTCGCAAGAGATCAAAGGGCCTATTTATAAAATGCTTGCTCAGGTGCAAGCATTTTTCGTGCGGAATACTCGCTTGGCGAACAAGATCGTCGAGTTTAAACGGGTAGATATTCCTGAATACCCTTTCGAGGCTATTCGTGAAGCGGTCATTAATGCAATAGCTCATCGTAACTACAACCGTCAAGGTGCGCCAATTATGGTAGCTGTTTTTGATGATCGCGTGGAGGTTCGCAATCCCGGCGGTCTTTTACCCGGTCTAAATATTAAGAAGCTGGAAGGCACTCATGCGACACGCAATAAGGCCATCTGTGGCATCTTTCATGAAACTTTAGATATGGAGCGCTTTGGTACTGGTATAGAAAAGATGAAGAAACTTATGAAAGAGCATGGCCTTTCAGCCCCGGAGTTCTCGGAGGAAGGGGATTTCTTTGTCGTTAAATTTTATGGTCCCGGGGATAAGATTTTGGATCTTGCGCCAAGCATTCCTGAGCATAGACAGACTGATCTTAAAAAGCTTGGTTTGAATGAACGCCAGATTGAAGCCCTCCGGTTGATGGTTAACGAGAAAAAGCAAATGACGATTGCGGCATACCTAGAATTATTTAAGGATATCGTTAAAAAGACTGCCTTGAGAGATTTAAAACAGTTGACTGAAAGTGGTTTGGTGAGAAAGGTTGGGTATAAGAAAGGGGCTTATTTCTGTGCAACAGAGAATGTCCCTAAAAAGTGAAAAATGTCCCTAAAAATGTCTCTAAAAGAAATGTCCCTAAAAACCGGGAAATGTCTCTAAAAATGTCCACAAAGATATGGAACATTTGGGACAGGTTTCGGACATTTATCGGACATATCGGACATTGCGCGATTAGTGCGCGATTAGCCTAAGGGGACACAAAGGGGACAAACGGGACATAGATGCGGTAATGGGGCAAAAGGGGCGGTTGGCTCATAAATGGCTCAATTGGCTCATTAATGGCTCACAATGGGCTCAGTATTTTAAGTGAAGAACAGAGAAGAGAAGAATGGTGAAGGAAAGAAAAATATCAGGCATAAAGACTTGGCCTGCGGATGACAGGCCGAGAGAGAAACTCCTCAAAAAGGGTGCGGGGGCTTTGAGTAATTCGGAGCTTCTGGCCATTCTTCTTCGCACCGGCACGCAGGGCACGAGCGCAATCGATCTCGCCCGCAAGATACTCAAGAAATTTGGCACATTTCGTAACATGGCCCATACCGACGCCCGGGACTGGAAAGATCTCAAGGGCTTGGGCGGGGCCAAGATCGCTCATATTCAGGCCGCGCTTGAAATCGGGCGGCGCTATCGACAGGACGATGTGTCCACCGGGAAGCAGAAGATCGCCTCTGCCAAGGACGTTGTGGATATCGTCATGCCCCAGCTCCGCGACCTTAAGACAGAGGTTTTTAAGGTCGTTTATCTTGATAGCAATAACCGTATTATCGACATCGTGGATACTGCCGTTGGCACTGTTGATCAGGCATTCCCGATTGTCCGTGAAATAATCCACGCCGCATTGCAGAAGTTCGCCAAGTCGATTGTTTGTGTTCATAACCATCCCAGCGCTAACATAACGCCAAGCACGCAGGATAAGCAGTTCACCAAAGAGTTGAGCGATGCGGGAAAGTTGATGCAGATCAAGGTCATTGATCATGTCATTGTCGGAGATAACCAATATTACAGTTTCGCAGACGAAGGGCTAGCAGGGTTACTATGACAAAAAGCGAAGCACAAACGAGGCAATTCATCATTAACCAGCGGTTGAAACTGTCTGGCTGGGAAGTCAAGAATCCGCTTCATGTAACCGAAGAATTGGATATATGGGTTGGACTTCCTGCGGGGGTTGCCGAACCTCAGACGCCTTATCAAGGGCACATATTTGCTGATTACGTTTTGCTTGGCAAAGATGGCAAACCGTTGGCAGTTGTTGAGGCCAAAAAGACAACTGTTGATGCTGAGATTGGAAAAGAACAAGCGCGTAATTACGCCCAAAAAATTCACGAAACAACAGGTGCCCCGATGCCATTTGTATTTTATACGAATGGTTATGATCTTTATTTCTGGGATACCGAGCGCTTTCCTCCGCGGAAGATTTTAGGCTATCCTTCCAGATCAGACCTCGAGCGAATGCAGTTTCTGCGTGACAATAGCAAGCCGCTTTCCAGTCAATTGGTGGACACAAGGATTTCCGGACGCCCATATCAAATCGAAGGCATCCGCGCTGTTCTGGAAGCAATTGAAAAAAGACGCCGTAAATTTTTGATGGTTATGGCTACAGGCACAGGTAAGACGCGCACATGTATGGGGATAGTGGATGTTCTTGCGCGCACAAATCATGCCCAGCGTGTTCTTTTTCTGGTCGATAGAATTGCTTTACAGGAACAGGCTCTGGATGCTTTTAAAGAACATTTGCCTAATGCCCCTATTTGGCCCAAGGAGGGGGAGCGCGAGTTTGTTCTTGATAGACGCGTCTACGTGATGACTTACCCAACGATGCTGAACTTGATTCAGCAAGAAGATTGCCCCTTTACGCCCCATTTCTTTGACCTTCTCATTGCCGATGAAAGCCACCGTTCAATCTATAACGTCTATAAAAACATTTTGGATTATTTTGATGCTCTTCAACTTGGGCTGACCGCAACACCTAAGGATCACATTGATCATAATACCTTCGGGCTTTTTGAGTGTGACGAAGGCTTGCCGACATACGCTTACACTTATGAAGAGGCGGTTAATAATGTCCCTCCGTATTTAAGTGACTTTGAGGTTTTTGGTATTCAAACCAAGTTCCAGCAGGAAGGGATCAATAGCACAACGATTGCTGAGGCAGACAAAAAACGCCTACTCGCTGATGGACAAGATCCCGATGAAATCAATTTTGAGGGAACAGAGCTCGAGAAGAAAGTCAGCAATAGAGGGACTAACGCGGTCATTGTTCGGGAGTTTATGGAGGAGTGTATTAAAGACCCAAACGGTGTCTTGCCGGGGAAATCCATTGTTTTCGCGATATCGAAGAAGCATGCATACCGATTGTGCGAAGTCTTTAACGCCCTCTATCCGGAATATAAAGGGCAATTAGCTGAGGTGATTATTTCTGATGTCAAAGGTGTACATGGTAAGGGTGGCATCCTTGATCGTTTTAAAAATCAGGATATGCCTCGGATCGCAATTAGCGTTGATATGCTGGACACCGGAATTGACGTCAGAGAGGTAGTCAATCTGGTATTTGCCAAGCCGGTTCTGTCGTATACGAAATTCTGGCAGATGATCGGCAGGGGAACAAGGATCTTGGATCCTGAGGCGATTAAGCCTTGGTGTCCCCAGAAAGAAAAGTTTTTGATAATGGACTGCTGGAAGAATTTTGAATACTTCAAAATGAAGCCAAAAGGCAAAGAACCAGGTGGAAGCCTGCCTTTACCGGTGCGTCTTTTTGAAGCGCGGTTAAAGAAACTGGAGGCCGCAGTAAGCACCAAAAACGCAGGGATTACTGAAAAGACACAGAAACAAATCATGAATGATATTCGGCAATTGCCATCGAACAATGTAATAGTTTTAGACGGCAAGAAGTATCTGGATGAAGTTCTTGAGCCGGGTTTTTGGCTCCACATGAACGATGATAAATTCAAATACTTACGTCTTTATGTCACGCCTATCATGCGGGCAAAGTCCGAAGCTGATTTTAAAGCAATGCACTTTGAGCTGGATATTGTTGATTTAAGCACTGCTCATATTCTTAAAGACCATGAAAAGTTTGAGAACTTAAAAGAGGGCGTCATTGAAACGGTTTCCGAGTTGCCTTTAGAAGTTAATATCGTCGCAGAGCAGGAAGAGCTGATCAGAAAAGTCACAGGTGAGAATTTCTGGATGGTATTTACCGATGACGATCTGGATGAGGTAATTGAATCACTTGGGCCTTTAATGAAATTTAGAGGGCCCAAACGCACGAGAGAGGTGTTACCAACTGACTTGCAAGATTTGCTTGTCCAGAAAGATTATATTGAGTTCGGGCCAAAGCACGAACGATTAACAACCAATCAGTACCGGCTCAAGGTCGAGGAGTTTATCCGAGATTTGGTCAGGACCAATCCGGCTTTGCAGAAATTATCCCAAGGTCAGGACTTGTCGGAAGATGAAATTGTAGAGCTGGCAAAGATCCTCGAGGAACGTTATCCGAATGTGACCGAATATATCCTCCGTGAAATTTACGACAATCGGAGTGCGCATTTTGTTCAGTTTATCAAGCATATTTTGGGAATTGAAACCCTTGCAACGTTCACAGAAAGCGTATCTCTGGCCTTCGATGAATTTATTAGAAAGCATAACAACTATGGGCAGATTCAAATTCAGTTTCTGCTAACGCTAAAGTCATTCATTTTGCAGAAGGGGGCCGTTGAAAAACGCGACCTAGTCAATGCGCCGTTTACCCAGATCCATCCTCAAGGGATCCGGGGAATATTCAAGCCTAACGAGATTGAAGAGATCGTAGACCTTACTTTAAAGGTCGCAGATAAAGGGGAATAAGAATGTTAACACCAAACATGAAGTCGTTGATTAATCAGTTGTGGGACAAATTCTGGAGCGGAGGGATTTCTAATCCGTTGACCGCCATTGAACAGATTTCCTATTTGCTATTCATGCGCCGTCTGGATGAGCTCGACACCAAACAAAAAAGTGACGCAGAGTTTACAGGTGATAAATATGTGTCTATGTTTTCTGGAAAGTTCAAAATACCAAACTCAGATGAGACCGTTGATAAGGCAACATTGCGCTGGAGCCATTTTAAACAGATGGAAGGCGGAGAAATGCTTCGCCACATGCAGACTAAGATATTTCCCTTCATTAAACAGCTTAATGGAAGCAATACAGCCTTTGCCCGGCACATGGAAGACGCGGTATTTATTATTCCAAAAGCATCGTTGCTTGTTGAAGCGGTGAGCATCATTGATCGTTTATATGAAGACATCGAGAAGCAGATGCAGGCTGGGCAGATGTTTCATGACACTCAGGGTGATATGTACGAATTTTTGTTAGGAGAAATCGCTCAGGCGGGCAAGAACGGGCAGTTCAGAACGCCACGCCATATTATTCAGCTTATGTGCGAATTAGTTGCGCCAAAATTACCGGAATCGATTTGCGATCCGGCATGCGGCACTGCAGGTTTTCTGTTGGGCGCGTATCAACACATTCTGACACAGCACACAAGCAAAGAGCAGTTGTTCACAGATGAGAATGGCTTCACAAGAGGAACGTTGGGAGACAAGATCACGGATGAGCGCCTGTGGAAACAGCTCAAGGAGAAGACTTTCTTCGGGTATGATTTTGACTCAACGATGGTTCGTATCGGCCTCATGAATCTTATTTTGCATGGGATTTCTAATCCGAATATTGACCGTCGGGACACGCTTTCCAAAAATTTCAACGAGGACGATAAATACGATGTGATTCTTGCCAATCCACCGTTCAAGGGCAGTATTGACGCCGGTGATATTAACGAAGGCTTTTCGCTCAAGACAACCAAGACCGAGCTTCTGTTTGTAAACCGCATCATTAATTCTCTTCGCATCGGCGGCCGTGCGGCAGTAATCGTGCCCGATGGCGTTCTTTTTGGTTCAAGCGGCGCGCATAGGGATCTGCGTGAGATGCTGATTAAAAAGTGCGAATTGCAAGGTGTCGTGTCCATGCCGAGCGGGGTGTTCAAGCCATACGCAGGAGTAAGTACGGCCATTTTGATCTTTGTCAAAGGCGGCACAACACAAAAGGTGTGGTTTTATGACATGCAGTCCGATGGATATTCGCTGGATGATAAGCGCGAAAAGATCGCCGCCAATGATTTGCCTGACATCGCGAAAGAATGGAAGGCCCGCAGTAAAAACAAAAACGATGACCGAAAAGAGAAGCATTTCTTTGTCCCGGTCAAAGAGATTATTGATAACAACTATGACTTAAGCATCAACCGTTATAAGGAAATTGCCTATGAGCCAGTAAAGTATGAAAAGCCGGAGAAGATACTGGATAAGATAGAAAAGATTGAAGAAGAAATTGGCGCAGGTCTAAAAAAATTGAGAGAGTTAATCTGATGAAGTTTTCCGATGTATTTGAATTTAAAAATAAATCAGGAATAAAAGCCGGAGACGGTTTGGAACAAGGTCGGTATTTCTTTTATACCTCAAGTGATGAGCAGACAAAATTCCTTAACGAGTATTTGTTTGATGGCGATGCGCTAATATTTGGAACAGGGGGAAACGCAAGCGTTCATTTTACTGACAATAAGTTTGCAGTATCAACAGATTGTCTTGTTGCACAGCCGATCGATAAGAAGAAAGCTCATGCAAAGTTTTATTATTATTTCCTCAGGGGCAATATGCGCATCCTTGAGAGAGGTTTTAAAGGAGCTGGTCTCAAGCACATCTCTAAGAGCTATATTTCCGCTATTGAATTGCCGAAAGAGGATTTTGATCGCCAAAAAACGATTGTGGAGATTCTTGACCAAGCCGACGCGCTTCGTCAAAAGCGTAAACAATCCCTTCAGCTTCTCGATGACTTTCTCCGCGCTACGTTTTTGGATATGTTTGGGGATCTCTATGTGAACAGCAAAAATTGGCCAAAGAAAAATCTTCGCGATATTTGTGAGAGATTTAGTGATGGGCCATTTGGCTCTAACCTTAAAACGGAACATTATAAAGAATCGGGTGTTAGGATTGTGAGGTTGCAAAATATTGGCTTAGGGGAATTTTTAGATCAAGATAAAGCCTACATTTCCGAGAGCCATTATAAAACTATTAAGAAACATACTTGTTTGCCGGGAGACATATTAATCGCTACAATGGGCAATCCAAATATTAGGGCATGTATTCTACCTCGGCAGATTGCCGTGGCTGTTAATAAAGCAGATTGTGTTCAATGTAGACCTCAGTGCAAAATTATTATGGCTGAATTCTTATGCCATTTTTTTAACTCCAGTTCCGCTTTAGCTTTCATATCTAATTTTTTACATGGGCAGACGAGAACAAGAGTTAGCATGGGACAACTGTCTAAAATTGATATTCCTGTTCCACCTTTAGAGCTACAAAAAAGATTTTCTGAACTTGTAGATTTAATAAGCCATACAAAAGAATTCTTGTTTAAAAGCACAAATGAGCTGGACAATCAGTTCAACGCCCTGACGCAGAGGTACTTTGGATGAATGTTTATTTCTCGGATTTTTTTAATGTAAGGCAAGACGTCATAGAAAAATACGGTGCTTTTAATATATCCCTTATAAATGACCTTCCGCTTTTTGTTGATCCATTTCTTTTGTTTAATAGCGAGAAGCAAGAATATCAAAATTTGCACAGCGCGATTTTGCGGTATGTTGCCTTTTTAAGAGATCAATCAATTGCTAAGAATATAAACGATGGACTTTTGAAAAGCTGGTATTGTTTTCCTGAAGTTAAGCAAACATGGCTCGGTTACAGTGAAGTTGGCAATGGAGGAAGGGGGCCTGGGATAGAGTTTGCGAGAGCATTGAATGACAATTTAAACGGGATATTTTCTGGATTTGACAGAAATACAATCTCACGGAGTTCTCATCTGGAAAAGCTTTGTCTCATTAAAGAAAATACAGGCAGAGATAGTATTAGCGATTTTGTCATAAATCTCATCAAAGGATATCTGCTTGAATATACGCAGAGCTTCGCAAGACAATATATTTACAAATCCTTGCTTTACGAATTTACAGTGAGGCATGTCACCTTTAACTATAATACATCGACATGGAATTCCGGGAAGTTTCTGTTGCCTTTTATCAATGTTTCTAATGTCGAGAAAGATTATGTATTACTTACACCAAAAGATTTATTAACAAAAGATGATACATGGATTAATCGCCCAGATTTAGTTAATCGGTTTGACGATATAGTATTATCTGTTTCAAACCAGCAATTGCGATCAGAGTTAAATTTTTATTTTTCACAAAATTTGCCAAAGCCAGAATATACCAAGAAGGGGAAAGAAAAGGTTCCGAAAAAGCACGACATAGTAACAGCTGTTAATGCTGTTATTCGTAAGTATCCAGAGCTATTGGATCACTATATAAAATTTAAGGAAGATCATGGCGATGAGGCGCGATCTATTAGTGAAGAAAAGGTAGAAGAAATACATAATTTGTTTGTAGCGGATCTATCCGATTTCATTGAAAGATTATCCCAGCAGACTAAATTTTACAATAAAGGTATATATACGCTTGCGGAAAGCTATGATCGTGTATTATTTTTGAAAGATTTTATTGAAAATAAAGACGGCTATCGAATATTTTACCGGAAAAATGATGTTATTCGTAAAGAGGCTGATCTCCAGATTATGTATAGGCTGACATGGTTTGCAACTTTTTCTGATGTGACCCGTGAAGCCAATGAAGGCCGTGGCCCGGTTGATTTTAAAATTTCTCGAGGCGCCAAGGATAAAACTCTGGTCGAGTTTAAGTTGGCGTCAAATTCAAAGTTGAGACAAAACTTAGAAAATCAAGTTGAAGTCTACAAAAAAGCCCATGATACAGACAAGGCGATAAAAGTCATTATTTTCTTTTCTTTGGACGAAGAGGCAAAGGTTAAAAAGATATTAGAAGAACTGGACCTTGTTAACGAAAAATATGTGATTCTTATAGACGCGCGCAAGGACAACAAAATATCAGCTTCAAAGGTGAAATAATGGATGGACAAACCATGGAACTATTAGCTGAAATGATTTGCGGAGATGATCAGCAAAAGTTTCCGGCTTATAGGTCGGGTTCGGAATTAACAAGATTTTTCCAAAAGGTCGGTTTTGCTAATCTGTCTCACGATGGATCCACCCGTAAGTGGTGGACATTAGAAACGTTAAAATCTTTATCAGAAAATAATCTTAAGGCTGTTATTTTACGTTTAGCGAATCCGAAAGAATATAAAGCAGATAGGACTAATACGGCGAAGGCGATAGCATGCTTAAACGATATTTTATCGTTAGAGGGCTTGAAGGTCGAACTTTCAGGCATTACGCCTCAATTTAAACAGTGTGAGCCAGATTTCTTTGTGGATATTTCAGACGTGAAGGATTTACAGCCATTACCTAAGCCCGATTTCTCGAAGTTAAATATTGAGAGTAAGCTATCAGAGGTATTGTCAGTTCGATGGACTGAGGTCGAAATTTGTGTGAACAATGGTGCATATTTATCTGCGACAATTCTGATGGGGTCAATGCTGGAGGGGTTATTTTTGTCCGTACTGTCGAGAAATCCGAAAGAAGCAAACTCGGCGAAGTCAGCCCCTTTCGATAAAAAAAGTGGCAGAGTCAAGGATTTCACTGAATGGAAGTTAGTTGAAATGATCGATGTTGCCCATGATGTGGGCTGGATTGATTATGATATTAAGAAATATTCACATTCTTTACGTGATTTTAGAAATTTCATTCATCCGCATCAACAGATGTTACAAAATTGTTATCCGGACAAAGACACTTGTAATATAAGCTGGCTTGTTGTGCAGGCAACGGTTAATGATTTAATTGAGAAGTTGAAATAGTCGTGAGCGTGAAAATGAATTCAAGCAGAAAAGAAATTAAATACAATCTCCACACCGACCAAGACCTTTTCGACCGGGCGTATGGGTATATTAGGGAGTATTATTGATGGATTGGCAAGTGGTAAAACAATATGTTTCGCAGAATGCCGTCGCAATTGCGGTCAGCATTGTTATTGCTTTACTTGTGGTGCCTTCTTTGAAGGGACTTATTAAGTGGCCGTTTAATTATATTCGAGAGTGCCTTAAGCGTAGAAAGCAGAATATAGCCATTCAAAAGAGATTATTGTCATTTACGCAGGATCAAATTCAGAAACAAATCAATTCGAAGAAATACTTGCCAGATTCCTACATTGAAATCAATCAAGTTAAGGAAGAGCTCAGATATTTTTGCCATCCTTTTCTGTTCTGTAATAAGTTTATCGACCATATTAACAGGCGCGATTTTACATATACGAATTCAGTCCTCGACAAGGAGATTCAACAAAAAATTGCTTTTAAGGTTTTTCGGAAGCTTACACGCCCTTCTTTGAGAACATTTAAAGCTAAACTCAAAGAATTAAATCTTTCAATTACACGGAACGCCGCTGTTTTAAATAACATGCCGGAAAAGAGCAATGATTTTCCTTGGCAAGCTCGCTGGAAAATGGAAGAGACTATCGCAAAGTTTAATGTATTGAAGTCGCGAGTTCTTGTGCTGTTAGATGATGCGGGGCAAGGTAAAACCAACCTAATATGCGACCTCGCAAAAGAATTTTTATTAAAGTTGGAAGTGCCTATTGCCTTATTCTACGGGGGTGATTTTTACGGACTGAATAACAGCTCAATGAAAGCTTTTGTCACAGAAAGAATAACCGGCGGAACAGATTTTGATGCCTTAAATAAATTCATTGAGCATGAATGTGGGCGAAGAAAAACAAATTTCATTGTAATTATCGATGCTTTAAATGAATCGAGCGATGCAAATTTCCCCAACGCATTGAATGCTTTTATTGGAGATATGCTTTCAAACCCGTTTGTCCGAATAATTCTGACATGCAGAACAGAATATTATGATTTAAATTATAAGTGTATCGAGACAGCGTGGTTTGCCTCAGAAATACAAAAGATTAAGGGCATAAATTCAAAACTTGAGGAGCATGAGAAGGATAAGTTATTCCGAAAGTATCTTTCGTTTTTTGAAATTGAATGGAAGTCTTTTGCTGGGCGAGTTTATGAGAAGCTGGTCAGTAATTTCTTGTTATTGCGTATTTTTTGCGAAGCGCATCAAGGACGAAGCATCGGTTCAATTCTGAATGTTTACATGCTTGACCTTTTTCAGGAATACTATAGACAGATTCGAGATGGAATCAAAGGTAAAACTAATGGGAATGATTCCATTCAGAAAGTTATTCGTGAAATCGTAAAACACATGGTTGATTCCAGGCTGCACAAAGATGTTCCAATGCAGGTTGTTATTGACAAGACCGCGATCGATAAAAATGTGATACTTAAGCTGATAGATGAAAACATCTTCTTTAGAAGGGATGTGGTTGATAAAACTGGAGTTTTGTTGGATGGGGAAGTTATAAGCTTTACATTTGATGAAATCAGAGACTTTCTGATCGCCGATTATTTGGCCAATATATTGTTGCCCGAAGATGAACAAAAATTCACCCAATTTATCGCTGATGAGGTTTTGCCACAGAAACCTTTGTTCGAAGGGGTCAGTAAATATTTATTTTTTATTTCGAAAAAAGACCGGAGTAAGCAGAAACTCGATCAAATATTAGCGAAAACGGGATGGTGGAAAGAAAAATATCTTCATTATTTATTCGAAACAAATGACGCCGATCTAACAGATCAAGATGTCGAACAGGTAAAAAGAGAATATTTGTCTTCTAAAGAAAAGGCCGAGTTTATTCTAAGAATGTTGATTTATTATCGTTATGATCCGCAGACATACAAAAATTTAAATATTACAATGCTTTTTTCTTTATTGGTCGCAATGCAAGACGTTGATCGCCAGGAGAAATTTGAGGCGTTTTTGATTAAGAGACATTTAAGCACTTATGGCGGCAGAGATGACGAGATACCCTTGGAGCATTATTTTGAATATATAGATGAGATTATTAAAGCCGGTGATGTAAATAATCCTGCCTTAGAATTTTTGTTTTTCATTGCATCTGCTGAAAAGACCGGCTCCGCTACGGCAAAAAATATACTGTCTTTATTATATAGTGAGCACCAAGTGACTGCCTTGGCGATATTCGAGAAATATCAGAAATGCAACAATGAGTATTATAAAAATCGAGCCGATACTTTGATAAACGAAGTCAAGTTAATACATGGTGATGTTTGATGATTCATTACGAATACAAGAAAGACCATAACAAGGCCTATATTTTTCATGTCGTAAAGAATATAAGCAAGGGGCGATTCTTAAGAACAATGCGGGTTGGGCGCAATAGTTTTGCGGGCAGGTTATTAAGCAGAGTTTATGACTGTTTTTTCTCGGAAACTGTCGATTTGCTTGATGAGTATAGAAATTATCACAGTCGTGAATACAGCTCGTTTAGTGAATTTCTTCAAAAAAAGTATTGTCTTCCGGACGATGTGTCGGTAGCCGGAGCGAAAAAATTATTAAAACACAAGAATACTGTGTTGCTGTGGCGCAAAGAGCACGTTACAGGAGATTACAATTTAGAAATGTTCACCATGAGTTCCGATGGCGCCTTGAATATATTAAATTCTGTATTAGGAGTGCGTGATGAAAATTAAGTTTGATTTTGTTACAAATAGCTCATCTACATGCTTTGTAGTGGTCCTGAAAAAGGGGCAGGAATTTACAGAGGATCAATTCATGAAATGCGTTGGCATCAATAAGAAATCTCCGGTTTATCCCATGTTTTTAGATTTATTTAAAATGTTCGCTTCAAATATGGAGCCGTTCGATGCGGCAGTTGCTTCTCATCGCTGGAACAAAGGCAGACAATGGGATATTTTTATTGCTGATGTTTTTTCTACCGGCTTAGTCGAAAAGATTAAGCTTGCTAAAGAACAAGGCGATACTTTGTATTTTGGCACATTATCTTCAGAGGTAAATGCGTTAGAAACATTTGTTTGTTGCGACTCTTTTAAGATCGAAGGTAAAAATATTTATATTGATGCTACAAATTCAAGCTGGTAAGCATGAACTCTTTATTGCTTAAGAGATATGACGAGGAAAAATATACGGTAATTTTTAACCAAAATACCGGGTTTTTTGCGCGCGTTGAAGATAGCAATTCATTAGAGCCAATATACTCAGCTCATGGCCCTGAGCTTCTTGATGTATCGATAACAAACTATTGCGAAAGGAGCTGTTCTTTTTGCTATAGGGCATCATCAAAAGCTGGGAAAGAGATGTCATTTGTTAATTATGAATACATTTTAAGACAGGCGAAGGACTGTGGTGTCTTACAAATAGCTCTCGGTGGCGGCAATCCGAATCAGCATTCAAGCTTTGAAAAGATTCTTGAGGTAACCCGCGATAAGTACAATATTGTTCCTTCATATACCACGAATGGCGACGGCTTAACAGAAAATATCATTCTCGCTTCTAAAAAGCATTGTGGAGCAGTGGCGATCAGTTTTTATGAACCTGAGAACCAATTTTATTTGAATCTTCACAAATTAATAGACTCCGGGGTTAAAACAAATATTCATTTCGTGTTATCTGCTAATTCGATTGAATCTGCCATAAGGCTTCTGACGGCTGATGCCAAGAAAATGACAGGAATCAATGCTTTGATATTCTTATTATTCAAACCTGCTGGTAAAGGTAGTTGTTCAGATATGCTAAAGATGTCTCCCGAGGTTGACTTTTTCTTTTCTCTGGTTAGCAATTCCAAAATAAAAATTGGCTTTGATAGTTGTTGTGTTCCGGGTATCGTTACGCATCTTGAGTACAATCCTGTCTCGGTTGAGGCTTGTGAAGCTGGGTGTTTCTCTGCATTCATTTCTGAAGATTTAATACTGTATCCATGTTCATTTATGGAGCGGAAAGTCAAGGGCGTTGATCTTAAGTGCTCATCGATTGTTAATGCTTGGCAAAACAACGCTATATTTCTTAATATGCGGAATAAGATAGCTTCCGAAAAGTGCAAAACCTGTTTGCATTTCTCGGTGTGCAGGGGTGGGTGTCAGGTATTTAGTGATATAAATTTATGTAATTAATATGCGAAATCCAGATATTCAGAAAACAATGAGAATGCAACAGGTTAAAGAAGCGATAATCTCTGATTTTAATTCTTCAGTCGATCAGCGAGTTGGCAGATACATGGAGATCGGGCATCAATGGATAATTGGCAATCATCATTTCGCCGTTGCATCAGCAGAGTGTATCAATTTGTACCGCGACGGTCATTTTATTGCCGCGGTGATGATGAGCCATAGCATCAATGAGGGCATTATCGTGTTTGTTGCAGATCGAGTCAAGTTGCATAGAGATAAGAGTGGCGGCTGGACAAAATCAATTGAAGATTTGATTAACGAGCTAGAGCAAAATAAGACAATATCAAAAACTTGCGCTGATGCCGCAAGAGGCATTTACGGTAGTTATCGGAACGATGTCCATCACATGAACCCTAAGGTCGGTAGTATAGATTTTCCAGTGTTAGCTCGCAATAATCTGAAGCAATTGGCAATAATTGAAAGTGAAATATTTGGAGTAGATATAGTTGATGGCAAGCTGAATCCGCATCATCCGGTTTTTTGGGATTTGAATTCTGATGGGACGGCTTCAGTATTCTTGCGCTTAGAGTGAGGTCGTTATGTTAGAGGAATTCCCCGACATCAACCGCGCCGCTTTGATCGTGAAGCTCAAGAAGCCTTTCATTGATTGGTTGGTCTACACCAGCAAGGAATATGACGGGCCCGAGCATGAGATGAAACCGGAGGAGGTCGAGACCGAAGGTTTTGATTCAAAGCATGTATATCTGATCCCTGCCTATGAGGAAAACGAGAAGTACGAAAAGTTTTTGAAGAAGCACTTCGTGGAAATATTTGAGCATGAGCTTGGTGGCTGGTATACGGATCCTGAAATGTGGCCAAAGGACAGATCATGGAAGGTGTTTCAGGAATGGTTTGAGTATGAGATTCAGACCATGGTTTATGACATGATCCCGGACAAGCCGCTTCAGCATGAAGATTAAGCTTCAAAATTCCCGCAGTTAGCCCTCTCCGAATTATTACTATTTTGTAGTAACGACCCCCTTGAGAAAGATTCCAGATGTTTTATTATGGAATCGTAAGATCGAATTATTCCATATCTTGGTAACGACCATCTTGTCGAAGATTGTAGTTGCGGTAAGATTGGAATAGAAAGAAACGACCAGCTCAAGGCGGCCATCCTCCTTCGCCTAAAGGCTTCGGAGAGATTTCGCAGGGACGCTTGCGAGGCTCAACCTTTGCTGGATCGGAAAGCCCGTTCTCGTATACGAGCGAGAGCGGGCTTTTTCTTTTTTAGGGTTCGACACTTTGAAAAATATTGCGTGTACATAGGTGAGGCCCCGACACTTTCGGAATTTTCCTGTAATCACCTATGGGAGGGCATAAGGGGTGTTACACTTTTCAATTTTTTGCGTGTTCATATGTGAGGGATGCGAAATTGTGGCCCGGAATACATATAACTACGGTGAGGATGGGACACTTTGGCAAAAAAGGTTGTATATACGCCTTGGAGAAAAAAGTTGCCCAAAAGCTTCGACACTTTTCGAAATTTTGCGTAATCACCTATGAGGGGGCAGAAAGTTCCGACACTTTTAGGGAAAAAGGGGAATATACGCTTAGGGGAGTGAAAGTAGTGAAGAAAGTGAAAATATTTCCGGCAGTTTTACAAAAAACGTCGTATGTAGCTAGTAGAGGTCGAAAAAAAATGAAAATATTTCCGTCAGTTTTGCAAATCTTTGCGTATGTAGCTAGCAGGAGGCATTGAAACTATGAAAAACAAGCATTTTGAAGCAGGGAATCTCTATTTGGCTACGTATTTACTGCATTGCGGGTTCGCCATGCGGGGTATTGAGGGCTCGGGGAGGCTTAAGCGGGTCTTGTTTGACGACATCCCAGCTGTTCATAAGGCGTGCGAGGACTTTTATGCCGATTCAGAGGCGCGCAAGCTGTTTGATTGTTATCGAAGGGTTAAAGATTATCTATTTCAAAACGGAGTGTAACGATGGAAGACGAGAGAAGAAAAGAGAAGAGAAAGATCGAAGAGGTTATTCCTCAGGAATTACTCAAACTGCCTTGCTGGGTCGGTTATCAACTCAGGCACAATAAAGACCGTACCGACAAGGTCCCGATGAACGTCCTGACCGGACGTCCTGCCAAAACAAACGATCCAAGCACATGGACGGATTATACGACTGCAAGCGACCTTGCGCTTCAGCGCGGCTATGCGGGAGTCGGCTTTGTATTTCAGCCGCCGTATGTGGGCGTGGATATTGACCACTGCGTTAAAGATGGAGCCATCGCGCCACATGCGGTTGAGATTCTTAAGGCGCTTAATTCATATTCAGAATATTCGCCAAGCGGCACAGGTATTCATATTCTTTGCAAGGGTGCGATTGCCCGGGCCTGCAAGATTTCAAAGATCGGCTTGGAGATTTATACCAAGGGCCGATTCTTTACCGTTACCGGCAATCGTCTTGAAAATTATCCGGCTGAGCTTAATGAGTGCACTGATGCGCTCAAAGGCATATTCAGCCGGTTTGTGGATCCTTCGACTCGGACCAATTCAAATATTGAAAAGTCCTCGCTCAGGACTTCGCCCGTTGGGCTTCGTAAAGGGCCTGCGGACGACATTCTTCTCTTGATCGCCAAGAGCAAAGACGCCGAGAGGTTTCAGCGGCTTTATTCCGGCCAATGGCAGAACGATTATCCTTCTCAAAGCGAAGCGGATCTGGCGCTCTGCAACAAGCTGGCCTTCTGGACAGGCAAAGACTCCGGGCAGATGGATGCGTTATTCCGGCAGTCCGGACTTATGCGGCCCAAGTGGGATGAAAAGCATTTTGGCGATGGTCGGACTTATGGGCAGTCGGTTATCGAAAAGGCGGTGAATGATTGTCGTGAGGTGTATGCGCCATCGCGGCCAAGCCTGCTGATAGCCAGAAAGGTTAATGCCAATGAGGTCGCTGACGAAATCCTCAAGCATCATCGGCTGATTAACTTCGCCGACACCTATTACGAATACAAAGGCGGATGTTACCGGCCGCTCTTTATCGAGGAGGTTCAGAAGTGGATCAAGGATGCGTGCGGGGCCGGGTTTTCGGCGAGCAAGCTTCGCAATGTTCTTGTCGCGCTTAAGACCGAGACTTTCATCAAGCCGGACATTATTAATGGCATCACGCTCTTTAATGTCAAAAACGGGCTTTATGACATCGACAAGATGAAGCTCTTGCCGCATTCGGCGAATGTTTATTCCATCAACCAGCTTAATGTGACATACCGCGAGAATGCCGAGTGTTTGTTGTGGCAGAAGAGTCTAGATCAGATCTTCGAGAATGACGCGGCCCGAATCATGCTTCTGCAGGAGTATTTCGGGTATTGCCTGACCCGGGACAATGATTATGAAAAGGCGCTTTTTCTGTTCGGCGAGGGGGCAAACGGCAAGAGCGTTGTTTTGTATGTGCTCGAGGAGCTTATCGGCAAGGATAATTGCTCATCCATCCCGCTTGAAAAGTTTAACGATTCCCATTACATCGCCCGGCTTCGGGACAAACTGGTCAATATCAGTCTTGAAACCAATGCCAAGACCAATGTCTATGACAATATGTTTAAGGCGATCGTGACCGGCGATACGATCTCCGCTGACGAAAAATACGGCCAGCCGTTTCAATTCAAACCTTACTGCAAGCTTCTTTTCTCAACCAATAACATGCCGCGCGTGGGGGATAAGACCGAGGGGTATTACCGGCGGCTTTTAATCCTTCCGTTTAACCGGCAGTTTTCCATAGAGGAACGTGATCCAAAGTTAAAGCACAAGATCGTGGCCAGCGAGCTGGACGGCATTTTCTTGTGGTCGCTTAACGGCCTAACGCGTTTAAGGAAACGCGGGTATTTTGAAGAGAGCGCGTCCATGCAGACCGTGAAGGACGCCTATCGCAAGGAGAACAATAACGTGATCATCTTCGTGGAGGAGCAGTGTGTCTTGGATACTCAGTCGGACGTAGGCAGTGATGCTTTGTATGTGGCTTATCGGGACTGGTGTCTGGAGAGCGAATACCGGCCGCTTAGCAAGATCCTGTTTGGCCGGGAGCTCTTGCGTCAATATCCCGCTATCAATAGAGGGCGGTGTGGTACGTCGCGGCGATGGGACGGCATACGCGTCCGCAGGGAGGGTGAGGTTGATTATTCGGAGCGGCCGTTTTAGTGACGGCTATGACGATTATGACAGGATTTTTTATTAATTGTGTTCGTAGGTTAGGAGTAAGGAGCAGGGGGATTGAGCGTGGTAAGTAAAAGTTTAAGTGCGGAAAAAAATGTCATTGCTGTCACTGGTAGCTCGATGTTGGTCTACGGGTCCTTGGAAGGGGGTGTCGGCCGAGGGTCGGGCGAGGCGCGTTC
>JAQTTQ010000084.1 GCA_028710685.1 Candidatus Omnitrophota bacterium | reverse complement strand
GATTGCGCACGATACAATGTAGCGCTCAAATCCGCTGAGACTCCGTTGGTAAAACTAACCGGATTAACCGGCCAAAGATCGGTCGCAGAACCGTCCGGCGCATCAGCTGAACCGCTTAGAACATAACTGATGGTTTTATTTCCGGTATAAGCCGTGCCTCCATTTGCCCCGTCACACAAATTATTATATAAATCGACAGCATTTAACGCCCCTAAGTTAATAGATGTGCCGACTGTAGCTCCGTTAATAGTTCCAGAGAATTTTAAATGGTCTGCCCCATTATGCTTGACTACAAACCCTAATGCTTGGGCAGCAGAAGTGGTCACCGGCAAAGCATTTGCCTTAATCAATACACTCTCTGCCTTATATAATTTTAAAGTAGTAGTGGCTATGCCATTTGTGAAAGTAAGCAGAGTGTCTGCGCCGAAATTTATATCATTGCCGAGATTATTTGAACATGTCGGAGAATTAGCCGAAGGCGCGGGCGAAGGATTGGCTCCGGAAAACACTATTGACATATCGTTATTCAAATTCGTCTTTACGTTGCCATAGACATCATAAGCGGTGATTGTAATCGCCCGTGAGTTGCCCGCTGTCAACGCGGCTGTCGAACCGGTAACTACAAAGTGGTCAAGACCGGCGGCAAGAACATTTATCGAAGCGGAAGAAGAACTAATGTTCAGGTTATCCCCTGAACTGCGAGTCGCGGTAATAGCGACAAGTCCAATAGCGGTATCTTTATAGTAAAAAGTCCCGCCACTTGCGCCTGAGGCGACTGTTACACTGGTAGTACCTATGGTGCCAGCGCTATCGCTATAGAAACTTCCTGCAGCACTATTGCTGGTAAGAAGAAATGAAGTATCGGATACAGTGTTCGTAATGTTATCATAAGAATCCTTAATTATTGCAGAAAACGCCGTAGAAACTGCTCCGGCATTGGTTGAGCCGGGGCCGCTTAAGACTACTTTATAAGGAGCTCCGGCTGAAGCAGTAGCTGTAAAATTAAGCGGGGGTAACCCTGCATAACTGACCGTCACCACATAATCTCCCGCTTTATCCCCCAAGGTAAGCGTAGTCTGGGCTTGTCCATTTGCATCAGTGGCAACTGAAGTAGCTGACAATGCCTGACCGGTCGCTCCACTTGGCACAGAGGAAATTGTAAAAGTTACGGTTTCATTCGGAATAGCAACATCGCCTGCGCCAACAAGTTTAACTACGAAAGGATTGCTTAAAGTAAGAGCGACTGTTTTCGACTGACTATCGCCGCTGACCTTTGTTAACGTTGATGGCGTAACTGCCGTACTGGTAAAGGTCACCGGTGAACCGGTAAGGCCGGTAGAAGTTGCCGTTACCTGATATTGCCCTGCGGCATTTCCCAAAGTAAGCGCAGTCTGCGCCTGGCCGCTTGCGTTAGTAGTGGCTGATGTAACCGACAATGTTTGACCGGTTGCTCCGCCAGGCACAGACGAAATTGCAAAAGTTACGTTTGCACCGGAAACCGTATTACCATAAGAATCTGTAACAGTAACTACAAAGGGACTGGCTAAGGCAACAGAAGTTTTTCCGCTTTGACTATCCCCACTGGTAAGACTTATGTTCGCAGCGCTGGCAGCAGAAGCAGCTACCGTTACTGTCAAAGGAAATGTTGAATAATTCTGTCCGACTTCCTGAGCAGACAGCGAAGCGATTTCCGCCCTGTAAGCGGTTAATGCAACTCCTCCTGTCGCAGATATGCCTCCGGGAGAAACTGGAAAATTAACCGTTGTGCTGTAACCAAGTGCAACCCCGTTAACAATAGGATTATAATTGCCTATATTATTTAAGCCGGAAAATATTAATACATGGTTGTTGATGTAATTCTTATCAATATTCTTATTGGCGTCTGTCGCTCTTATCGTAAGATTTATCGGCGAGCCGGGAGTAGTATTAACAGTGGAATTTCCGGTAGCTTGATCGATAACTTCCAAAGAGGATACCACTACGCTGATTGTCCCGATTACTGTGCTTACCTTATTGGTGTTTGCGTTCATCTGCGAAGAAAGCCCTGTATCGGTTCCTATGCATGATTCATTTATACCAAAGGTATAAGTCTGCCCTTCTGTAGCGGTCAGTTTCCCGGGCTTCATATAGACATAAACTGTAAACTCGGCAGAAGAATTATCCGGCACTGAATACAGATCCGCATTTGCATTACTATTGGGAGTTACTCCGAAGGTAATCGTAGAATTAGTAATTGCCGCCCCTGCGGCTGTCGCTACCTGAGTCGTTCCCTGATATAACCCCGCCCAGGCAATATCAGTGGAGGCATTAGCGCCTGCACCGCCCACGATTACCTGAATTCTATCGATCTGCGCGGGGACTGAATCTGTACCCCCATCTTTAATCTTAAAGCTTAATACCGGGAATTTATCCGCCAACGTGCTGTTCGTAGGAATAAGATTAAAATTAGTTATCGGTGTAGTAGCTGCCTCTACAGTAGCGTCGTCAGCGGTAGAAAAAGTAATACTTGTTGAAAATACCGGCTGGAGAATTCCGGATTGAGCATAAAGATATATCGTTCCTAGAGCGCTATACTTTACC
>JAQTTQ010000033.1 GCA_028710685.1 Candidatus Omnitrophota bacterium | reverse complement strand
TAGGAGGAAAAAAATGAACCTATTATTAGCGCGTATTCTTTTTCTGGTAGGCAGTATGACTGTGGGTTATAAAACATCCGGGCCTGCGGGCATTTTGGTCGGAGGCTTAGCTGCCTTGATGATGATATTTTTGGAGATAGGGTTACGAAAGGTTTCGGTCAGCGGGCTTTCCAGTGCCGTATTCGGGCTCATCTTAGGTTTGATTATGGCTAAGCTGGTAGGGGATGCCTTTAGCCTTACCGCACTTCCCGTTGAAACAATTTCTACCATTAAAGTTACCTTAACCCTGGTCTTCTGTTATCTGGGGATGGTTATGGCTTTGCGGGGAAAGGATGAATTTAATATTATTATACCTTACGTTCGTTTAAGAAGGCAGGATCAGGCTGAAGATATAACTTTACTGGACACCAGCGTAATTATCGACGGACGAATCGTGGATATATTTAAAACCAGGTTTTTGGGAGGGAAGATCATTATCCCTAAATTTGTCCTTAGGGAGTTGCAGCAGATTGCCGACTCAACCGATCCTATCAAGAGACAGAGGGGCAGAAGAGGCTTGGAGATTTTAAATACCGTGCAGAAAGAGTCAGGTTTGGATATCAGTATTAATGAGGATGATTTTACCGAGACCAACGAGGTTGATGCTAAACTGGTAAAGTTGGCTAAGCTTTTGGAGGCAAAGATTCTGACGGTTGACTTTAACTTGAACCGCGTAGCCACAATCCAGGGTATTAAGGTTTTGAATATAAATGAATTAGCTAATGCGCTTAAATCGCTGGTTTTTCCCGGAGAAGAGATGCAGATTAAGCTGATTAAGGAAGGTAAAGAGCATAATCAGGCTATCGGATACCTGGATGACGGCACTATGGTAGTGGTTGAGGATGCGCGCAGATTGATAGGCCAGGAGGTCAAGGTTGCGGTTACCTCTGTACTTCAGACTCAGGCCGGAAGAATGGTTTTTACCAAGCTAGAGCGCTAAAATTATGTTAAGCGCAATAGTATTAGCCGCAGGCAAGGGTAAAAGGTTTATCTCAAAAGTCCCCAAGGTTATTTCAAGCCTGGGGGGTAAACCGGTTATCTGGTATTCTCTTGCAACGCTTAACCGGCATCCGGAAGTTAATGAGATTATCGTTGTCACCAGCCTTAAGAATAAGAAGAGGATAGCGGAAATTATAAGAAAATATAATATAAATAAAGCAGGTAAGATTATCCTGGGAGGAGAAAAGAGGCAGGATTCAGTCTTAAGCGGCTTAAGAGCGATAAGCCGCGATGCGGATTATGTTTTAATACATGACGGGGCAAGGCCTTTTATTGATGGCAATATGGTCTCCCGGTTGTGCTTTGCGGCTAAGAAGACCGGGGCATCTATTGCTGCGGTTAAGGTTAAGAACACGATAAAGGAAGCAAGAAAACAGGTTGTTGTCAAAACTTTAAGAAGGGATAACCTCTGGGAGGTACAAACCCCGCAGGTTTTCAGGAAGGGAATTATTTTGAAGGCATACGCAAGGATGGGTAACCTAGAGGTTACCGACGATGCAACGTTAGTGGAAAGAATGGGTGTTGCGGTTGGGATAGCGCCGGGCTCCTATAGCAATATTAAAATAACTACCCCTGAGGATTTAATAACTGCAGGGATGATCCTTAAAAAGATAAGGCTTATATGATGAGAATCGGGATAGGTTACGACCTTCATTGTTTAGTTGCTGACCGTAAACTTTTTCTCGGAGGTGTTGAGATACCTTATATAAAAGGCCTATTCGGGCATTCTGATGCGGATGTTGTAATTCATGCCTTATGCGATTCGCTTCTAGGCGCCTTAGCGCAAGGAGACATCGGAGAGCATTTTCCCGATACTGATCCTAAATACCAGGATATTTCGAGCATGGAGTTGCTTAAACTGGTTGTGGATTTAATCAAGGCCAAGGGTTATTCTATTTGCAATATCGATACGGTTATAATAGCGCAGGAGCCTAATTTATCCCCTTTTAAGAAGAAGATAGAGGAGAATCTTGCTTTAGCCCTGAAAGTCGGTAAAGATTGTGTAGGCATAAAGGCTAAAACTAATGAGGGTATCGGTGAGACCGGCAGGAAAGAGGCGATTGCCTGTTATGCCGTAGCTTTACTTAAGAAGTCGGTTTAAGACAGAGAGTTTAAGGAGGTAAGTCTATGTTTTGCTTTATGCAGTTAGCTATCATAATATCGGCGTTAATTTTAATTAAGATTTTTCTTATCGCGGCATTCTTTTATCAGGATATCAGGTCAGCCCAGAAGCGGGACCCGGCGGCAAAAAGCTTTATAGAGATACTATTTTTGTACCAGGGCCTTCATGCGCTGGTTTCTTACCGGATAGCGCATTTTCTTTACGGAATACGCCTATTTTTCTTGGCCCGCTTTATTTCCCAGGTTACCCGCTGGGCCACAGGGATAGAAATCCATCCGGGTGCAAAAATCGGCAAGAGGTTCTTTATTGACCATGGTATGGGCGTTGTAATAGGAGAAACCGCAGTTATAGGAGACGATGTCTTGCTTTATCAGGGGGTAACCTTAGGGGGGACGGGTATTATAAAAGGAAAACGCCATCCTACGGTGGGTAATAACGTAGTTATAGGTACCGGCGCTAAAGTTTTAGGGGATATCACTATAGGGGATAATTCCTATATCGGCGCAAATGCGGTAGTGATTAAAGACGTGCCGGCTAATTCTACGGTTGTGGGCGTGCCGGGCAGGATTACCAAGCAGGAAGGAAGAAAAATTGATATAAGCCTTGACCACAGGCATGTCCTGGATCCGATAATGCAGTATGTTGAAGAATTAGAGAAAAGAATAGAAAAACTTGAGAAGCCTTAAGCCACTTTTTATATATAATTCACTTACCCGCAGAAAAGAGCAGTTTACTCCCATTAAACCCCGGGAGGTAAATATCTATACCTGTGGAGTCACGGTATATGATGAAAGCCATATCGGGCATGCCCGCTCTCTTTTTATCTTCGATTTAATCAGAAGATATCTTAAGTACCGTAAATTCAAAGTCAGGTTTGTGCGTAATATCACGGATATTGACGATAAGATCATTAACCGTGCCCTTGAGTTAAGGGTTGACTGGAGGGATCTGGTAGAAAAGTATATTAAAAGTTACTATGAAGACCTGGTTTCTTTGGGTATTGATAAGGGTGATTATGAGCCGCGCGCAACCGAGAATATAAGCGAAATGATCGGCTATATAGGCACGCTTATTCAGAAAGGTTATGCCTACCAGGCCAAAGGGGATGTTTATTTTAATGTTAGAAGGTTCAGCGATTACGGAAGGCTTTCCGGGCAAGGCGTAGATGAAATGTATAAAGGTGTACGCATAGAGCCAAATGAGCTTAAGAAAGACCCGCTTGACTTTGCCTTGTGGAAACAATCTAAGGAGCATGAGCCGTATTGGGATAGCCCGTGGGGACGCGGGAGGCCGGGTTGGCATATCGAATGTTCGGTAATGAGCCAGAGGTTTTTGAAAACAGAGACCCTTGATATTCATGCCGGAGGCCGGGATTTAATTTTTCCGCATCATGAGAATGAAATTGCCCAGGCGCAGGCATTTTCAGGAAAGCCTTTCGCGAGGTATTGGATACATCACGGGCTTTTAACGATGAACGGCCAGAAGATGTCTAAATCTTCGGGTAATTTTATTACCATTCGTAATTTTCTTATTAAGTATAAAGACCCTGATCTGCTTAAGTTGTTTTTTCTCGCGGCGCATTATTCGCATCCTATTGATTATACTGAGGGTAAGATTGAGGAGGCCAGGGCGGCCAAGGAGAGAATTCTAATTTTTATGAATAAGGCTGCGCAGGCAAAGGCGGGATTTTTTATTTTTTACAGGGGTTGCGCTGAATTAAAGAAATTGAAACTGAAGTTTATCGAGAAAATGGACGATGATTTTAATACCCCTGAGGCACTTGCCTGTATATTTGAAATGGTTAATTTTGGCAATAAAAATTCAGATAACCCTTATATTCTAAAGGAAGTGCGTGAGGCTGTCCTTAAGGCCTCAGGTTTGCTGGGGTTAAGCCTGAAGGTTGTAGAAAGTGCTGATAATCTTGATGACGGAAAGATAAGGGATAAAATAATAGAGCGGAATTCAGCGCGTAAGGCAAGGGATTATTCCCTTTCGGATAAGATACGCAAAGAGCTGGAAGAAAAAGGGGTAATTCTGGAAGACCTTAAAGACGGCACAACCAGCTGGCGCAGAAGGCTGTAGGTAAAATATGAAGGGTAAATTTATTACATTTGAAGGTTCTGAGGGGTGCGGTAAGAGTACCCAATCGCGCATGCTTTATGAATATCTTAAGAAGAAAAGCGCAAGGGTAGTTTATTTGCGCGAGCCCGGAGCGACTAAGGTAAGCGAGAAGATACGGGATATATTATTGGATGCCGGGAATGACCGCATGTCGGCGGAATGCGAGATGCTGCTTTATATGGCAGCGCGTTCGCAAATTGTAGGGGAGATTATCAGGCCTAAGCTTAAAAAAGGAGTTATTGTTATATGCGATAGATTTCTGGATTCTACTATTGCCTATCAAGGTTATGGGTTAGGTATGGATATAGATTTTATTAAACAGGTAGGCAAGTTTGCCACCTTTGGGATAAAGCCGGATTTAACTATATTCCTGGATTTACCTGTAGGTAAAGGCCTAATTCACCGTAACGGGCGTAAAGACCGCATAGAAAAAAGGTCTCTTGCTTATCATTTTCGTGTTCGTAAGGGATATTTAAGTCTGGCAGGTAAGGAGCCGGGAAGAATAAAGGTAATTAAGGTGGAAGAAGATAAATATAAGACTCAGGAAAAGATCAGGGATTTGGTGAAAAGATATGCCGTTTAAGGATATTAAGGGGCAGGAATCAGCCTTGGGAATTATCAGGATAAATCTTGAGAAGGGAAGATTAGCCGGGGGTTATTTATTTACCGGGCCTGAATCAGTGGGAAAGAAAATGTCGGCTAAGGTATTATCCCAGGCCCTTAACTGCTCCCAAGATATTAACGATGCCTGCGGGGTATGCCCATCCTGCGTTAAGATAGAGAAGGGCCAGCATCCGGATGTGCATATTATTTCCAGCGATGACCCTAAGTTAAAAATAGAAGAGATACGCCAGCTTAAGAAAGAAATTAATCTTAGGGCTTACGAGGGAAAGTTTAAGGTCTTTATTATTGATAATGCGCATACGCTTACCCCTGAAGCCTCAAACTGCCTTTTGAAGGTTTTAGAGGAGCCGCCGGATTCAAGCTTAATTATTCTGGTCACTGATAGAGGTCCCATGCTTTTTAAGACCATTATCTCGCGTTGCAAGGTTGTAAAATTCAAAGCCCAGAAAAGACAGGATCTCGAACTGATCTTGAGGGAAGAGCACAATTTGGATAAGGGGTTTGCTCATTTCCTGGCTTATTTTTCCGAGGGCAAGCTTGGCAATGCCTTGAGGCTAAAGGATAGCGATATCTTAAAGGTCAGGAATAATATTATCGATAGGTTGGGGGCTCCTGCATTATTTGATCTGGCCGGGCTAAAAATAGAAGATAGGAAGTCTTTTTACCTTAGCTTGAATATATTAAATACGTGGTTTAGGGATCTTTATCTTATGAAATTTGGTATGCCTTATCCGGAGGCAATAAATTCTGATCGTAGCAGTGAATTGTCAAAGGCATTGGCTTATTTTTCGGTTTCGGATTTAGAGAGGATTTTGAATGCTATATTTAATACTGCGGCATATTTAGAGCGTAATATTAATACGCGGCTACTGCTGCATAACCTAAAGGCGCAAATATGGGTGAGTTAGTTTTTGTACGTTTAAGAGATTTAGGCACGGTTTATCCTTACGGTAAAGGTGAGTTGGTGCTTAAGCCGGGGGATTATGTAATTGTGGAGCATGACCGCGGACAGGACTACGGTCAGGTCTTATCCTGTTCAGGCGCATGTGCCGATAAGAATTCGAAGGAGCCGCCAAAGAGGATACTGCGCCTTGCCCGCGAGTCGGATTTAAAGCAGGTGGAGGAGAACAGGCTAAGGGCGAAAGATGCGTTTAACTCATGCAATAAGAAGATTGCCGAGCATAAGCTGGATATGAAACTGGTCCAGGCAGAATATTCCTTTGACCGCTCCAAGATAATATTTTATTTTACCTCGGCAGGCAGGGTTGATTTCAGGAATTTAGTCAAGGACTTAGCTAAGATCTTTAAGGCGCGGATCGAACTAAAACAAATAGGGGTGCGTGATGAGGCGAGGCTTTTCGGAGGCTTTGGGCCTTGCGGGAGAGAGCTTTGCTGCGCAAAGTTTTTAAAGGACTTTGAGCCGGTAACTATAAAGATGGCCAAGGAAGAGGGGCTTCCGTTAAACCCTCCTAAAATATCCGGTATATGCGGCAGGCTTATGTGCTGCCTTTCTTTTGAATATGAAAGTTATAAGCTTCTTTCCAAGGGGCTACCCCGCGAAGGGGAACATGTACATACCCCTAAGGGAAAGGGTAAGGTAATCAGCGTAAATGTTTTTAAGCGTGTTGTTTCCATACAGACTGAAGAGGGTACAATAGTTAACTTAACTTATAAGTAGGATAATCATGCCCGGGAAATTCTATATAACTACGCCTTTATATTATGTTAATGCCTCGCCTCACATAGGGCATTCCTATACTACTATTGCCGCAGATACCTTAGCCCGCTATATGCGTAATAAGGCGGGGGAAGATAATGTATGGTTTTTAACCGGTACCGACGAACACGGTCAGAAAATTGAAAAGGCAGCCGAGGCTGCTCAGCTTACCCCTAAGGATTTTGCGGATGAGGTGGTCTTAAAATTTATCGGGTTATGGAAAAAGCTAAATATATCTTACAATGATTTTATCCGCACAACCGAAGACCGCCATATCCAAGTCGTCTCCCGGGCGCTGGAGATCCTTTATAAAAAGGGCGATATTTATGAAGATAAATATGAGGGTTGGTATTGTACGCCTTGTGAGACATTCTGGATAGATGCGCAGGTTATTGACCAGGCCTGCCCTGATTGCAAGAGGAAGGTAGAGAGGATTAGCGAAACTAACTATTTCTTCCGATTGGCAAAATACCAGGATTGGCTCCGGGGTTATATAAACAGCCATCCTGACTTTGTTAATCCTGAAAGCCGCAAGGAAGAGGTTTTAAGGTTCCTGGAGCTTAATAAACTAAATGATCTATGTATCTCAAGGCCTAAGGAGAGGCTTAAGTGGGGTATCCCCCTGCCTTTTGCCCCTGCCCATGTGACGTATGTTTGGTTTGATGCCCTTCTAAATTATATCAGTGCGGTAGGATATTTTGACGAAAACAACAAATACCGGTCGAAATGGTGGCCGGCACAGCTTCACTTAATGGCCAAGGATATTTTACGCCAACATGCTGTTTACTGGCCGATTATGCTTTATGCCCTGGGAATTGATTTGCCCGAGAAGATATTCGCGCACGGCTGGTGGATGCTTAAGGAGGAGAAGATATCAAAGTCCCGGGGAAATGTAATTAACCCCCTGGATATAGTTAATAAATACGGGTTAGACGCATACCGTTATTTCTTATTGCGCGATGTCCCTTTTGGGTTAGACGGTAATTTCTCCGAAGAAGCCGTCATCAAACGCTATAACAGCGACCTGGCTAATGATTTAGGCAACCTTGTATACAGGACGCTTACCATGGTAGAAAAGTATTTTGACGGAAATGTCCCGCATGTTGAAGGGGAGGAGATTAATTATGATCCGCGCGGAGAGGATATAATTAAAAGGATAGAGGGCAGGGATTCTATTTTCCAGAAAGAGGTACGTAAGGGCCTGGAAGAGTATAATTTCAGCTATTCATTGGGGGAGATCTGGAGCCTTATAAATATGGCTAATAAATACGTTGAAGAGACTAAGCCCTGGAACTTAGCTAAAGAGAATAAGGGCGATGAATTAAAGGCTTTTATTATCGTTTTGGTTAAGGTCATCCGTCAGGTTGCCGGTGAGCTTAAGCCTTTTATGCCGGATACCTCAAGTGCTATTATAAATCAGTTGGGCAGCCAAAAGATTGAAAAGGGCGCTCCTCTTTTTCCGCGTTTACTCCCGCAATGTTAATTGATACGCACTGCCATCTTGATTTTCCTGAATTTGACCCGGATAGGGATGAAGTTATTGAGCGGGCCCGGGAACAAGGCGTTACTTCTATTATCAATGTGGGCTCAAATATTTTAAGCTCTCGGAGGTCTCTTGACCTTTCCCTCAAATATCAGAATGTATATTCTGTAGTCGGTATTCATCCGCATGATGCGGATTCTTTTGATAAGAATGCCGAAGATGCTATTTTGAGGCTGGCAGAGAATGAAAAGGCATTGGGTATAGGTGAAATAGGGCTGGATTATTTTAAGAACTATTCTCAGAAGGACAGCCAATTGCGCCTGTTTTTGTATCAGATAAGCCTTGCCAAAAAATTAAATCTTCCCGTAGTTATACATACCCGCTGCGCTGATCAGGATACCTTAAGGGTGCTTAAAGATACCATGCCCATAAAGGTCTTGGTGCATTGTTTTAGCTCCGGCCTTGAATTCCTGGAAGAAGTTTTAAGGCTTGGTTTTTTTGTTTCGTTTACCTGCAATATAACTTATAAAAAAGCGGATTTACTCAGGGAGATAGTTAAGCTGGTTCCTTTAGAGAGGTTAATGCTTGAAACCGACGCCCCCTATCTTTCTCCCGAGGGTTTCCGCGGAAAGAGAAATGAACCGATGCAGGTAAGGCTGCTCGCAGAATTTATTGCCAAGATCCGGGGTTTAACATTCGATGAAGTAGCAGGCAGGACTACGCAGAATGCCCGGGATTTCTTTGGAATCTAAACAGGTTAAATTATGGATTTAAAAACAATCGAATGGAAGAATAACAGGATTAAGATCATAGATCAGACTAGGCTTCCGCACCGCCTGGAATATATCTATATAGATAATATTAAGGATTTACGTAAAGCGATAAGGACTTTATCTGTGCGCGGCGCCCCGGCTTTGGGTGCTGCCGCAGGGCTGGGGGTTTATTTAGGTATCAAAGGCTTTAAGGGGAAGGAGAGAAGTGCATTTAACCGCAGGGTAAAAGATGTTGCTTATTACCTTGCATCTGCCCGGCCTACTGCGCGAAATCTTTCCTGGGGGATAGAGAGGGTATGTAATGTCGCCTTGATGAACAGGCATCTTAATATAGATGCGCTTAAGTTGCTTATGCTTAAGGAGTCGCTTAACGTAATAAATAATGATATAGAGGCATCCCGCAGTATAGGCAGGTATGGGGCAAGCCTTATTAAGGACAAGGATGTTATCCTGACTATTTGCAACGCAGGGATCCTGGCCACCGTTGATTACGGAACTGCCCTGGGAATGCTTTACCGGGCAAAAGAGGAAGGCAAGAGTTTCAGGGTGTATGTCTCTGAGACCAGGCCGCTTTTGCAGGGGGCGCGGCTGACTGCCTGGGAACTGAAGAAAAAAGGCATAGAGGCAACTGTCATCTGCGATAATACCGCTGCTTCGCTTTTTAAGGATAATAAGGTTAATAAGGTTATCTCCGGGGCAGACAGGATTGCGCTTAACGGGGATACTGCCAATAAAATAGGAACGTATAATCTGGCGATCTTAAGTAAGTACCACAATATCCCTTTTTATGTCGCAGCCCCTTTGTCTACTTTTGATTCTTCTTTAACGGGAGGGGATGGTATTTTGATAGAAGAGCGTAATCCCCAAGAGGTAACTACGCTATTATTTAAAAGAAGCGTTGCTCCTTTTGGGGTAAAGGTATTTAATCCCGCATTTGATGTCACAAGGCATGAATTAATCTCTGCAATTATCACCGATAAGGGGATTATCATGCCTCCTTATGGCAAAAATATAAGAAAGCATTATGTTAATAAAAGATCTGGGTGAGTTTGAATTAATCGAAAGATTCAGAAGGCAGATTAAGCCAAATGCCTCGGTTGTTTTTGGTTCGGGGGATGATTGTGCCGTGCTGAAGTTTGATAAAAGCAGATACCAGCTATTTACCTGCGACATGGTCGTAGAGGACGT
>JAQTTQ010000005.1 GCA_028710685.1 Candidatus Omnitrophota bacterium | reverse complement strand
AAAACGTCTAAAGAGCTATTTTCATGACGACCTTTCCCCCAAGACCCGGGCGCTTATTTTGAACGCCTGTGATATAGATTACAGGCTTTGCCCCAATGAAAGTATGGCGCTTATTCTGGAGTCAAGCCTGGTGCATAAATATAAGCCAAAATACAATGTCTCCCTGCGTGATGATAAAAGTTTTCCGATGGTAAAGATTACCAACGAGGAGTTTCCCGCTGTTTGCATTACAAGGAAGAAGGAGGCAGATGGGGCGCGTTATTTCGGCCCCTATACAAACGCCGGGCTGTTAAAAAAAGCGATGAAGACCATCCGCAGGTATTTTCCGTATCTGGTTATTAAGCAGCCGCTCAATGAGGCGCGTATCGATCAGTTTATCGGGCTTTCTCCAGAGAAAGATTTTGACAAGAAGGCATATGCCAAGAGGATAAAGGATATATCATTGATTCTTGAAGGCAAGAGCGACAGCTTGGTAAAAAGGCTGCTTAAGGATATGTCCGTAAAATCAAGGCATATGGATTTCGAGGGGGCGGGCAAGATACGCGATCAGATTATTTCTTTAGGTGCGCTTGCCCAGGGTTCTTTGAACCCCGGTTGTAATTTAGGGTTGGAGGAATTGAGAAAGGCCTTTAAATTGAAGAAGGCCCCCGGTAGAATAGAGGCATTTGATATATCTGATATATCAGGAAAAGAGGCTTGCGGGTCAATGGTAAGTTTCTATAACGGCCAGCCGGACAAGGATAATTACCGCAGGTTTCGTATTAAGTCTGTAGAGGGGATTGATGATTACGGCATGTTAAGGGAAGTAGTAAAAAGAAGGTACTGCCGCCTGCTGGGAGATAATTTAATGTTGCCGGATTTGATTATTATAGATGGAGGCAGGGGGCATTTATTATCTGCAGAAAGAGAGCTGGATATTTTGAAGATAGATGTGCCGCTTATAAGTATAGCTAAAAAAGAAGAGAATATATATATCAGGGGCAAGAAGAATCCTATTCGATTAAGCGAGTATAATTTCGGTTTAAATTTGATACGCAGGATTCGCGATGAGGCGCACCGCTTTGCTTTAGCATACCACCATCTTTTAAGGAGAAAGAAGGTAATCGGCAGATGACTTCTTTTGCGGGCAGGGTTTATAAGGCAGTAATGAGCATACCCTTAGGCCAGGTGCGTACATATAAGTGGGTGGCAAGAAAAGCCGGTTCTTCTTCTGCCTACAGGGCGGTAGGGACTGCGCTAAAGAAGAACCCTTTGCCTTTAGTGATCCCCTGCCATCGTGTGGTTAAGAGTAATAACGTTTTGGGTGGGTATATTTTCGGTAAAGATTTTAAAAAACGCCTTCTTGATTTGGAAAAGGAAATCGCCCTATGCTTAACGAGCAAAGAATAAGGGGGATATTATTTTATTTAAGCGTCAGCATATTTTTCCTGGGCATTCCCTTTATACTTTCCCATGCCTTAGGTTATAAGTTTAATCCGCGCACCCTGAAATTTACCCAAACCGGGCTGATTAGTATTAAGACCCAGCCCCAGGGAGCGCATATATATCTTGATTCTAGATTGCTTAATGAGAAGTCCCCTTCGACCCTTAGTGAGCTTCTTCCCGGTTCTTATAATATAAGGCTGGAATTGGAGAACTATTATCCTTGGGGCATGCAGGTAGATGTCCACCCGCGTAGAATTACGCGTATTGAAAAGGTGATACTTTTTCCCAAGCGTTTAAATATAAAACAGCTGAATAAAGATAGCGTTTCATATTTTTATATTGATCAGGGGAAAAAGAGTATTTATTATTTTAACCGGCAGGATAGTATTCTCTATGAGTCTGACCTGGAAGGGGAAAAGTTTAAAGAGTTAAGTATTTTACCCAAGGCCTTTAAGGGCATGCCTAAGGGGCTGAAGCTTTCCGAAGATAAAGAGAAGATCCTGCTTTTTAATAACCATCAAATCTGCATCCTGTATTTAAGCCCGAAAGGAAGCTTATTGTACGGCCAAAACCCGCTTATTCTGGATTACCCTAGGCAGCAGATTATTCAGGTATTTTGGCATTCGGATAGTTATCATTTGATTTTGGTTACCGATAGGAATATCTCGGTTCTGGAGACAAATGCCTTGCCAAATGAGGTAAGTTTGGTCAACTTAAACAGTTTTCCCTCGGGGTTATTTTATGAAGTGGATAGGGATAGCCTTTATTTTTCAGATTATCAGATGGGTGATGACGGAGCAGTTTATGAGAACGTCTACAAACTTGAATTTAGCGAAAAGGCATCTATTATCAACAATGTAGTTAAATTAAGGCAGAATGAAAGAGAATAGTTTAAGGCAGAGAGTTTTTGAGATAATCCCGGGCTTTCTATCTTGGAGTATAATCTCGATATTAGTCCTCTTGGCCTTTGTTAACCCGGTGGCCTGTGCGGTTATAATCCTTGTTTTTGATTTTTATTGGATTATTCGCACCGTTTACCTTACCACGCTTTTAGTTATGGCACACCATAGGCTCTACAGGGAGAGGTCTAAGGATTGGCTTAAGGCCTGTCCTAAGAATAATTTCTACCATCTTATTATTTTTCCGGTTTACAAAGAAGGCCTGGATATTTTAAGGCCTTCTTTGGAGGCGATTAATAAATGCCATTATCCCAAAGATAAGATTATTGTGGCAGTTGCCTTTGAAGAGCGTAACCCTGATGCGCGTAATAACGCCAGGGTGCTTGAGTCTGAATTTAGAGATTCTTTTCACATCTATTTATCTACTTTTCATCCTGCCGGCATAGTAGGGGAAAAGCCTACCAAGGGGGCAAATGCTACTTGGGCAGCTAAAGAGGCAAAGGTTGTTTTGAATAAAGCCGGTATCAGGGATGAAGATATTATCCTCTCATGTTTTGATGCGGATACGTGCGTAAATAAGGAGTATTTCGGATGCCTTACCTATCATTTTGCCAAGTCCCCTAAGCCTCACCAGTCTAGTTATCAGCCGATGCCGGTATATAATAATAATATCTGGCAGGCTCCTTCTTTTGCCCGCCTGGTAGAGATCAGCTCTTCATTTTGCCAGATGATTGAGGGGATGCGCCTAGAGAAATTTGTTACTTTCTCCAGCCATAGCATGAGCTTTAAGACCCTGGTAGATATAGGTTATTGGCCGGTAGATATGGTTTCCGATGACTCGGTTATTTACTGGAAGGCGTTTCTTTTCTACAAAGGAGATTACCGGGTCATACCCCTTTATCTTACGGTCTCTATGGATATAGCCTATTCCAGCAGCTTTATTAAAACTATTAAAATGCAATATAAGCAGAAACGAAGATGGGCCTGGGGGGTGGAGAACTTCCCGTTTTTAATGAACGGATTTTTGAATGACCGGGATATCCCTTTGGTAAAGAAGGTAAGGAGGGGCTTCCATCTTTTAGAGACCCATGTTACCTGGGCGGTTTGGGCTGTCATACTATTGTTTATCGGTCCGCTACCGGTTATATTCGGCGGGGCATTTTTTAACCAGATGGCGATAGGGTATAACCTTTCTAAGATAACCGGGCTGCTTCTTAATTTTACCCTTTTTACCAGTTTAGTCTGGATAGTTTTAAGCCGTTTGATATTGCCTCCCCGGCCTAAGGAGGTGAGCTGGTTTAAGAATGTCATAATGACTATGGAGTGGTTTTTGGTGCCTTTTATAATATTGATTCTGGGATCTACTCCTGCTTTAGATGCCCAAACTCATTTAGCGCTGGGCAAGTATATGGAATTTAATCCTACTCCCAAATCCAAGAAAATGGTATAATATTTTATGAACGGAGGAAAAATGGATATAAAAGACCTGCTAAAAGAGATGATTGAAAGGGGCGCCTCGGATTTGTTTTATCGCGCCGGAGGCAGTCCTCGTATGAGAATAGACGGTAGGCTGGTAACCGCAGAAGAGGTGGTGCTTACCGTTGAGGATGTGGTAAAGGCTACCGAAGACTTGACCAATCTTAAGCAGAGAGAGTATTTTAAGAGCAATTTAGATATTGACTTCAGTATTTATATCAAGGAGCTAGATTATAGGTTTCGGGCTAGCATATTTATGCAGCGCAATTGGCCATCCTTGGTTATAAGAAGGGTGAATAATGTTACCAAGACTTTTAGCGACTTAAATTTGCCTTCAGAGATATTAGAGAAACTCTCTATGGAGAGAGGGGGGTTGGTGCTTCTTACCGGAAGCATGGGTAGCGGAAAGTCTACCACTATCTCCAGTATGATCGAATATATTAATTTAAACAGCAAAAAACATATCTTAACCATTGAAGACCCGATAGAGTTTGTTTTTAAGGATAAGGAGGCGCTTATTAACCAGCGCGAAGTCTCCCTTGATGTTTTATCTTATAGCAATGCCTTGCGTGCTTTTACGCTTCAGGCGCCCGATGTTCTTTTTATAAGTAATATTAGGGATTTAGAGACAATGTCAAGCGCCATAACTGCTGCGGAGACCGGGGTTCTGGTTTTAAGCACTTTGCATACTATTAATGCTGCGCAGAGCGTGGAAAGGATTATCAACTTTTTTCCTCCTTATCAGCATCAGGAGGTAAGAAACCAGTTATCCGCAATATTAAAGGGAGTGATATCCTTGAGGCTATTACCGTTAAAAGACGGCAAGGGGCGCATCCCGGCGTATGAAGCAATGCTTCTTACGCCAACCATCAGCCGTTTGATCCGCGAGGGAAAGGTTTGGGAGATCCCTCAATTCATTGAAGACGGAAATATCTTTGGCATGCAGTCCTTTAATCAATCTTTGGTTAAGCTGGTTAAGGAAGGGAAGGTAAGCGAGGATACGGCTGCGCTTTTCTCGGATAATAAGGATGAGTTTATGCTTTCTTTAAAAGGGATAAAGAAGGGGTAGCTATTTTTTAGGAGCTGAATTATGCTGGATGAAATTAAAGAAAAGCTTGTTGATATTGAAGCAACCCTGGGTCAACTAAGAGGTTATCTTTGACATTGATAGCAAGAACAAAATCATCGCTGATTTGTCCGCGCAAATGTCTTCCCCCGGGTTTTGGCAAGATACCGACAATTCAACCAAAGTAGTCAGAAGGCTTAAGGGGCTAAGAAATATAGTTGAGCCATGGGAGTCGGCAGTTAAGAAGTACCGTGAGCTTAACGATTTAGCCGCCATACTTAATGCCCAGGACGGGGAGCTGTCGCGGGATTTAGCGAGCAATATTGATGAGCTTTCCCGGGACCTAGAGAAATTAGAATTTAAGACGCTTTTATGCGAAGATTCCGATTCCGCGGGTGCAATCCTAAGCATTAATGCCGGAGCCGGAGGCACAGAATCTTGTGATTGGGTAGGCATGCTTTTAAGGATGTATACCCGGTTTGCGCAGGCGCGCGGGTATAGCGTTGAGGTAACAGATATACTTTACGGAGAAGAGGCAGGGGTTAAAAGTGCCACGCTTTTAATAGAAGGCCCTTATGCTTATGGTTATCTGAGGTCGGAGCGGGGGGTACACCGTTTGGTCCGCATATCGCCATTCGACGCAAATAAGCGCAGACATACTTCTTTTGCTTCGGTTGATGTCATACCCGAGGCCAAGGAGGATATTGATATAAAATTGGAAGATAAAGATTTGCGTATTGATGTCTACCGCTCTAAAGGCGCCGGAGGGCAAAGCGTCAATACTACTGATTCAGCGGTCAGGATTACCCATATACCTACAGGTATAGTTGCCCAGTGCCAGAATGAGCGTTCGCAGCACCAAAATAAAGAGACGGCATTTAAGATCTTGAAGGCGCGTATCTATGAATTAGAGAGGCAGAAAAAAGAAGAGGCTCTTTTAAAAGGGTATGCCGGGGCAAAGAAGAAAATTGAATTCGGCAGCCAGATACGTTCTTATGTGATGCATCCCTACAATATGGTTAAAGACCACCGTAGCGATTATGAAACCGGGGACGTGGACAAGGTTATGAACGGTGGGCTTGATGAGTTTATTGAGGCCTATCTGAGATATAATAAATCAACACCTTAATCCTAAGGATAAAATAATGTTCGGATTCATTAAAGAGACAGTTTTAAGAAGCAAACAGGCAGTGATAAAGAGACGCGCACCGGGAGTTAATATTTTTTTACACCCGGATATGCCTCAGCCCTCCATTAGCAAGATAGCCGAGATTGCGCCGTTAATTCATAAGGTTAACCTTATGGAGCCTGCAATTAAGTCCTTAAGCGACAGCGAACTTAAGGGCAAAACCCTGCAGTTTAAGGAGGAGATTTCAAAGAGATCCGCCCTTTTTATCTCTGAGATAAAAGAACTGCGGGAGATGATGGCATCTGTTGCTATCCCTGAAGAAAAAGAGAAGATAAAGGAGAGGTTAAAGATTACCCGTAACAAAGTATTTGAGGGTATTCTCACTGAGGCCTTTGCTGTGGTAAGGGAGGCCTCAGTGAGGGCTATAGGTTTAAGGCATTTTGATTCTCAGGTTGCCGGAGGGATAATATTGCATGAGGGGAGAATAGCGGAAATGGCCACGGGTGAAGGTAAGACGCTGGTAGCTACATTGCCGGCTTATCTGAATGCCTTACTAGGTAAGGGAGTGCATATAGTTACGGTAAATGATTATCTTGCGCGGCGTGACCGCGAATGGATGGGCCCGGTATTTGAATTTCTGGGGTTAACCGTGGGGGCGATCCAGCATGAAATGTCGGATGAGGAGAGAAGGCTGGCTTACTCCTGCGATATTACCTACGGAACGAATAATGAATTCGGTTTCGATTATTTACGCGATAATATGAAATACTCCCTGGATGACTTGGTGCAGAGGCCTTTTTATTACGCTATTGTCGATGAGGTTGATTCGATATTGGTAGATGAAGCGCGTACCCCGTTAATTATTTCAGGCCCTGCTGAAGAATCGACGGAAAAATATTATACTGCCCAGAAGATATCTCTGCAGTTAAGCGGGAGAAGGGTTACGGAGAAAGATGAGATAAACGCCAAGTATAAGGGGATAAATCTAGGGGAAGGGTTTGATTATGTGGCCGATGAAAAGGCGCAAACTATTGCCCTTACCGAAGAAGGCGAGATCAAGGCGGCAAGGCTTTGGGGGGTGGAAAGCCTGCATAATATTGAAACCATAGAATGCCGGCACCATACTATCGCAGCGCTCCGGGCAAAAGAATTCTATGAGAAAGACGTAGATTATGTTTTGAAGGACGGGGAGGTCATTATAGTTGATGAATTTACCGGAAGAATGATGCCGGGCAGGCGCTGGTCAGACGGGCTGCATCAGGCAGTAGAGGCTAAGGAGGGGATGAAGATTGAAAGGGAAAACCAAACTTTAGCGACGATAACCTTTCAGAATTATTTCCGCATGTATGAGAAGCTGGCAGGAATGACCGGAACCGCTTTTACCGAGGCCAATGAGTTTAAGAATATTTACCAGCTGGATGTAGTGGTTATCCCCACAAATAAACCTTTGATACGGAAAAATTATCCCGACCGTATCTACAAAACTGAGAAAGAGAAATTTTCTGCCGTGGTTGAAGAGATTGCCCAGCTTTATGAGCAGGGGAGGCCGGTTTTAGTCGGGACTATCTCCATAAATAAATCCGAAAAATTATCCGAGGTTCTTAAACGCCGGGGCATAGCCCACCAGGTCCTTAATGCTAAATATCATGAGTTGGAGGCTCAGATTGTCGCTCAGGCAGGAAGGTATAAAGGGGTGACTATCGCTACTAATATGGCCGGGCGAGGTACGGATATTTTATTAGGCGGTAATCCTGAATTTATGGCTAAGAATTTAGCCAGGCAGAAGCTGGATGCGCAGTCCGGTAATTATAAGGAAGAATATAAAAATATACTAGACGGTTATAAAAGAGAGACTGAAGAGGAGCATCGAAAGGTAGTCGGAGTGGGAGGGCTGCATGTCCTTGGCACGGAGCGCCATGAGGCGCGTAGGATTGATAACCAGCTGCGCGGAAGAAGCGGCCGTCAAGGAGATCCTGGTTCATCGCGTTTTTACGTATCTTTGGCAGATGAACTTATGCGCCTGTTCGGTTCGGAGCGGCTGGTTACTATTATGGATAAATTAGGGCTTGAGGAAGGGCAGGTTATTGAGCATCCCTGGGTTAGCCGTTCTATTGAAATAGCCCAAAGGCGCGTTGAGCAGCACAATTTTGAAATAAGAAAACAGCTTTTGGAATATGACAATGTAATGAATAAACAAAGGGAGATAATTTATTCCCAACGCAAAGAGATCCTTGAGGGCATTTCTTTGAAAGAAGAGATAGCCGGTATTCTAAAAAGCTGCATAAACAGCGCAGTCTCTGCTAACTCCAATCATCTACAGGAGCTTAATTTAAGCGGGTTATTGACTGAAATAAAACTTAGATTCGGGATTGAACTTGAAGATTTGCAGGTAAAAGATTTACAATCTAAAGACCTCAAGGATATAGAGGATTTTTTATATGATCGGGCATTGAATTTATACGAAGACAAGGAAAAGGCCCTCGGAAGCGACCTATTGCGCCATCTTGAGCGGATGGTTTTCTTGCAGATCATAGATAGCAAGTGGAAGGATCATCTTTATGCAATGGATAGCCTTCGTGAGGGGATAGGTTTAAGGGCTTACGGGCAGCGAGATCCCCTGGTAGAATATAAGCGTGAGGCTTTTGGTATGTTTAGCGAGATGATTTCAAGCATTGAAAACGATGCCGTGGAATCGGTTTTTAAATTGCAGGCCAAGGGCAGGGAAAGATTCAGGGGTGCCTTTAGCTCAGTCTCTAAAGAACTCGTGCATCCGCAGGCAGCTCAGTTGACTGGCGCAGGAGAGGGTATTGGAGGAGAGGACCTTTTATCTAATGAACCCGCCAAAGAATTTAACCCATCCGTAAAATTATCACATCCTAAAATCGGGCGCAATGACCCTTGCCCTTGCGGCTCCGGGAGAAAATACAAGAAATGCTGCGGAAAATAACCGGAATAAAGGCTGTTGAGTTCTGGCTTTGTTTATTCTCCGCGTTATTGTTGGCCCTGCCGTTTTTAACCCCAAGGTTTTCATTATTTGCCTGGTTTGGCTTTGTCCCTCTTTTCTTAGCGCTTAGGGGAAAAGGCACCCTGCGCTCTTTTATCCTTTCTTATTTAACCGGCATAATTTTCTGGGCCGTAACAATATTCTGGCTCATCAATGTTACATTATTAGGCCTGATACTTCTGGTATTGTATTTGGCTTTATATTTTGGTTTATTCGGATTGCTCCTGCGCCGTTTAATAAATACTAAGTACTTGTTACTTATCGTTCCTTCCCTTTGGGTTATTTTAGAATATGCGCGCAGCCATTTGTTAACCGGATTCCCCTGGTCGCTTTTGGGATATTCGCAGTATCTTAATTTGCATATTATTCAGGTGTCGGATATTACCGGAGTTTGGGGAGTTTCGTTTTTAATCGTTGTGGTTAATACGGCTGTTTATTCAATCCTCATATCACCTCCCCTTATTTCCAAGAAAACAGCTAGGTTATTTTTATTTCTTATTCTCTTCTTATTTTTCATTGTTGGATACGGATACTGCCGGATAAATCTTTTGTGGGGAATTAATCCTGGAAATTCTGCAAAGCCGGTTAGGCTGGCGGTGATTCAGCCTAATATACCGCAGAATTTAAAATGGCAGACGCATTCCAGGCTATTTATTATGCAAAGATATTTTGAGCTTACCGATATGGCCGTTAAAGATAATCCGGATTTAATTATTTGGCCGGAAGCCGCTCTTCCGGTTGTTTTAGAAGAGGAATTTGAGTATTTTTTGAGTTTGCGCGATTACATAGCAGGAAATCAGAGGTCTTTGCTTTTTGGATCGGTTACCTCAAAGGGGAACCTCTATTATAATAGCGCCTTGTTGATTTCAGGCCGGGGAGAACTCTTAAGTCAATATGATAAATTGCATTTAGTCCCCTTCGGAGAGTATATCCCTTTCAGGGGTTCTTTAAGATTTCTGGATACTATTGCCCCTATAGGAGATATAGCCAGGGGCGATGATTATACCATATTCCGTTTCCCGGATAATTTCGGGGTTTTAATTTGCTTTGAAGACGTATTTCCTGAACTGGCAAGGAATTTCGTAAAAAGAGGGGCAAGTTTTTTAGTGAATATTACCAATGATGCTTGGTTTGGCAAGACTCCGGAGGCGTATCAGCATTTGGCTGCCTCTGTTTTTAGGGCTGTTGAAAATAGGGTTCATCTTGTGCGTTGCGCCAATACGGGAGTATCCGCATTCATATCTCCTTCAGGTAAGATTGTTTCAACGGTCAAAGATGCTAAGGGCGAAGATATATTTGTGCAAGGGTATAAAACTGAAACGATATACCCTTATTCTGGCAGGCTCTCCTTTTACGGCAAATACGGCGATTTTCTTCCCTTTTTTTCTGCATTCCTTCTCTTGCTTGGTATAATAAGGGGGGCTTCTAAGAAGAGGCCTTAAGTGTATATTCTCAGGTTAATAAGCTATTCTTTCGGCTCCATATGCACTACAATATCAACTACCTGGGGCAGGGATTTCTTTATGGCATCTTCAATAGCGTAGCTTATTTTGTGGGCAGAACCGATGGGCATACTACTGTCAACCTGTACGTGTAAATCAATATAAATATCATCCGGCCTTCCGCGCGTACGTATCTTGTGGCATGCCTTTACTCCCTCTACATTTAAAACAATATCAACTATTTGTTTTAAATCCACTATAGCTGCGCTATCGCAGAGTATCACAGAGCTTTGGCAAACTATTTTATACCCGGAATAAGCGATAAAAACGGAAATTAAAATTGAGGTTATAGGGTCTAGCAGGGGAAAGCCAATTTTTGTTGCGATTAGGGCAAGGATAACCGAAAGCGAGGTAAAGATATCGGCACGTGTATGCAGGGCATCGGAGAGCAATATGTCGCTTTTAAGTTCCCGGCCTTTTTTGTTTTCATAGCGCATAACCATAAAATTCACAACTATAGTAATTACCATTATAATAAAGCTTACAGGGGTAATATTAAGGGTGATGGCATTATTAAAACGCCCTAGGCTTTCGTGTATGATTCCTATGGCTACTAAGAAGAGCAGAAAGGCAATACCCAGAGAGAAAAAGGTTTCATATTTTTTGTGGCCGTAAGGATGGTCGGAATCTTTTGCCTTAGAGGCAAAGTGTATTCCAATCAACCCTATGATATTGGATGCGCCGTCAGAGAGGGAGTGGAAGCCGTCAGCAGTCATACTTGCGGATCGGCTGTTTAAGCCAAAGATAATTTTAGCTATAGCTACCAGCCAGTTAAGGGCCAGCACGGTTATGAGTACCAGCCTTATTTTGCTGTAGTCTTTTATTTGCTCGGGCATAAACATATTTTAAGTACATATTCTTAGTATTGCAAGTTATTTTGCTCCAATAAAGATGTTGACAGCTGTATTGAGGCTAATATAATGATGGCAAAAAGAGGTTTATGATGGCATTCCACCGGCAAAGAATATCGAATATTTTTGTTTTTTCCCTTGTATTATGCCTGTTTTTATCCGTCCGTTTATCTGCGCAGGATTTTCAGCAGCTAGGCTCCTTCAAGGAGGGAGAGCGGGTGCTTATACTTGCGCCGCATCCGGATGACGAAGCGATAGCCTGTGCAGGCGTGATACAGGAGGCTATTCTTAAGGGGGCTAAGGTTAAGATTGTTTATTTAACTAACGGCGAACATAATCAATTTGCCTTTATCGTATATAAGAAGAGGATCGTTCTTAAAAAAAATGAGTTTATAGCCTTAGGGCAACTGCGACGTAAAGAGTCAATTGAAGCGATGCAGCTATTGGGGCTTAAGGAGGATGACCTTATATTCTTAGGCTACCCTGATTTTGGTACCTTTAGTATGTTTACCAGGTTCTGGAATACGGATAAACCATTTCGTTCTCTTTTAACCAGGATCTCCCATGTCCCCTACGCTGATAGCCCTTCTTTTAAGGCCCCTTACCTTGGGGAGAATATCCTTAAGGATTTGAAAAAGGTTATCTTGGCTTATCGTCCGGATAAAATATTTGTCTCCCATTCTGCGGATGTTAACGTCGACCATAAATCCCTCTATTTGTTTTTGCAAATAGCGCTGGCTCAACTTAAAGAAGAGATAGCTTACCCTAAGATTTATCCGTATCTGGTGCACCATAGCGGTTGGCCGTTGCCGCGGCATTATCATCCCGATCTTAAGTTAACTCCCCCTAAAAGTTTCTCAGATTCCGATATAAAGTGGTTAAGTTTTGACCTTACTGCCCAACAGCTGGATAATAAAAAGAAGGCAATACTTTGTTATAGGAGCCAGACTCAGTCAAGCGCCTTTTACCTTCTGGCCTTTGCGCGTAAGAATGAACTTTTTGGGGATTATCCCGCTATAAATTTAAACCATCAGGCTAAGTTAAATGAAAAACTAATTTCCTTTTTTGGCTCTTCCAAGATGTTCCCGGATATTAACCTTGAAGGCAACTATGCAGAGAATATTTCTTTAGCCAGTAAGGGTAGGGTTAGCTATGCCGTCTTGGAGGATGATTTAATTATAATGATAGAGAAACCCGAGGATATTGTATATAGGTTCTCAACGATAGTGTATTTATTCGGCTATAATTATAGTGTGCCCTTTGCTAACATGCCCAAGATGCGGATTATTACTAAGCATAAAAACTTCAGGGTGCTAGATGGGAAGAGATTGATCAATGCTAGCGGCATTTATTTAAACTTAGTCCCTAAGGCCTTGACCCTTAAGATTCCCCTGAAAGAATTAGGTTCGCCCGATTTTATTTTAGCTTCCGTAAGGTCTTATATAGGGCGTGATGAAGGCGGTGATTCCCCTATCTATGCAACCGGCTTCAGGAGAATTAATATAAATTAGCAAGGGAGGAGATATGTTAGAATTAAAATTAGTTGAAATTAAGAAGCCCGAAGAAGTAAACATTATCATAGGGCAGAGCCACTTTATAAAGACAGCGGAAGACCTTTATGAGGCCTTATTTAATAGCGTCCCAGGGATAGAATTCGCTCTCGCCTTTGCCGAGGCAAGCGGCGCCTGTAAAGTGAGGTCCCACGGTAATGATAAGTTGCTCAAGGATTTAGCCGTAGAGAATTGCCTTAATATAAGGGCGGGGCATAGTTTTATAATTTTACTGAAAAATGCTTACCCGATTAATGTTTTAAACGCGATCAAAAATGTTCCTGAGGTATGCAGTATATATTGTGCTACTGCCAATCCGGTTAAGGTTGTCGTTGCCCAAACCGAGGAAGGATGCGCTATTTTAGGCGTGGTTGACGGTTTTGCGCCTAAGGGGGAGGAAGGAGAGGCGGATATCTCTTGGAGAAAGAATTTCTTGCGTAAAATAGGCTATAAGTTATAATTCTTATTGTAAGTTAAAATTAATTCTGGTATAATTTTCACATAAATGGATTTAAAGAAAATTAAGAAAAGCTTTAGTCGTCTTATAGGGTGGCTAGGTCTACATATCTGCTCTTTGATAATAAAAATTACGCCGGCGAGGTTTCTCTATCGCTTTGCCAAGATGATCAGTTCGTTGGCCTACTCTTTTGCCAAGAAGCAGAAGAATATTGCCTTCGACAGCTTAAGGACCGCCTTCGGGCAGGAAAAAAGCAAAGCAGAGCTGGACGGGATAGTCAGGCTATGTTTTGATTATATCGCTAAATCAGCAGTTGAGCTCATGTTTCTTATGGACAAGCCTCAGCTTTTGAAGGATAGGGTGGATATAATCGGTAGGGATAACCTGGATAAGGCCTTATCCAGAAAAAAGGGAGTTATATTAGTAAGCGCTCATTTCGGCAATTTCCCGCTTTTGTTAGGCAGGTTAGCGGTAGAGGGGTATAAGACCGCAGGCATTATGCGTCCGATGAGGGACTCAAGGGTAGAGAAAGTTTTTCTAGAGAAAAGGGAAAAATTCGGGGTTAAGACTATCTACAGCCAGCCGCGAAATCTCTGCGTTAATAATACAATACTCTCCTTGCGTAATAACGAATTAGTTTTTATTCCCATTGACCAGAATTTTGGGACTGCCGGAGTTTTTGTCAATTTCTTCGGCAGGAAAGCAGCTACGGCCACCGGACCGGTGATCTTTGCGCAGCGCACCGATGCGGCACTTATCCCCTGTTTCATTTTAAGGCAGAAAGATGACCGGCATAAAATAGTCTTTGAGCCTGCTTTGGATTTACAGGAGGGAGGCGATTCACAAGAAACGGTACTTATTAATATACAGAAATTGACCGATATTATTGAAACCTATATACGCAAATATCCTGCGGAATGGGGTTGGATCCACCGCAGGTGGAAGAGTCAACCAAGTTAAGGGAGGTGTAAAATGGCAGAGGAAATCAAGAAGGAAGAAAAATGCAGTTGTGTACAGGGCAAGAAAGTTGTTTCTACGATCTTAAAGGTTATCTTAGGGCTGGTCTTCTTAGGGCTAGGAGCTGCTGCAATCTTAAGATGGTGGCCTGCACTTTTGATGATTATTAAAGGGTCCGTGGGCCTGTTTTTAATTTTGGCCGGGATCATCACTTTAGCAATAGCTAAAGAATAATACAAAAATAGCTTTAAAACCAAGAAAAGGGGCGAGAAAATAATTCTTGCCCCTTTTTATTTACATTTCATTATTTTAAGGTATAATTATAACATTATGGATCTTTAAGATTAAGGAGAGGGTATGGAGTCTATATTAAGTAAAGAAATCGTTTTAAACCGGAGTATTTCCAGGGCGTTAGTGTCGTTGTTTTTTATAGTTACAATAAGCTTGGGGGCCTTTGTCCGTATCCAGCTTCCTTTTACCCCTGTCCCCTTAACAATGCAAACTTTCTTTGTCCTGCTCTCGGCCGCTTTTTTAGGGGCACGTTTAGGCTTATTTACTCAATTTGCTTATATATTCCTGGGCTTTATCGGGCTTCCCATATTTACCGGTACTTATGCCGGGGCAGTTTATCTTATCGGACCTACTGCTGGTTATTTCTTCGGTTTTCTTGCCGCCACTATTTTTATCGCAAGATTTATTAAACATGCCAAGGAGAATATCTTAATGATTGCAGGTATTTTCTGTTTAGCTAGTATTCTGCTTTTATTATGCGGTGTTGCCTGGCTTAAGATATCGTTGCATCTTTCCTGGACAAAATCGCTTTTTCTGGGCTTTGTCCCTTTTTTCCCCGGTGATATAGCCAAGTCAGTTTTGGCTGCATTCTTATTCTGGAAGCTTAAGCCGCGGATAAAATCAATCCTATAGATAGCCGGTCTATAAGATAAAATTAAAATAAAAATGAAGAACATAGCGTTAAGGCTGGGGATACTCTTATTAATATCATTTTCTTTGTGGGTATTCGCAAATAAGATAGGCATGAATGCCCAGCAGGCCTTGTCAATAGCCATATTTTCCATGTCGATTTTAGGCACCTTGTTCTTCTGGGATTTTCGCCTCAGTTTTGCTTTTGTAGGTACGGCGGTGCTCCTTATCACTAAAACTATCGACATAGAGCATTTGCTTATATTCTCCTCCCTAGAGGTTATATTATTTCTTATCGGCATGATGGTTATCATGGGCAGGCTTAAGGATTCCGGAGTTTTCGCCTGGATAGTCAGCGTTATTTTGAGGATCCCTCGATTGACAGGGAAAAGATTCGTTTTTATCGTTGCGGTGTTGTCGGGGATCTTTGCCGGGGCAGTTGATGAAGTTACCTCTATAATATTCATGGTGGCGGCAGTATTGGAGGTGTGCGATTATTTCGAAGTTAACCCAACGCCCTTTATTATTATTTCTGTTTTAAGCACTAACATCGGCTCGGCGGCAACAGTCTTAGGAAACCCTATAGGTATACTTATCGCCAGTAAGTCAGGGCTCACCTTTGAGGATTTTATCGTTAAGGCTATGCCTATAGCTGCCCTTTGTCTTTTGGTCACTTCGGCAATGCTTGTTTTCTGGTATCGGAAACCGATAGCCCTACTGGATAAGAATATTAAAGAGTTCGGGGCTAACGAGATACTCACCAAACTTATCTCTGTACCTGCGGATAAGAGGCTGAAGATTAATATGCTTATTTTCTTTTTAACCCTAATTTTTATATCCCTGCATCACCGTATAGAGGTTGCCTTGGGTTTGGCATCAAATACCGTACTTGTAGCGGTCCCGCTTATCTCCAGCGGGCTAATTATGGTTTGGAAAAGAAACAAGGCCAGAAAATATATTGAAAAAGACGTGGAATGGTGGACCTTGATTTTCTTTCTGCTTTTGTTTGTCCAGGCCGGAACGCTGAAATATACCAATACAACTGTTTTTATCGCAGATAAACTTGTTCAATTAACCGGAGATAATATAAGCGTGCTGACCAGTGTAATTCTTTGGATAAGCGCGCTGGGATCCAGTATGCTCGATAATGTAGTCTTAGTAGCTGCCTTTATACCGGTTTTGCAGGGTTTTCAGGCAATAAATATCACCACGCAATCGCTCTGGTGGGCGCTGCTTTTTGGCGGCTGCCTCGGAGGAAACATAACCCTGATAGGTTCAACCGCTAATATTGTAGCTTTGGGAATACTAGAGAAAGAGAGAAATATCCGCATGACTTTCTTTAGTTGGTTTTGGGTTGGTTTAAGCGTCGGGCTGATTACTACCTGTATTGTTTGGGCAGCACTTACATTTATACCTTTTTACAGATAAGATCCAGAATTGAGCCTTAAATGACCAAGAGTAAACCTTATTTATCATTTTTTGTTTTAGGGATTACATTCTTTTCCCTGACGGGATGCGCATTAATTAATAAGCCTATAGAGTTTGTAGATGATTTTATAAGCAGTGCATTTTTTCCGCCGTATTCCGGGCCTAAGGCAAAAGTACTAGTTGCCGATTTTGAGGTTATGACGGCCAAGGCTACGGTGGATATCAGCTCAAACTTGCGGGACCTTTTGCTAGCCGGTCTTGAAAAAAGCCAGCGTTTTGAGTTGGTGAGTTTGCCTAAGGACGCTAGCGATAAACCTTCAGGCTTGATTATTGCTACCCGGCTTTTGGATTTTGAGCCTTACGGATCCGGGGGGAAATCTGGGGTGGGAGGCGCGGGAAGTGCAGCTAGCGGTTCGTTATACAGCCTTCTGGGCCCAAGTATCAATAGGTCTTATATAACCTTGGATATACGTATCGTAGATTCAGCTACCTCTAAGGTTCTGTTCTCAGAGCGTATCAGCGGGCAGGCAGCTGGAGGATATAGCCCTGCGGAAGGGCACCGGGAAGAGAAGAAGATAGGTCAGGGGCTGGCCTTATATACAGGAACATCTATGGAAGAGGCAATTAATCAATGCATGCTGGAGGCAGTTAAATATATTATTCAGAAAGTTCCAGCGCAGTATTATAAAGGAGGTAATGAGGATGGGAAAACGTAAGCGCAGGGGAAAACTTAATTGGCGTTCCAAGAAAGCGAATAAGGGGAGAAGGCCAAACCTCGGTTGAGAAAGGGTTTTATTAATTTACTGCATTTATCCGCCGCAACTTGAATAGATGAAAGCCATTGTTTTGATTTCTGGTGGTTTAGATAGTATTCTTGCCGCAAAGATAATTAAAGATCAGGGCATAGGTATCATTCCTTTAAATTTCAGGGTCCCCTTTTCTCATGTTAATCCGCATTCTTATAACGGCATGGGCCTGGTTGAATTCACCAAGAATACCCTGGGGGAAGAGCTAAGGGTGGCGGATGTGAATAAGGATTTTATTGAAATGTTATTAAATCCCAGATATGGGTTTGGCACTCATATGAATCCTTGCATCGATTGCAAGATACTTATGCTTTTGAAGTCGAAAGAGCTAATGCAAGAGTTCTGCGCTAAGTTTATCGTCACCGGAGAGGTTTTAGGCCAAAGGCCAATGTCGCAGCATAAACAGGCGCTTAGTAGAATAGAGGCAGATGCCGGGCTTAAAGGTTTATTGCTTCGCCCGCTTTCCGCCAAGAACTTAATTCCTACCATACCTGAGGCAGAGGGTTGGGTGGACCGGGATAAATTGTTTAATATCTCTGGGCGTTCCCGCAGGATGCAGATTGATCTTGCTAAAAGATTTGGTATTTCGGGTTATCCTAATGCTTCCGGAGGGTGTTTATTGACTGACCGGCAGTTTTCCGTAAGGCTTAAGGATCTTATCCGGCACGAAGAGTTAAGCTTGCGGAATATAGAGCTATTGAAGATAGGCAGGCATTTTAGGATCGGAGAGAACACAAAGTTTATTGTCGGCCGTAACGAAAAAGAGAATAAATATTTAGAAGAGAGGGCTGCGGCGGGCGATTATTTGTTTCTAACCGAGGAGAATGCAGCCGGTCCGGTTTGTTTAGGCGTAGGTGATTTTAGCGAAGAGCAGATAATGCTTTCCGGGAGAATAGCCTGCCGTTATTATGATTTACGCGAAGATGCGGTTAAGATATCCTGCAGGCATGTCCCCGATAAAAAGGGCCTATCCTTAAGCGTTAACCCTCTTGGAGAGGGTGACCTTGCGGGCTTACGGCTGTAATTTTATTAATATAAGTTAAATAATATGAGAGAAGCACTTTTTTACGAAAAGTTGTCCGATAAAACTGTACATTGCCATTTGTGCGCCCATGAATGCATGATCAAGGATAATAAATCTGGAATATGCGGGGTAAGGGTAAATTTCAAAGGAACCCTTTTTACCTATTCTTACGGTAATGTCGTAGCGGCCAACGTTGACCCCATAGAGAAGAAACCTCTCTACCATTTTCTTCCAGGTTCAAAGAGTTTCTCCGTAGCCTCGGCTGGCTGCAATTTTAAATGCAGTTTCTGCCAGAATTGGGAAATTTCACAAAGGCAATCTCAAGGTAGCGCTTCCTTGGCCGAAGATGAGTTTGCCCCCGAGGATATAGTTGAGGAGGCGTTAAGAAATGATTGCCAGAGCATATCCTACACCTATACCGAGCCGACTGTTTTCTTTGAGTATGCTTATGATACGGCAAGATTAGCTAAATCCCGTTCATTGCACAATGTTTTTGTCACTAACGGATATATGTCCCAAGATTGTCTTAAGGAGATCTCTCCTTATTTGGACGCCGCAAATGTCGATTTAAAATTCTTCCAGGATTCTTCTTATGAGAAATATTGCTCTGCCTCGCTCTCTCCTGTGCTGGAGACTATAAAGCTGATGAAAGAATTGGGTGTCTGGGTTGAAATTACTACCCTGGTTATACCCGGGGTCAATGATTCTAAGGATGAGCTGAAGGCATTAGCGGGTTTTATCTCTGGGCTCGATAGGAATATACCCTGGCATGTCTCCCGTTTCCATCCGGCTTATAAGCTGAATGAGTATCCCTCTACGCCAGAGGAGATACTTAGAGAAGCGCGGGGGATTGGTACAGAGGCCGGGCTTAATTTTGTTTACGCGGGAAACGTCTACGGATGGGGTAGTGATACCCTTTGCCCTTCTTGCGCAAAACCATTAATTAAGCGCGACGGTTTTAAAATTAAGGAGTATAATGTGAAGGTTGGTAAATGTCCTTATTGCCAAAGTGTTATACCGGGAGCCTTCCCTTATTAGAAAATATTATGAAAGTAGTGAACCCTCAAAAGTGCATAGTTTTCTTTGACTTTGACAACACTATTGCTACCTGTGATGTCTTTGACAGTATGCTGCCGGTTTTTTCCCGCGATAACCTTTGGGTTAAACTGGAGAAAGAATGGGAAACGGGTAAAATAGGCTCGCATAAATGCCTTAAGGATCAGGTAAGGGGGATGTCTATTACTAAGCCTGAGCTGGATCATTACCTGTCCGGCATTAAGCTTGACCCCTACTTTAACAGGCTGGTCAGGACTCTATCCGCTAAAAAGATTAAAACTATAGTATTGAGCGATAACTTTGATTACATATTAAGGCGGATCCTACGTAACCATGGAATTAGTAACTTGAAGGTTTATTCCAACAAGCTCAATTTCAAGAGCCAGGCCTTAGTCCCGGTTTTCCCCCACCGGAATAAGAATTGCAATATTTGCGCCCATTGTAAGACAAAAAACCTCTTGGCAAACGTCTCGCGCGATTCTATAATAATATATATAGGTGACGGCCGTTCTGATATATGCCCGTCAAAGTATGCCGATATAGTATTTGCCAAGGATAGCCTCTTAAAGCACTTTAAGTCCAAAAGGCTTACCTGTTTTTCCTACAAATCGCTTGAAGACGTCTATGATTATTTTAAAAGGAGCCTTGTATGAGTGATAAATTAGCAGTAAGAGAGACAAAGACTGACAAGATAAACCGTCAGGAAAACTTGCTTGAATTGGAAGCTAAGTATTGCTCTTGGGGGGATACGGTTCATTATGCGGATACATTGAATATATTTAAGTCGGCGAAGGGGAGTTTTCTTTACGATAGCGAAGGAGTTGAATACCTTGATTTGCAGATGTGGTATTCGGCAGCTAACTTCGGCTACAGAAATAAACGGTTGAACACTGCGCTTAAGAAACAAATCGATACCCTCCCTCAGCTTGCCTGTCAGTACCTGCATGAAGAAAAGATAAGGCTGGCCGCAAAAATTTCCCGGAGAAACGAACTTGCCTTTGAAGAGAAGGGCAGGGTGCATTTTAATGTCGGGGGTTCTTCTGCCCTCGAAGATTCCCTAAAACTGGTGAGGAATCATTCCGGTAGGAGCCTGTGTTTTGCTTTTATGGGAGGATATCACGGCAGAACTCTGGCGGCCTCGGCAATTACCTCCAGTTTTCGATACCGTGAACGTTTCGGACATTTCGGAGACCGGGCATTATTTATTCCCTTTCCGTATTGTTTCAGGTGCCCTTACGATAAGAAAAAAGATTTCTGCGACTTTTATTGCCTGAAACAATTCGAACGCCTTTTTGAAACCGAGTACCATTCGGTGGTAAATAAGAAAACCAATAAGTGCGAATTTGCCGCTTTTTACGTTGAGGCAGTGCAGGGGACAGGGGGCTATATTATACCTCCGCAGAATTATTTCTCGGGGTTAAAAGAAATACTGGATAGATACGGCATACTTTTTGTGGATGATGAAATACAGATGGGTTTCTTCAGGACCGGCAGGCTTTGGGCCATAGAGCATTTTAATGTTACTCCGGATATAATTGTGTTCGGCAAGGCCTTAACCAACGGATTAAACCCGATATCAGGGGTTTGGGCTAAGGAGAGCTTGATTTCGCCTAAGGTTTTCCCGCCGGGCTCAACCCACTCCACTTTTTCCTCCAATCCTCTTGGGACTGCAGTCGGTCTGGAGGTCATGAAGCTTATCGAAGAATCTAACTTTTCCACGGAGGTACCCAGAAAAGGCAGGTATCTGGTAAGCCGTTTTAAGGACCTACAAAAGAAATATCCGCAGATAGGCGATGTTAATGGCTTAGGTCTGGCTATACGTGTTGAAATGTGCGGGAAGGACGGGTATTCCCCTGACAAAGAGTTAACTGATAGGATTGCAAACTTAGGCTTAAGCGGTAGATTAACTTCCGGAGGAAAGAGGCGCGGCTTGATACTGGATGTAGGGGGTTACTATAAGAATGTCTTTACTATAGCCCCGTCTTTCTATATCACTCAGAAAGAGATGGATTTAGGCTGTGACCTTTTTGAAGAGGCACTTATTAAGGCCATAAAAAAGGCTTAACCTCTGCCGCCCGTAAAGGGATTCCCCATGGATATCCGTATATTAGATTTTGACGGAAGCCTAACAAGCCAAAAAAGGTTACTTTCAGCATATAATCCAAGAATAATTGATTTTAAAGATTTCTCTTCTTCCGCTCGGTTATGGATGAGCAGGAAGACAGCAGGGCTTATTAGCCTGCGCCTAGAGGATATATCCGGAGGGATTAATTTCTTGGGCTCAGGAGATTTTCACCATATAAGCTCCCTGACTACAGAAAAGATAAGCGAGCCGTTTATACTTATTGTTTTTGATCTCCATCCCGATTGGGATATCCTGCCTCCGTTTCTTGGCTGCGGCTCCTGGGTAACCCGTTCCCTGAGAAATAAAAGTATTCTCAAGTGTTTTTTAATCGGTCCTTCTTCGCAGGATATCGCCTTTCCTTATATACAGACCGGAAACCTTAAATTATTAGAGAATAACCGGCTAGAGATTTATCCTTATGCCCATATTCCTTCCACGGTTTTTCTAAGAAGGGTTCCTTCCAATAGTTCAATGAGGCTGGAGAAGGGGTTTTTGAGAACTAAGATTTATTGGGATGAGCTTAAAGGAAAAAATTTAAATGATTTTTTACTTACTGTAATTTCCAGGCTCCCTACAAAAAAGGTATACCTCTCCATAGATAAAGACTGCCTTAAAAGCGAGTATGCCCTGACTAACTGGGAAGAAGGGTATCTTTCTTTGGAGGATTTGCTAATGATGCTGAAATCCATAAGGAATAATCTGGATATTTTAGGGGTAGATATTACCGGAGACTATTCCAAGCCTTTCTTTTCCAAAAGATTGAAGAGTTTTATCTCTAGACTGGACCATCCTAAGGATATTAAGGCAGATATCTTTAGTAATGAGAAAATCTCTGCAGTAAATGAGCTGACCAACCTTAAAATAATTTCTGCCCTATTCTCATAGCAATCACCGGTATTTCTTGAAGAAAGAAATAGTTTCTTGAGCAACCTTTTTCCTTTCTTGGTCGGCAATGATTATATGATAGGAGTCCTCCAGCAATATAACCTTTTTGTCTTTTGATCCGATACGTTCATATATAAAATAAGAATTCTTCGGGCTGGTTATATCGTCCTCCTTTGCCTGCAGGATTTGTATTGGCGTTTTGATCAAAGGGAGTATCTTCCCGATATATTTTGCCAATAAGCGGTTTTGATGCATACTAGATACCGGGATAACCGGGTATCCATAAAGGTGTACCTTGCTGTAGTTGAAAAGCCCGGATGCCTTATAAAAACTTTCTACCTTTGACCTCAGCTCCTGGTTCTTTATCCCGTAGGGGTATTCTTCCCTGAGATATAAATAATATTTAAGTGGAGTTTTAAATATTATAGGGAGAAGGATTTTTGTTTTAGGGGTATTCCATCCGTCAAAGAAGAGGGTAGGGGAAAAGCAGTTAATCGCGCGCACTTTATCAGGGAATTCATAGGCCAATAGTATTGCGATGAGCGCGCCGAATGACAAGCCCCCCACAAATATATTTTCATAACGCGATTCGTATTTGAGAAATTCTTTTTTTATCCCTGCGTAAAGTTCCTGCCAGCGCATTCTCTTCAGCACAGATAAAGACTGGTTGTGCCCAAGCATCATTGGGCTTGCCACGGAGAAGCCTTCTCTGTTTAGCCGCACTCCTATGGAGCTCATCTCTTTGGCAGTACCGGTTAACCCGTGTATCAGGAAACAAAGGTTCTTATCCCCCTCGAGAAAAAAACTGGAATCAGGGATTTCCTTTGTTTCGCGCCGGTCTTCTTTTAATGAGAAAATTATCATTATAAACCTTTTATTTTGCTGATTATATAGTCCTGCTGGCTTTTCTTTAAAAAGGTACTCGTAGTTAAGGTAAGATGCCTTTTTGCAATATATTGGGCATTTGGAAAGGAACCGGGGGAATAAATATTCTTCAGGTATTTATAGTATGTAATAGCATAAAGATATATTCTAGATATGCCAAGTCCGGAATCTTTGAATAGGTTAAATGTCTTACCAGCAACCTCTTCTTTATCAAATAACAGGGTAAGGTATGGATAATTTGAGAAAGTCCCCGCTGGTTCAAAGATAACTTTTAGGCCATTAATTTTACCTAAATTATCTATATAATACTGCGCCTTTTCCCTTTGGCTTGAGATCTCTTTTTCTAACCGTCTCCATTGCATATGGCCTACAGCCTTTCTCCTTTTGGATATATTATGTACAGGGAAATCAGAGGTAAAATACTCGATAAATGCCTTCTCGGGTTTATTTTGCATCTCCCAGAATATCTGCGGCATCCTGAAGGCAAACCAGAATAACTGCGGCCTGTAGAAAATCCAATAAAGGAATATTTCAAGTAATTTTAAGCTTTCGGAAAGATAGCTGTTTCTTTCTATTTTTTTTGCAGTCTCGTTAATTAATTTAGAATATTCAGGCTTAGCGGTTATAACCCCGCCTTCATAAATAGTAATGCCTTTACCGCGGCAGAGGCTGTAGAAGCCAAAATCTCCTATGGTTCCAAGTTTCTTGCCTTTGTACATTGCCCCTAAACTTTGTGCGCAATCCTCGATAATAAAGATGTTTTTTTCTTTAGCTATATTCGCCAGAGGATCAAGGTTAAGGGCAATCCCGGCAAGATGCGTGGGAAGTATGGCCAGTATGTCATTATTTTTAAGGCAGGTATCCTTTAGCGCCTTAATTTCAAAATCGAAACCATCTTCTGATATGTCGCATACCAGCGTATTTAAACCGGCTCTTTCTATGGCCAAAGGTACGAGCGGACAGATAAAAGATGGTATAATAACTGTTTTCTTGGGAGAAATCTCCTTTAGCGCTGTAAGTATGATATAAAATGCCGCTGTTCCGGAATAAGTAATATAGGCATAATCAACTTCCAGAAATTTTCTAAAATCATCTTCAAGCCTGCCGGAGGCTTTATTATAAAAAATAGGCAGGATCTCTTTTATTGAAAGAGGCAAGCCGGCTGTAGGTGGTATTTCGTTAAAGATGCTCATTTTTATTGAATGTTTTCATCTATTCTATGTTAAAATACTCGTTAATTCAAGATACTTATTTTTCTGGATAAAATGGATAAAAAAGAGTTTAAGGTCTGCGATTCCGTTAATAGCATTTCAAGGCTTGATTGGGACAGGGTTTTTAGAGATGTTCCGGAGGGCTATGCTTTCTATAAAACCCTTGAAGAGTCCGGTCTTGAGGAGTTTAGTTTCTTTTACGCCCTTTTGTATAAAAATGGCCGCCTGAGCCTTATCGCTCCTATTTTTACCGCTGATTTCAATTTAGATATTGCTGTCGAAGGTTGGTTAAAGGCTGCAATTGCATTGATAAGAAAGGTTTACCCGCGATTTTTGATTATAAAGACATTGTTTTGCGGCTCACCGTTTGGAGAGAGTGGGGTTATTGGCTTGGATTTAGATAAGGAAGATGAGCCCGATGCCTTAGGTACTCTTATTGCCGGCTTAAAGGGGTTTGCTAAAAGTAAAAAGGCAAGGCTTACTATTTTTAAAGATTTTCCGCAGGAGCAGGCAGAAAGGTTAAGGATCCTTACGGGAAAAGGTTTTTTCAGGCTGAATAGTTTTCCTTCCGCGGTTAACGAACTAAATTTTCATTCTTTTGAGGATTACCTGCAAAGCCTAGGCGCTTCGAGTAGGAAGAGTCTCAGGCGCAAGATAAGAAGCGCTTATAGCCAGGCAAAGATCGAGGTAAGGTTGATGGGGGAGGCGGATAGCGCTATGGAAGATGTGTATAGGCTTTATCTTGATACGCATCACCAGGGCGGGACTAAATTTGAACGGCTTACCAAAGAATTCTTTATAAGCGCAAGCAGAAATATGCAGCCCAATATTAAGATTTTCTTTTATTATGTAAACGGCAGGCTGGGGGCCTTCAACCTTTGTTTTTTATATAATGATTTATTCATTGATAAGTTTATCGGATTCGATTATGATATCTCCAGTCGCCATCATTTGTATTTTGTAAGCTGGTGCCATAATATAGAGTGGTGTATAAATAACGGAGTGCGTTTTTATAAAACGGGCCAGACGGATTATTGCGCTAAATTAAGGCTGGGCAGCAGGCTCCTGCCGCTTTATGTATACTTAAGGCATGATAACCGGTTGGTTAATATTATATTGAAGCTTCTCTCGCTTATCCTGAAGCCGGATAATTTCGATACTGATCTCAGGGATACCCGTAATGATTAAAAAAAGATTAACCTTAAAGATACTCATTTTTCTTATTTTCTCGGATATTCTGGAGACACTCACCCACCTATTATTCAAGAAAGGTGCATTAACCCAGGATCATCTTGATATCAATACTGTCTCTGCCGGTTTAACTTTTCTCGGAGGAGTGTTTTCTTCACCTTTTCTCTGGCTTGGCCTGGTCTCTGTTTTATGCACATTTATTATCTGGTCTGCTATTCTCTCCAAGATTGATTTAAGTGTTGCCGTGCCGATAGCCAGTTTCAGCTACATACTTATCCCTTTATCTTCAGCCTTATTCTTAGGTGAGAGTGTCAGCCTATTCCGCTGGATAGGGGTAATTTTTATATTAGTGGGAGTTTTCTTTGTTTCATTAAGCACTAAAGAGAGCGAGGTTTCTTTGCGATGAAAGAAGGCGTAGTTTTTACTCTCTTTCTTATAGCCTTAACCAGTGCCTGCGATACCATAAACCAGCTTTTTTTGAAGTCCGCTATAAATTCTTTGACTGCTCCTTCAGGAAACATCTTGAAGATAGCGAAATTTATCTTTAAATTGATTTTAATACCCCGGGTATGGATTAGTTTCTTATTCAGTATTATTTCGCTTTGTATATGGTTATTTGTTTTATCCAGGGCAGATCTAAGTTTTGCTTTTTCCGCGGATAGTATGCATTATGTATTTATTGCTGTTGCCTCGAGATTTGTCTTGAAAGAGCGCGTAAGTTTCAGGCGCTGGCTGGGCATAGTTTTTATCATAATCGGCATCACGATAATCAGTTTTACCTGATCAGTAAATCCTGCCATTTTGTTGTGATAATAGCGCTTAAAATTTATAGTAAATACCGGTAAGTACTTCAATGCCTTGCAGATTTTGTTATTTGGTTTATTCTGTTTTTAGAATTAAATATTAAAACAATTTTAAAGTAAATTCCTTATTCGGTCCTAATTGTAATTGACAAGTAGTTAGTAAGTAATAAAATAATAATGTTAAGGAGATAAAATATGAATAATGTATTAGCTTTAGCGGTTTTTATTTTGGCGTATATTTCCTTTATATTATTCCCGAATAAGAGGGCCCACTTGGCACTTTTAGGGGCTTTTTTTATTGTCGTTTTAAAGGTCATTACCCCGCATCAGGCATTTATTTCCGTAAATTGGAATGTCATGGGGATATTTGTGGGTATGCTGGCTGTGGCGGATGTCTTTATGTTAAGCCGTGTACCGGCATATCTAGCGGAAATTATTGTTAATCGCGCTAAGAATACTGCGTGGTCGGTCTTATTCATCTGCGTGCTGACAAGTTTTATCTCAGCCTTTGTTGAAAATGTCGCTACAGTCCTCATTATTGCTCCTATAGCCATATCCTTGGCAAAAAAGCTCAAAATTAACCCCTTGAATATGATGATTGCTATTGCAATATGCAGTAATTTGCAGGGTGCAGCTACTTTAATCGGGGATCCTCCAAGTATGCTTTTAGGAGGCTTTGCCGATATGAATTTCTCGGATTTCTTCTTTTACAAGGGGAGGCCCAGCATATTTTTTGCGGTACAAACCGGGGCAATCGCATCTTTTATGGTTTTATATTTTATATTTAAAGGGAACAAGGAGAAGGTTAAACTTGTCCCTGTTGAAAAGGTGAATTCGTGGGTCCCTGCGCTTATTTTGGTTATTCTGATATTTGCTTTAGCGGCAGCTTCATTTATTGAAACCAGTTTTTCTTATACGGCAGGGGTTTTGTGCGTCATTTTCGGGGCTCTTTCACTCATCTGGCAGCGCCTCGCTAAGAAGGGGTCAATTCTTAAGGGGCTGGGGGGGCTTGACTGGGAGACGACTTTTTTCTTAATCGGGATATTTATTATTATCGGCGCTATATCCATTACCGGCTGGATTGAACTTTTCTCCGGTTTTCTTTCGGGTTTAATCGGACAGAATATATTTTTAGGCTATACCATCATAGTTGTTATGTCCGTAGCCATCTCTGCTTTTGTAGATAATGTCCCTTTCTTGGCAGCTATGCTTCCGGTTGCCATATCTATGTCCGCGAAATTGAATATAGACCCTACGCTTTTTCTTTTCGGCCTACTTATTGGGGCAAGCCTAGGAGGTAATATTACCCCTATTGGCGCCTCCGCAAATATTGTTGCCTGTGGTTTGCTTAAAAAAGAAGGTTATAGGGTAAGTTTTAAGGATTTTATGAAGATAGGGGTTCCTTTTACTTTTGCCGCAGTTTTTGCTGCCTATTTATTTGTTTGGTTTATCTGGGGGCGTTAATGCAGGAATGCTGTTCAAATAAGGCAAGGCCAAGAATTCTCAGCAATAAGCTCTTAGTTGTTAGTGCTTTAGCCGGGCTGCTGCTTTTTTTGTCCGTATTCTTTCCGCCTTTGAAGCCATTTCAGGAGAATTTTATAAATTATGTAAAGAGTATCTGGTGGGCGGTTGCCTTAGGGCTGTTTTTGGGCGGGGCTATAGATTATTATGTACCTAGGGAGTATATATCTAAAATCCTCTCCCGCAATAAGCCCGCCACGATATTTAATGCCGTATTCTTAGGCTTCTTAATGAGTGCCTGCAGCCATGGAATATTAGCCTTGTCTATACAGTTGCATAAGAAGGGGGCATCCAATCCTGCGGTAGTCAGTTTTCTTCTGGCCAGCCCCTGGGCAAATTTTACCCTGACTGTTATGCTGGTGGGTTTCTTTGGTCTTAAAGGGGTATTAATTATAGCCTCGGCAGTAATTATCGCCATAAGCACGGGATTTATTTTTATCTTTCTTGAGAAAAAGGGTTTAATTGAGAAAAATAATAATATCATTGAGGTGGGAGATGATTTTTCAATTAGAAGAGATTTGTATGCCAGGTTTAAAAGTTACAAGTTTACCTTAGGGAATTTGGTCAATGATTTTAAAGGAGTAGTCATTGGGGCTTTAAGCCTCTCTCGTATGGTATTGTGGTGGATAATACTCGGGGTATTTATCGCTTCGTTAGCAGGGGCATACATACCGACTCATTTTTTCCATAAGTTTATGGGCCCAACCTTATTCGGGCTGGTAGTTACATTAGGACTAGCCACTATAATTGAGGTATGCTCTGAGGGCTCAAGTCCCTTGGCCTTTGAGATATACCGGCAGACAGGGGCGCTGGGTAATAGTTTTACATTTCTTATGGCAGGTGTAGTAACCGATTATACCGAGATCGGGCTTCTCTGGGTAAACGTAGGCAGGAGAGTAGCCTTGTGGCTTCCTTTGGTTACCCTGCCGCAGGTAATTATCTTAGGGTATTTGATGAATGTCTTTATAAAATAGGTAATTTTTTTCTTGACATATGATACTATTATGGTATCATTAACTGGAAAGGAGGGGTGTATGGATATTACTGTTAGATATATGTTGCGCCCCGTTGCCCACTGTAAAGAGGGCTGCAGTAAAGTGTCCTGGGCATGACGATAAACTGCCTAACCTAAATTAAATATGAAATTAATTACGCGCGATACAGATTACGCCCTAAGGGCAGTTTGTTTTATAGCTAAGAACAAAGAAAGGCTTTATCCCGTATCTTCGCTTGTTAAGAATTTAAGAATCCCGGGTCCTTTTTTAAGAAAACTGCTGCAGGTATTGCATAACAAAGGGATTTTGAATTCTTTTAAGGGAAAGGGCGGAGGTTTCTCGCTTGCAAAGCCCCCCGAAGACATATTTCTTACCGATATTATGCATATTTTCCAAGGAGAATTTTGTCTGAATGAATGTTCTCTGGGGAAAGGAATTTGCCCGCATACCAAGGATTGTCCTTTACGGGAAAGGATCTTAAGAATTGAAAAGTACGTAAGAAAAGAGTTATCTTCGGTGGCCGTTGCTTCTTTAATAAAGTGAGGTTGAATATCAATGCCAAAAAGAAAGATAATTGAAATAGATGAAAATAAATGTAATGGTTGCGGATTATGCATACCTAATTGCCCTGAAGGCGCGATTCAGATAATTGACGGAAAGGCAAGGCTGATCAGCGATTTGTTTTGCGATGGGCTTGGGGCTTGTATCGGGCATTGCCCTCAGGGCGCCATTACTTTTACCGAGAGGGAGGCAAAGCCTTACAACGAAAAGAAGGTAATGGATAATGTCATAAAGCAGGGTGATAACGTAATCAAAGCCCACCTTGTGCATTTAAAAGAGCACCATGAGGAGAAGTTTCTAAAGGAGGCATTGGATTACCTAAAAGAGAAGAAGATAGAAAGCCCTCTTAATGAAGAGCCTGTTTTAACAGACACATACCATCAGGGCTGCCCTGGTTCAAGGCTTATGGAGTTTTCGAGAAAGCAACAGTCTGAGAATGGTCTTGGTAATGCCAAAGAGTCGGATTCCCAACTCGGTAATTGGCCCGTACAATTAATGCTTGTGCCTGCGTTTGCGCCTTACCTTAATAATGCGGATGTTCTGATTGCCGCGGATTGTGTCCCTTTTGCATATCCTTCTTTTCATGATAAACTGCTTAAAGGAAAGATACTTTTGGTAGGCTGCCCTAAGCTTGACGATGCCTCGGTTTATACTGAGAAGATAGTCGAAATATTAAAGAATAACGATGTTAAGTCTATAACCTATGCGCATATGGAAGTACCATGCTGTTTCGGGTTAGTTGATATAATAAAAAAAGCTATTGAAGAATCAAAAAGCGGCAGTAGGTTTGAAGAGGTGGTTATAGGTATTAAGGGTGAGAGGCTTAAGTAAATTATAAATAAAGCAGCTATAGCGGAAAAGGAGGGGATAATGTTTTGTAACCAATGCGAGCAAACAATGTCAGGGACAGGTTGCGCGGTAAAGGTGGGGGTTTGCGGTAAAAATGAGGATATCCAGAGCCTTCAGGAGATACTTTTGTATGGCCTTAAAGGTATCGCAGCTTACGCTTATCATGCAAGGGAATTAGGCGCACGGGATGAAGAGGTGGATGCTTTTATGCACGAGGCACTCTTTAAGACAGTAACCAATGTGAGTTTTGACCTTAATGACCACTTACAGGCTGTTCTTAAATGCGGGGCTATGAACTTAAGGATTATGGAAACTCTGGATAAAGCCCATACCGAGAGGTTCGGCAATCCGGTCCCTGTTGAGGTTGATACGGGTACCAGAAAAGGGCCGGGGATTCTTATAACCGGACATGATCTTTTGGATCTCTACGAATTACTAAAACAGACAGAAGGCAGCGGAATAAATATTTATACGCATAGCGAGATGCTTCCTGCGCATGGTTATCCTGAACTAAAGAAATTCAAGCATTTGGCAGGTAATTACGGAGGCGCATGGCAGGAGCAGAAAAAAGAGTTTAATGTTTTTAGCGGTGCCTTACTTGCTACAACTAACTGTGTTTTAATTCCTCCGGAGAATACTTACCTGGACAGGTTATTTACAATAGGGATTACCGGGGTCACCGGGGCAAACCATTTAGAGGGAAGGAATTTCTCGGCTATAATCGAAAAAGCCAAGCAGCTTCCTCCTCTGTCAGAAGTACCGGGAAAGAAGATTATGACAGGTTTCCACCATACGGCTATCTTGGGCCTTGCGGATAAGATCATTGCCGCGGTTAAATCCGGAAAGATTAAACATTTCTTTTTAATAGGAGGGTGCGATGGAGCCAAGCCGGGTAGAAACTATTATACTGAATTCGCAGAAAGAGTCCCCAAAGACTGTGTAATCTTGACCCTTGCCTGCGGTAAATACCGTTTTAACAAAATTGATTTCGGCGAGATAGACGGCATACCTCGCCTTATTGATGTAGGCCAGTGTAATAATGCTTATTCGGCAGTACAGGTGGCGCTTGCCTTATCCAAGGCATTTAATTGCGGCGTAAATGATTTGCCGCTTACATTAGTTCTGTCTTGGTTTGAGCAAAAAGCAGTTGCCATATTGCTTAGTTTGTTATATCTTAATATTAAAGGAATATACATAGGCCCGACCCCTCCTGCCTTTATTTCTAAGAATGTATTTGGGCTGCTTCAGGAGAAGTTTGACCTAAGGCTTATAGGTACGCCGGAAGAAGATTTAAAGAAAATATTAAAGGAATAGGAGGCTAAAATGGCTGAATTGACGCTGCAGACAGCAGACTGGAAAGCTGAGAAACATGTGCCGGTAATTGACGCGCCGGATACAATCGGCAAGGATGAAATTGTAAAAGTAACAGTTGAAGTGGGCAAAGAGATAGCGCATCCAAATACTGTGGAGCATCATATAAAATCTATTGAAGTTTATTATCTTATCCCGGAGGAAAAATTTCCCCTGCAGGTTGCGCGCTTTGAATTTAATACCCACGGAGAATCTGTACAGGGGCCTAATACAAGTACTGTATATTCTCAGCCAAAGGCCACGGCCTATTTTAAGGCAGGTAAATCCGGGACTATTTTAGCTACTGCCTATTGTAATATACATGGGGTATGGAAAAATACCAAAGATTTAAAAATTGGGTAAAGGAGGTTTGGTATGGATAAATATAAGTGTACAGTATGCGGTTACATCTATGATCCGGCAATAGGGGATGCTACCCAGAATATTCCTGCCAATACCCCTTTTGGTAAGCTTCCTGATTCCTGGGTTTGCCCTGAATGCGGGGTAGGCAAGGATATGTTTGAAAAGGTTTAAACTATGGTTAATCCAGTTTGTGCACGAATAATTAAGGTTATCCCGCGCACCTATAATGTCAAAAGCATTAGAGCGGCTGTGGATGGGCCGATGGAATTTAAGGCGGGGCAGTTTTTGCGGATTAAGCTTAATAATGACAAAAATTTGCAGCGCTATCTTTCAATTTCAAACTCTCCTACTGAAAAAGGTTATCTTGAATTCACCAAGAAGATAACCGACAGCGATTTTTCTGCGGCCTTCTCAATTCTTAAACCCGGGGATATGGTTTCAATCGAATATCCCTACGGAGCTTTTACGCTTGAGCGCGCAGCAGAAAGGATCGCCTTTATTTCGGGCGGGATCGGAATTACTCCTATAAGGAGCATGTGCAAGTTTGCCGCAGATAAAAATTTGAATTTAGATATCGCCCTGCTTTATGCGAATAACTCTGTGAGGGATATTGCCTTTCGCGAAGACTTTGAGGCCATGCAAAGAGAATACAGCAATTTACGCGTCATTCATGTCTTATGCGAGAAGGATACGGAATTTAGCTGTATTGTAGGAAGGATAAATCCCGATATAATTAAGAAAGAAGTACCGGATTATTTAGAGCGTTTCTTTTTTCTTTGCGGGCCGCCTTCTATGGTGGAGGCGATGAAAGGGCTTTTGGCAAAGGAATTGGGAGTGCCTTTAGGCAATATCATTACGGAGAATTTCCAGGGGTATCAGTAGAAAATTAGCATTTTAGGAGGTGTCCAAATGCCTAGTCTTGAGATACTGCCGGGTATTTATGCGGTAGGCGTAGTAGACTGGAATATGCGCAGTTTCCACGGCCATACCTATACTACTAAAAGAGGCACCAGTTATAATTCTTACCTTATAGTTGATGATAAGATTGCCCTTATTGATACTGTCTACGGCCCGTTTACCGAAGAGTTAATCCAGAATATACAAAAGATTATCCCGCTGGAGAAGATTTCATATGTAATAGCCAATCATGTCGAAACAGACCATTCCGGAGCCCTGCCTGCGCTTATGAAGTTATGCCCTAATGCCCAGGTATTGGGTACAGCAAAGTGCCGGGAAGGGCTGTATAAAAATTACTATTGCGATTGGAATTTTAAAGAAGTTAAAACCGGTGATTCGGTTTCTTTGGGAAAGAAAACTCTCTCTTTTATAGAAGCGCCTATGATTCATTGGCCGGATAGCATGTTTACCTATTGTCCGCAGGAATCCCTGCTTATGCCTAATGATGCCTTTGGCCAGCACCTAGCCTCAAGTTTTATATTTACGGATGAGGTAGACCCCTGTGTATTGTGGGATGAAGCAGCGAAATATTACGCAAATATTCTTTGGCCCCTGGGGGCTATAATTTCCAAGAAAATTGCAGAAATCCAGAAACTGGGCATACCTATTAAGGTGATAGCCCCTAGCCACGGCCTTATTTGGCGTAAGAACCCAATGGAAATAGTTGCTAAGTATCTGTCTTGGGCTAATAATGAGGTAAAGCCTAAAGCCGTGATAGTCTATGAAACAATGTGGGGCTCAACGGAAAAGATGGCGCGCAAGATTGCGCAGGGCATTATTGATTCCGGCATAGAGGTAAAGCTTTTTGATATTAATAATGCAGATCGGACTGAAGTAATTAAGGAGATGCTGGATTCCAGGTTTTTTATCTTTGGCTCTTCAACACACGATAACGGGATGCTTCCTTCAATGGCAGGTTTTCTTGAATTTATGCGCGGCCTTGCTCCTAAAAACAGGTTTGCTTGCGCCTTTGGTTCATTTGGCTGGGCAGGGGGAGCAGTGAAAGATATAGAAAAGATTATTAATGCAAGCGGTATCCCTCTGTCTCTTTTGGGGTTGGGTATTAAATATCGGCCTGATGAAAATGAGCTAGCGGCCTGTTTAGAATTTGGAAAGAATATTGTTAAAGCGGATAAGGTAAATTAACCAATATTAATGGTGAAACTAGCCAGTGAAATAATAAATTTCTTTGAAAGCCAGGGTTGTGTAGTTATAACTACAATTGACAGCAGAGGTTTCCCCCATACCTCTTGCAAGGGGATGATTAAGATTGAAGAGTCCGGGCGTGCTTATTTTCTTGATGCCTACCACGGGCAGACTTTTAAGAATTTAAAGTCAAATCCATCTGCCAGCGCAACTGCTTTTGATGAGCATAGGTTTAAGGGTTTTTGCCTTAAGGGAAGGGCAAGGTTAATTCACGAGGAGGAGTTGACGGAAAATATTGTAAAAAGCTGGGAAGAGAGGATTACCGGCAGGCTTACGCAGCGGCTGCTTAAGAATATCCGCGAAGAAAAAGGGCATAAAGGGCATCCGGAGGCATCTTTGCCTAAGCCCAAATATATGATTGTTTTGGAAGTTGAAGAGGCCGTTGATCTTACCCCGGCGCATCTAAAATAGATAATAAGAGGAGAAGGTAATGGGAGATGTTTTTTCGGGAAGCGAAATAGTAGAGATCGGAATACAGATTGAGAAGAACGGAAGAGACTTTTATGCAACCCTTGTAAGCCTATCGAGTGATATCAGGGTACAGGAAGTTTTTAAGTTCCTGGCAGGAGAGGAAGAAAAACATATCAAGTCTTTCCAAGAGATTTTGGAGAAAACCGATAACCCAAAGGAAGGGGTCCTAGTTTCGGATGATTATTTTGCCTATATGAATGCCCTAGCCAGCGAGCACGTTTTTACTAAAGAAAATACGGGAAGGGTGATAGCTAGTGCCTTAAAAACCGATAAGGAAGCGTTGGCAAAGGCTATGGTTTTCGAGAAAGAATCCATTATTTTTTATGAAGGGATAAAGAAAGTTGTTCCTGATGCTGGCAAGAGGGTAATAGATTATTTAATTGAGCAGGAGAAGGGTCACCTTAAAGCGTTAACGGAAATAAGGGAACTGCTTTAGAAAGGAAGATAAATGGCAAAAAACGTTAAGGTATACAGCACTTCGACTTGTCCTTGGTGTATAAGGGTTAAGCAATTCCTCAAAGATAATAATATTGTTTTCGAGGATTTTGATGTTGGCGCTAACCCTGAAAAAGCTGATGAAATGGTTAAGGTTTCGGGGCAAATGGGTGTCCCGGTACTTGATATTGAAGGGGAAATTATTGTAGGATTTGATAAGGATAGGATAAAACAGTCCTTAGGTTTATAAACTTCAGCGAGTGGTATAAGTAGGGGGCACTCTGATTCGCAGGGTGTCCCCTATAATAAGATATGAAGCTATACGACCTCATTATAATAGGTGCCGGCCCGGCCGGGATTACTGCGGCAGTCTATGCTGCGCGTAAGAAGATGGATTTCCTGGTTTTAACCGGCGATATCGGAGGACAGGCTGCTTGGAGCGGGGATATTGAAAATTATACCGGTTACCAGTTTATCTCAGGGCCTGAGCTTGCGCAAAAGTTTGAAGAGCATATGCGTAAATACGATGTTCCGGTAAAGGAGAAGGAAGAAGTCATAGAAATCAGGAAGTTAGAAAAGGATATTTTAGTTAAGACGCTTAGGGGTGAATATCAATCTAAAACTGTAATTATTGCTTCTGGAAAACGGTCAAAAGAGCTGGGGGTACCGGGAGAAAAAGAATTTAAGAATAAGGGGCTTACTTATTGCGCAACCTGTGACGGTCCGCTTTTCGCAGGAAAGGATGTGGCAATAATTGGAGGAGGAAATTCCGCGTTAGATGCAGCGCTGCAATTAATAAAAATCGCCCGTAAAGTTTATATAATTAACAATACCTTAAATTTGGGCGGAGACTTAATTATGAGGCAGAAAGTGGAATCTGCCGAGAATACGGTGATAAAGAATAACTCTCAAGTTAGCGCGGTGTTAGGGGATAAATTGGTAGAGAAGATAAGGGTTGTCTCTCAGGGAAGGGAAGAAGAAATATCTGTCCAGGGAATCTTTGTGGAGGTTGGGCTTATACCTAATTCCGGATTCATAAAAGATGTGGAAAAGAATTCACATGGGGAAATTAAGATTAATTCTTATAATGAAACCAGCATTCCCGGCATATTCGCCGCAGGGGATGTTACTGATGTTCCGCAAAAGCAGATCATTATTGCCGCAGGCGAGGGTTCAAAAGCTTCCTTAGGCGCATTTAATTATTTAAGCAGAAACTAAGATATTTATAAAAAAACTTGACATGAGTAAATTTTAGGTTATACTATACTATAATTATAGGGATAATATAGATAGAGGATAATTATGCGTATTACTTATAAAGCTGACTATGCTTTAAAAACAATGTTAAACTTAGCTATTAATTATGGTCCTGATCCTGTTTCAGTACCGGGGCTGGCTAGGCGTTTGGATATTCCGATAAAGTTTTTAGAGCAAATATTGTCTGAACTTAAAAAGGGGGGATTTGTAGAAAGCCGCAGGGGTAATGTAGGAGGCTACCTTTTGTCTAAGGATCCTTCTCAGATAACCTTGGGAGAAGTTGTAAGGTTTATCGTAGGATCTACCGAACCTATAGCATGTATTAGCAAAACATATAGCGGCTGTAAAGAGTCGTCAACTTGTGTTTTTAGGGATATATGGTTTCAGGTTAATGAGGCAACTACTAGAATTATCGATAGGATTAATTTCGAAGAATTAGCAAAGAAGGCTCTTGGCCCCAGCGAGAATCTGGTTTATCAAATATAAAATATGAACATAAAATCCAGTATATCCAAGACTATTGGTAATACTCCTCTTGTCAGGCTTAATAAGCTTTCCAGCGGATTAGAAGCTACTATATACGCAAAATTGGAGTTTTTTAACCCCTTATCTAGCGTTAAAGATAGAATCGGTGTGGCAATGATTGAGGATGCGGAAAAAAAAGGTTTACTGAAAAATGGCTCGGTAATTATTGAGCCTACCAGCGGTAATACAGGTATCGCCTTGGCTTTTGTAGCGGCAGAAAAAGGTTACCGGTTGATTCTGACTATGCCTGAAACAATGAGCGTTGAAAGAAGACAGCTTTTGCGCGCCCTTGGGGCTGAGGTGGTCTTGACCGAGGGGTCAAAAGGGATGAAGGGGGCAATAGAGAAGGCTGAAGATCTGATGAGGATAATACCGGATAGCTATATCCCGCAGCAGTTTAATAATCCTGCTAACCCAAGGGTTCATCGTGAAACTACCGCCGAGGAGATCTGGCGCGACAGCGAAGGTAATGTGGATATATTTATAGCAGGGATAGGCACCGGAGGCACAATTACCGGAGTGGGAGAGGTTTTAAAAGAGCGCAGGCCTTCTGTTAAAATTATAGGCCTTGAACCGAAAGATTCTCCTATCCTATCGCAGGGAAAGTCCGGACAGCACAAGATCCAAGGCATAGGCGCAGGGTTTATCCCGAAGGTATTAAATTTAAGTATAATAGATGAGATTATGCAAGTCCGTCATGAGGATGCCGGAGAGATAGCTAGGAGGTTGGCTAAAGAAGAGGGGATTTTTGCCGGGATCTCCAGCGGCGCAGCAGTATGGGCATCTCTTGAGGTCGCTCGCAGGAAGGAATCAAAAGGTAAAATAATAGTTACTGTCTTGCCTAGCACCGGAGAGAGATATCTTTCTACTTGGCTTTATGAAGAATATGCGCACTGAGAGCAACCGGAGTTTGCAGGAGATAAACCCAGGCATTTTATTAGATAGGATTAGGGCGGAATCTCCTCTTATCCATCATCTTACCAATTGGGTTACTATTTATGATTGTGCGCAGGCGGTTAAGGCGATAGGCGCATCTCCTGTAATGGCCCATGCCATGGAGGAGGTTTGTGATATGGCTGCCATTTCCTCAAGCTTAGTCTTAAATATAGGGACGCTTACCATTGATTTTGTGGAAGCAATGAAGAGGGCAGCAACTGCTGCGAATAAAAAGAAAATTCCGGTCATTCTTGATGTCTGTGGGGCCGGGTCTACTTCTTTACGTGACCAGAAATGCAAAGAGTTGCTTATTGAGACGAAGATAGATATAATTAAAGGTAATTACTCGGAGATAGCTCGTGTCTGCGGTGAAAATGTCAAGACTAAAGGAGTAGATAGCTCAAGTATTGCCATGAATATTAAAAGATTGGCATCAGGCCTGGCCTTTGCAAAGAAATGCGTGGTGGTTGTTACCGGGCAAGAGGATATAGTTACTAGCGGCAAGACGGCCTATTTTATTTCTAACGGGGATAAATTAATGGCCAGTTTGGTAGGGACAGGTTGTATGGCGGCTTCAGTAATAGGTGCATTTGCAGCAGTAGAAAAAGATTTAGTTAAGGCGGCTGTCTCGGGTTTGGTCTGTTTTGAAGTAGCTGGAGAGCTTGCTGCTAAGAAATCCAACGGACCGGGGGGCTTCAAGGTTCACCTTTTTGATTCCTTATATAATCTTAAAAGGGTAACGGTTTCGCGCATGCAGAGAATAAAATGTTAAGAGGATTTTATTTCATAACTGATGCCTCTTTAAGCAAGGCAGGGATTATTAGCGATGTAAAAGAGGCTTGCCGAGCAGGTGTCTGCGCGGTGCAGTATAGGAATAAATATATTAGCACCAAATTGATGATTAAAGAGGCTATGAAGCTGCGCAAGATTTGCAGGAGGGAGCTTTTTGTAATTAATGACCGTATTGATGTTGCCCAGGCGGTAAAGGCAGACGGAATGCATTTGGGGCAATCTGATATGCCGGTTAGTTTAGCGCGTAAAATATTAGGAAAGGATAAGATAATCGGCTTAACTATCCATTCCATGGCCCAAGCAGAAGAGGCGGTTAGCTGTGGCGTAGATTATCTGGGCGTTGCCCCTGTTTTTACAACTAATACTAAGGCAGATGCAGGCAGGCCCGTGGGGTTAACTTTGATTACTAAAATAAGAAAGAAATATAAGATACCTATTGTTGCTATTGGAGGAATCAATCTTGTTAATGCCCAGGATGTTATAAGGGCAGGGGCAGATTCACTTTGCGCTATTTCTGCTGTGGTGGGTAAAAGTAATATCAAGGCAGAGATATCCAGATTCCTTAAGGAAATAAACCTTGGCTTAGCATCTTGAGCCATGTTATAATCAAAATAAGTAAATTCTTAAGAAGGCACCAGATAAAAGGAGAATATTATGAAAGAAAGAGTTGAGAAGGCGCTTGAAAAGGTTAGGCCCATGCTGCAGGCTGACGGGGGTAATGTTGAGTTAGTTGAAGTAACCGCTGATGGTATAGTTAAGCTTAGGTTAAAGGGAAGCTGCGGCTGCTGCCCGATGAGTTCAATGACTTTGAAGATGGGCATTGAGAGGATTATAAAAGAGGATGTACCGGAAATAAAGGAAGTTATCGCGATATAAGGGATTAATTTAATGAAGACCATAAAAGAGATAAATGAGAAGATTAAAAAGGGCGAGGTTGTCGTAGTTACCGCCGAAGAGGTGATTGACCTTGTCCAGAAAAAAGGGGTAAAGAAGGTCGCCCAAGAGGTAGATGTAGTTACCTGCGGGACTTTTGGGCCGATGTGTTCATCGGGCGCCTATTTTAATATCGGTCACTCTAAACCGCGTATAAAAGTAGGAGGGGGGACCTGTAAACTTAATGATGTCCCCTGTTATACAGGTTTTGCGGCAGTAGATATTTATTTAGGTGCAACAGCCCTGCCCGATGATGACCCGCGCAATAAGGTTTATCCGGGTGAGTTTAAATACGGAGGTGCGCATGTCATTCAGGAGTTGGTTGCCGGAGAGGATGTCCGATTGGAGGCAACTGCCTACGGCACAGATTGCTACCCGCGCAGGAAAATAGAGACCTTGATAAATATTAAGGATATGAATGAGGCGGTGCTTTTTAATATCCGTAATTGCTACCAGAATTATAATGTGGCAGTTAATTTATCCGATAAGCCGATATATACCTATATGGGGATGCTTAAGCCCAATTTAGGCAATGCTAATTACTGCTCAGCCGGCCAATTATCCCCTTTATTGAAAGATCCGTATTACCGAACATTTGGCATAGGTACGAAGATATTTTTAGGGGGAGGGGTAGGCTATATTGCTTGGCACGGCACTCAGCATAATCCTTCTGTATTGCGTAAAGACAACGGGATACCTCAGGTGCCTGCGGGTACTCTTGCGGTTATAGGCGATTTAAAACAGATGAATAAGAGTTGGTTGGTAGGTACCAGTATGCTTGGTTATGGTTCTACGCTTATTGTCGGTATAGGCCTTCCTATCCCGGTATTAGATGAAGAGGTTTTAAGTTATGCGGCAGCCTCGGATAAAGATATATACGCTCAGGTTGTGGACTATAGCGTAAATTATCCCAACTGCCTGCCTAGTTCTTTGGGCGAGGTAAATTATGATGAACTGAAGAGCGGAAAGATTGTTGTTCAGGGCAAAGAGGTCTTAACCGGTAATCTTTCTAGCTATTCCAAGGCACGCGAAATCTGCGAAGAACTTAAGGATTGGATTAAGAAGGGGGATTTTCTTTTGAGTGAGCCGGTATCCCCTCTGCCTCAGGCAGATTCGGGTTACGGTTTTAAAATGCTCAAAGAAAGGCCGGTCTTAAAGAAAGAGGATTAAGGATGGTCTCAAAGAGGATAGTTTTACATTTTCCGCATCGCCTGGTTAATCAACCGCTTGTTTATAAGCTGGTTAAGGAATATGATTTGCAGTTTAATATTCTTAAGGCCTTTGTTACTCCCGAAGAAGAAGGGCTTATGGTTTTAGAATTAATCGGCAAAAGGGATAATTTTGATAAGGGGATAGAATACCTTAAGGGCTGCGGGGTCAGGATGCAGCCGTTAAGCCAGGATGTGGTGAGGAATGAGGTTAAGTGCACTAACTGCGGGGTATGCGTACCGATCTGTCCGACGGAGGCGCTTACGGTAGATAAGCAGACGCGTAAGGTAAAATTTGATAATAAAAAATGTATCGCCTGTGAGCTTTGCGTTAAAATCTGCCCTCCGCGTGCGATGGAAGTCCACTTTTAATAACAGCCAATAATATGAAAAGAGTTTATTTAGATTACGCGGCAACTGCTCCATGTGACCCCGAAGTTTTAAAGGCCATGGAGCCATTCTTTTTTGATAAGCCGGGGAATGCCTCCAGCATGCATTCTTTTGGCCAGGAGGCTAAGAAGGGTGTGGAGGATAGCCGGGAGGGGCTTGCCTCATTTATAGGGGCGCTTCCTGATGAAATAGTTTTTACATCGGGAGGAACAGAGTCAAATAATAATGTTATTTTAGGGGTTGCCGCTGCCCTATCAGGTAAGGGTAACCATATTATTACTTCTGCTATTGAGCATCATGCCGTAAGCGAGCCTTGCGATTACCTTGAGAAGAAAGGTTTTAAGGTTACCTATTTAAAGGTAGATAAGGATGGCCTGGTTTACCCTGAAGACCTGAATAAGGCGATTACTGATAAGACTATACTTATAAGTATAATGCACGCCAATAATGAGATCGGAACAATACAGCCGATTAAAGAGATCGGTAAGATTGCCAGAACAAAGGGGGTTTATTTTCATACTGATGCGGTGCAGACCGTAGGCCATATTCCGGTTAACGTTGTTGATCTTAATGTAGATTTTCTCTCTCTTTCTGCCCATAAGTTTTATGGGCCTAAGGGGGTCGGGGCTTTATATATAAGGAAAGGAAGCCGGATAGAAAGGCTGCTTTATGGAGGGGACCAGGAAAAGGGCAGAAGGGCATCTACTTATAATACCCCGGGAATTGTAGGCTTAGGAAAGGCCGTAGAATTATGCCGCAAGAACATGGATAGTGAAATAAGGGCTCAAACAGCCTTACGGGATAGAATGATAGAGGAGATACCTAAAAGCATACCCGAGGTTAAGTTGAATGGCCATCCTGATTTAAGGCTCCCTAATAATGTTAATTTTTCCGTAAAATACATTGAAGGCGAATCAATGCTGCTTAGTTTAGATATGCTTAATATCGCTGTTTCTACTGGTTCAGCCTGTACCTCCAGCTCTCTTGAGCCTTCACATGTACTCTTAGGGATAGGTTTAGACCATGCTACTGCGCATGGTTCATTAAGGATAACCCTAGGAAGATGGACGGAAGAAAGCGATATAGATTACTTCTTAAAACACTTGCCTAAGGTTATAGAAAAGTTACGCGCTATGTCCCCTCTTTATGAGAAGAAATAATCATGGAAGATAGGATAATTTATCTGCTTAAAAAAGAGCAGGGGTATCTCTCCGGAGAGGAATTAAGTAAAACCCTGGGGGTAAGCCGCCAGGCATTATGGAAACACATACAATCTTTAAAAGAGCTCGGTTTTGATATTACCGCTGTCCCCCACCTAGGATACCGCCTTATTTCTATCCCGGATAGATTATATGACTTTCAAGTTTACCAAGGGCTTAAGACAAAGGATTTTGGCAAGAGAATACTTTATTTTAATTCCCTAAGTTCTACTATGGATATGGCTACCCAGCTTGCCTTGAAAGAGGCAACCGAGGGTACGGTAGTCTTGGCGGAAACGCAGGCTAAGGGCAGGGGGAGGCTGGGCAGGATCTGGTATTCTCCTAAATATAAAGGGCTATATTTCTCTATGATCTTAAGGCCAAAGATAGCCTTAGATAAGGCCTCTATAATTACCTTGCTTGCCGCAGTGGGAATTTGCGAGGCAATAAAAGAGTTTTGCGCTTTAGACGTACAGATAAAATGGCCGAATGATATTATGATCCATAATAAGAAGCTGGGTGGTATCCTTACTGAAATTAAGGCTGAAGTTGATGAGGTAAATTTTATGGTAATCGGAGTAGGCCTCAATATAAATAATGATAAGAGATCGTTAATATCGCAAGCAACAAGCCTTAAGCAGGAAAAGGGGGGAGAGCTGAGCCGGTTAGGCATATTGCAGAACATATTATATAAGTTGGAGGTAAATTACTCTCTTTTTAAAAATAAAGGCCCGCTTGCAGTTATCGATAAATGGCGCCAGCTTTCGCTTACTCTGGGCAAAAGGGTCAAAGTCTATTCTCACAGAGAGCATATTGAGGGCGAGGCTGTAGATGTTGATTCTGACGGAGGGCTGTTAATCAGGCTTGATTCGGGGTTAACCCAGAAAGTCATTGCCGGAGATGTAATGCACTGCCGTTAAGGGTTAAATGTAAACCTCTATTCTTAAATTAGTTGACAATTAAGCGCCAAACCTTATAATAAGCATATGCTTAAGATAAGGGGAGGCATTTTTTTTGTTTTCTTTATAACTCATTGCTGCGTTTCTCTTGCCCAGGATAATAATATCCTTCTTGATAAGATTACTGTAGCAAAAAGCAAGGGGGCATTTGAGGGGCTCTCTTCTTTAGACAGCGATATCCTGCAAAGCCTTCTCTTTGATTCCCCTGTAGAGGCTTTATCGGTAACCTTTCTCAACCTTCAGGCGCGTTCACCCAATAACTCTATACATGCGGATTTTTCATTACGCGGGTCTAATTTCCAGGGGGTGCGAGTTTTGCTCAACGGCAGAAGGATTAATGATCCTCAGACTGGGCATTATAATGCCGATATCCCGCTTACTAAAGAGGACATCTCCAGTATCGATATATTATCCGGAGTGTCTCCTTCAGGGTTTGGCCCTGATGCAATAGGAGGGACGGTAAATTTTGTTACTAAAA
>JAQTTQ010000083.1 GCA_028710685.1 Candidatus Omnitrophota bacterium | reverse complement strand
GGCCGCAGCTAAAGACCCCCAACCGACTGTTTAATAAAGACACAGGTTCCTGCTAACTCGCAAGAGGATGTATAGGAGCTGACGCCTGACCGATGCGAGAAGGTCAAGATTGGCAGTGTGTTGCCGCAAGGTGACATGCCGACTGATTTAAGCCCTCGTCAATGTCGGCGATAACTATAATCGTCCAAAGGTAGCGCAATTCCTTGTCGGGTAAGTTCCGACGTGCATGAATGGCGTAACGAGTTGGGGACTGTCTCAAGGAAAAGCTTGGTGAAAATGCGATTCCAGCGAAGACGCTGGGTACCTACGGCAAGACGAAAAGACCCCGGGAGCTTTACTGCATCTTGGTATTGGTCTTAGATTGTTAATGCGTAGCATAGATGGGAGGTTTTGAAACCCTGTTTTCGGGTGGGGTGGAGCCAACAGTGAAATACCATTCTTTAACAATTTAAGCTCTAACTTTACCGGCAAAAACGGTAAAAGACAGTGCTTGGTGGGCAGTTTTTCTGGGGCGGAATCCTCCAAAAGAGTAACGGAGGAGTTTATAAGGTCAGCTAAGCGCGGATGGAAATCGCGCTGATTGTGTAAAGGCATAAGCTGGCTTAACTGCGAGACTTACAAGTCGAGCTTCTGATGTATTTTTCATTAGGACGATTCGTATTACTATGCGAATTGAGATGCGAAAGCAGAACTTAGTGACCCGACGGCCCTTTATAGAACGGCCGAAGACATCGGACAAAAGCTACCCCGGGGATAACAGGCTAGTCGTACCCGAGCGTCCATAGCGACGGTACGGTTCGGCACCTCGATGTCGGCTCATCTTAGCGCGGGGCTGGAGAAGGTCCCAAGCGTTTGGCTGTTCGCCAATTAAAAAGATACGCGAGCTGGGTTTAAACCGTTTATGTGCTAATTTTGAATAGCAATACTAATATACGAATGTCCCGACGCACTGATTTAATAATCTATAATAAAGAAGTCGGGATCCCGATAGAATCGTCGGGACATACTAATTATACGAATGGATTTGGTATTGGCGCATGAACGGTTTAAATCCGAGGATAAGACATCATCACGGCGGTCATAAGAAGTAATTCTTATGTTCCAAGTTAACTAATATCGGTGAAATCCTACAATGAGGACAACACCGAGGGAAGAGTGGTTATAAAATCATTTACCCGTAGAGACTAGACGTTAACCTCCTTTTAAAAAATTTAGAATTTATTCTAAATAAATTTGAAGGATGAAGATATAGTCCAATGCACTTAGTAATAAGTGAGAGACACATGCGTGAGACAGGTTGGTCTCTACCTGCCGTAGGCGTTTGATACTTGAGGGAATTCGACCCTAGTACGAGAGGACCGGGTTGAACGAATCTCTGGTCTATCGGCTTTCCTACCAAGGGAATTGTCGAGTAGCTATTATTCGGTCTGGATAAGTGCTGAAAGCATATAAGCGCGAAGCCAACCCCAAGATTAGGTATCATTACTCCCTAGGAGATGACTAGGTTAATAGGCTTCAGGTGTAAGATCCGTAAGGATTTCAGCCGAGAAGTACTAATTGAGTAGTTTCGCCTCGATGAGAAATATTATATAAAAAATATTATATAAACTTTGAATTTTTTAGATCATTTATTTAATTATTATCCCGCACCGATTTGTTCTTAGTGATTTCTTGGTGATTCAATTCATTGTGTACCACCCAGGTGGTACTCCTCCCGTACGATTTGTCCCTAGTGATTTCTTGGTGATTCAATTCATTGTGCACCACCCGTTCCCATCCCGAACACGGAAGTGAAAGCAATGAATGCTGATGGTACTAACCCGAACACGGTTGGGAGAGTAGGCTTCGCCAGGGATTCATTATGGACAAATCGTACGGGATTTTTATTTATAGCCAAAAAATTATTTATTGATATAAAAATTTTTTGGATAAATATGCAACATCCCGACTTGCCCCGTAGGGTCGCCATAGGCGACTCCTTCGGGGACACGGAAGTGAAAGCAATGAATGCTGATGGTACTAACCCGAACACGGTTGGGAGAGTAGGCTTCGCCAGGGATTCATTATGGACAAATCGTACGGGATTTTTTATAAAAATTTTTAATTATAAAAAAACACCCTCGCCGTAGCGAGGGTGTTTGGTTTAAATATCTCCTTCTTCGCGAGAAGATTTGAGGCAAGGAATTTTTATCTCTGCCTGTATTCTTATTCTTTCTTTTTGTTCTCGGTATTTTTTTACAAAATAAGAGGCCATTTTGTTTTGGTGTTGAAAAGCGGGGAAATACTCTTCTTCTTTGTCAGCACTAGTAAAGATAAATGGTTCTAGATTAGCAAAAAGAATCATATATAAAGCAATAAGGCGTCCAACTCTGCCATTGCCATTAGTAAAAGGATGGATTTTTTCAAATTTATAATGGAATCTTCCAATAATTTCCATATTTTGTTCTTTACAGTGTCGGCTGATGGATGTTTGCCATTGATTGATTTTTCTTACAAAATTTTTCATACGTGAAGGAATTTCTGCGAAATTCGGAAAGACGATGTTCTGTTCTTTGATTTTTCCCAACTTATTGATTTCTTTAATTTTTTTTATTTTATTATCAATTTTTCTATATTTCCCAATA
>JAQTTQ010000082.1 GCA_028710685.1 Candidatus Omnitrophota bacterium | reverse complement strand
TGCCTATCTGCTGCATAAGGCCGAAACTGCGTAGCGAACCGTCAGGAAGGGCGAGGGTGCGTTCTCCGCGGTTAATAACCCATCCGGACTGAGCAATAAGATTAAATGTATATACTGAGCCTGCGTCGCGGTCAAAATCATTGAATGAACGTTCGATTCTCTCACTGCCGTTTAATCCGAGGCTGCGTAATGCCTCAGCTCCCAGGATTGAGGCGCTCTCGCCTAAATTAGCCCTGACACTGGTTACGGCTCCGTCAACAACATGGGCATTGATAATAACCTTGCCCCAGGCATCATAACCCACATATCCGATAACCTCTCTTGAGCCATCCGCAGATAATCTAAAGAGTTGTGAAAGGGCAAATCTCTGCAAGGTCTGCCCGCCGATTTTCACTTCCCTGTTTCCTATATATCCCGAGTAATGGCTGAGGGCATTTCTATTGGGCTGGGCATTCTCTCCCATAACATACACCGGTACGCCGCCCTGAACATTCTCACCCAAGCTAAGTACATAAGACTCACTGGCATTCCTGTTAGGATAGAAGAAATGCACCGGCCTGCCTATTACATCAACGCGCATAAGCGTAGAACCTGCTGCAATCTCTTCTGCCAAACGCTGACGTGCCTGCGCATCATTCATACTAGCATTGGCTACCCACTCAGAGGTATTGTCTGCCTTAGCCAAGAGCAGATTATTTGCACGGATTACTTCAAGTACCTCTTGTGCCTGCGGATAAAGCTCAACGGTATTGCCTGCCGCATCTACCAGATTCAGAAGAGGCTTTAAACCTCTCCAGAGCATATCTTCGCTTTCCCTTGAAGAGCGGTCTGAGGCATTTGGCCCGTCAACTATGGTATCAACTCCCGGAGTAAATGAACCGCTATGATCAACATCAACATACCATTTGTTCAAGTCAACCTGTTGATGCCTTAAGGACATTAACTCCTCTGCGCTTACAATAGGCCTTGATAAAAATCCTGCATGGCTGCTGTTTATCATGCCCAATATAGGTAAGGCGCCCGCAGGAATCTCGCTAACCAAGGCCGGTTGCGCTCCAGAAACCTGGGCGTATATATTATTTTCATACTGCCAATACCAAGTATTATTGGAGGGATCAAACCTTGCCTGGCCCTGTAACGCTGCGATCCCTCTCATTAATAACCAAACCGGCAGCTGGATATCGCGGCCGTCAATTGTCTTATAATGATATTCTGACAGGCCTGATTCAGGATTAATTCCCTTAACTAAATTAATCTGGCCGCGGTTGACTAACTGAGCAAACTCAGCTTCTGTTGCGACATAAACAGGGTCTGCGGCAGGAGTTGCTCCGCCAATTACAAACTGATTAAGCCCTGCCTCTACTTCAGCATTAGAATATACCCTGATATATGTCCTGCCATTTACCCTGAATACATCATTACCCTGGCTTGGCCTTACAGCGCCGATTTCATCCCTGACCCGGGCAATAGCCGCATCATCTCTGCCCCTGGCAAAAACTTGAGAATTGCCTTGTGCATCCACGACAATCCAACCCCCGACTTCAGGTAACAGCTCAATATAAGCCCTGTCCTTAGCCAGCCTGCTTACGCGCTCAATACGATCCTCTCTTCCCCACTTAACAATAATCTTGTAGCGGGTATTATCCTGCCTGTCAATATATTCAAAAGTACCGTCGTAAGAATCAGCATCGATTACCTGGTAACGGCTGCTATCAGCGATAACATTGCTTACCCTTTCAATAACCTCAACAGCTGAGCCGCTGCCTACGCCGAATACAACGCTTGCCGGTTCTCCTTCGCGCGCGGAAATAATGAATACCTGGGTCCTGCCCTCCATCTCAGGCATCAGCCTCTGCTGCTGCTCAAGGATTCTCATTAATGCCTCTTCATTAGCCATGCTTCCGAATATCAGGCTTCTGAAAGTGCTATCCCTGGGTGAAACCCTCTCTGAAACATAAGGCCTGGGGCTTCCGATAGGAGCAATATAAAATACCGCGTTCTTTAAAGTATTCCATGTCCAGTCAAACGGCCTTAAGATAATTGAGGTCCTATGGGTAGTAACCTCTTCAGGGACTCCAAGCAACTGCCTGTCTCCAAAGAAGCTTACATATCCTCCGTAAAGCGGCCCGCCGATTAAATCATGATAGATCTGCGGCATGAAGAAATCAAAACTCATCCGCTCTGCGCCGTAACCTTCCAGCGCACGATGGTTTGCCAATACCCCTAAAATACGGCAAGGTAAAGTAAAGGTATCGAAGTTAAATAAAGTCGGTGATGTGACTACAGAAACTCCTGTGCCAACAGCCAGGCCTAAGAAACCTTCGCGATCCAGGTCTCCCCTGATGAACCTGCGGCGCAGCTCGCGTAACTCTCTGGTCATCTCCTGGCCTTGTATTGAGTTATCGAATATTCTTTCGCGGGTCTCTCTATTAAGCCTGCCTAAGGTGGCCTTCAGGTATGCCATGGAAAGCTCTAATCTTAAACGTAACTCAATGCTGCCGGTTATTATCTCTTCTCCGGTCTGGGCATCAATAGTTTTACCGACCGGCACCACACTAGTGAATTCACCCCTCTGGCGGGTGGCGTTAAAATCTCCGGAGAGGACAACCCTGAATACTAAATCTCTATCTTCAAGCTCTTCCTGATTACGGAATACGCGTTTAATTCTACCCTGATTATCTACTGAGAATGCGTAAATATCCGCGCCGCTGACAAGGGTAAG
>JAQTTQ010000032.1 GCA_028710685.1 Candidatus Omnitrophota bacterium | reverse complement strand
GGTAAATATGTGTTATCGGCAAAAAGAAAGCGCTACCAAAACTACCCACTTTTTTACTTGACAGCGACGATCTTGAGTGTTATATTTAAGTGTAAGTTGAGAAGAAGAAAAAGGTAAACCTAGAGCAATCTAGGGACACAAAGCCACGGGTCCTCAAATCAGTAAAAACAAAAAAAGGATCGCCGGGTTGCCAGTATCGACGAGAGTTGGATTGACAACTCAATTTATTGCAGTGCTTGCTAAAAGATTTTAAAAAGTTTTTAGTAATCATTTAACAGGCGCATATGGAAAATAAAATTCTCGCGATTAAAAAGAATCTTGGGGTAAGGGGAAGAATTTATTTTTTATTTAATTGTATTTAGGTAAAAAATGATTAAAAACCTGCAACCGATAGAAGACAGATTTGAGCAACCAAAGAAAGAGTTCAAGTCAAATTTTAAGGCTTGGATTCGTATGGTTGCTTTTATCTTAGTTGCAGTCTTCCTTCCTGAACAGGCAGCCCAGGCCGTTGAATACGATTGGCGCGTGATCTGGAATAAGCCTGCCGTAAACAGTATTGCTCCAGGATACCTTAAAAATTTAGAAAATATAGATACCGCTTTAGCCATCCGTAATATTCTTAAAGATATATCAAATAAATCTATAGACGCAATTAAAGTTTCGTCCAATCTGACCATAAAGTTAGATAAGCCTTTAAAAATGTCCAATCAGAAGATCGATGAGATCACTGAATGGTTAAAAGGGAAACCTTGTGGATCTAAGGCTCTGGCTGATTATTTAAATTATGCCGGGATTAAAGTTGCAGAAGGGGATGTCGCGATTATGGCCCTTACTGTGGATATCCTGAATGACATTATCCGGCCGGAAGGAAATCCCGAGGTAATCAAAAATTCCCTTTACGCCCTTTCCCAGTCTTCCAAATTCTTCGGGGCAGATTTATATCCGGTTAAGATTCAAGATAAGCTGGATATCGCAAGGGTTGTTCCTTTTATCGCGCATCTAAACTATGACCACTATATCCTGGTTACCAGGGTTACCGCGGATAAGGTCTATTACATTGATAATCACCGGGAGGAATTTCTGCCCAAGGACACATTCCTGGAGAAATTCAGCGGTTACGCCTTAACCGGTATTCTTCCCGCGGGAATAAAGATCCTGGATCCTTCTGAAAGCAAGCAGATCATGGGTGCTGGGGATGATGATCGTCCCAAGCCGGTTAAAATAAGCCTGCCTTCCTATAGCAGCCTTAGAACCCAGATAGGAACCGCTCCTACCAACAACGTATTTTATGCATCTAGTTTTGTGAGTGGTTTAAATAACGCCACAGGCGCCCAATCTAATTATTCTCTTTACTACATGGATGATTCTCCCTACCGCCGGCAGACTGTTTATAACTCACAGAATAACAGCGTGGCAGGTTATACCTGGGTTCCGATCAGGGCCGGAAGCGACGCTACCACCAGGCAGGTTTTTATTTCTTCGGGAACTTATCAAAACGCGCTGGTTATTGAAAGAACCCCTAACACCAATAATACCGCTGCTTCTTACTCCATCAAAGGCTCCCTGTTTTCCTCGCTTTATGAAAATTCCGGTAGGACTAATTATATTTTGAACAACGTGACGGTTAACGGGACTCATGCGATGATCAGCTTTGGCGCTTTGTCCAATGCGGGCTTTACTCCGACTTGGAATGCCGACAAATCGGCATATGTCGGGGAAATCGCAGGCCTTACCGTTGAATACCCCGGCGTTTATTCCGGGGAAACCGGAGCGATGCTCTACGATAGGGCAGTTAATGTTTATATGACATATGCAGGTGATAACGGGACTACTTATGATAAACTTGTCAGCAGTGTTTATGCGAGCCCGAACCTGACCGTCAACGGCGGCATTAATGCTAATAACATCGATGTTAATTTCGTAAGCAGAAAAGATAATCTTACTTACGCTTTCTCCGGAAATCTTAATAACCCGGCGCAGGCCGCGCCCGTGACTTTCTATGAGAACGGACAACGGTATGATTTTGCCGCTTGGGTAGACATGAAGCCGGTTCATCTGCAGGTAGATATGAAAGGCGACTTCGCCGATAGCAATTATACTAATGTCGCCTTGTGGAACTACCAGAAGATAACCGCCGCTACCGCGATTAATTTCGGCGATTTCGGCAAGACCGATGAGGTTAGCACCGGAGCCGGGGCGTCCGGGAATCTTTCCTTTATGGGGTGGAATCCGGCATTAAGCTCTCCGATTAAGCAGATATATGTTGAGATGTTTAACGACGCCTTGAAGAGCGATATTGCTAACAACAGGATTGCTAGCGATGTATCGATAATCACCGGCTATAAGTATGACGGTCAGGTGTTTACGGATTATTCGGGCAAATATAAAGTTGCCGAACTGATGGACGGAGGAACCATCAGGGTTACCGCTGATACCAAAACTCTTAGCACCGATTTCGATAGCTGGATAGTAGGTATCGATAGAATGTATGCTACTTACGGGGCGACGGTTGACAACACCACAAAGACCTATTTCTTCCCTATCTATGCGGTGAAAACAGGCTGTTTTGCCGATAGCACTCTTGCTGCAGTATGGACTCAGACGGAAAATAACCTGAAGGTTGAGGCTTTTAACGATAATTTTAGATTTTTCAATACTCTTAACCCGGTGCTTTATGCCGATTATTCCGCAAATTACAACATTGACGGCAGCGGTAACTTAACCTTGGCAAACATTTCCGATGATAAAGGCAAGACAATCATGGCTTTGAATGATCACGGGACCACGGATACCTCGGATGATACCTATATTTATACGCCTTCTCCTTCACGGACCGAAGGCTATTATGATTATAATGTTGGCGGCGGTAATATCCTTTTGACCCCCGGAAAAACTTATGAAAGCACCAATGCCAGCCCGATGATCGGCGGCACGATAGGCTCCACGGTTATAGAGATCGAACGTGACGGGGGCCATAAGATTTACAACTATTATGAGGTGCGTTTAGGGTTTGATGATGCTACGGGCAAATTTACCGGGCTTGCCTTAAGCTCATACGATATGGATTTGAACGGGAAGATTTCTCTTACTGAATTGCGGGAATCCGCGGATACTGTTTTGGGAGATATGACCCAGATAGTGGATGAGGTTGAGAGCCTTGAGGCGACTCCTGACTTTTTCCAGTGGCTTAAAGATAATGATTTATACTGGGCCTATATGTTGGATGGTATGTCCATGTCTATGGGCGGTGGCGGCGTAAGCTACTATCAAATGGACTTACTTAATCAGTATGAGCAGGAAAAGAATCTAAGTGAACATAAAGATGAGGTAGTAGATGGTTTCTCCTATACCGATCCGGAAACAGGTAAAGTTTATACCTTAGATGAGATATCGAGTACCGCCGATTCAATGCTTGCTAATCCCCGCACCCTGGACTTGTTGACTTTTTCCAATAACCTTAATATAGCTAATTCTATCAGAGAAGCACATATCGTTCAGGAGGAAGGCCAGAATAGTAATAAGGAAGCGATGGGGGTAACTTTTAAGGCCTCGGTAATCAGTGGTATCGAATGGAATACCGAGACTAACTCCGCGCAGTTTACCATACAAGAAGTTACTCTTACCGACGCCCAGGCCCAGATCGCCAAGGATATGGGGATAGTGAAGGACGGTTGGACCGGTACTTTCGATCTTGACAGCACTAAACTGGCGATGCTTCGCAGCCAATATTACGGTGATTACAGGGATTTGGCGGTTAATCTGGTTGGTATCAACGCTACCGGCGTGACTTGGGGTGATATAGGGGTTGGTGCGGTAATTGTAGTTACGACGGTCGCGGCCGCGGCATTGACCTGGTATGCCGGAGGCGCCGGAGGTGCGGCGGTGGTTACCGCTTTCGGCGCAGCGGGTCTTACGATCAGCGCTACTACGGGAACGGTGATTGCGCTTAGTGGAGCTGCGATAATCGGGGCCGGTATATCAATAGGCAACTCCGCTTTATTGAAATATCATCTCACCGGTCAGGGGCTTACTACCGAAGAATATCTTATCGCGGGAGCTTTAGGCGCTCTTCCGGCAGCCGGCGGGATAGCCGGTAAACTTCTTGGAACCGCGGCCTTAACGGGAGGAACAATAGCTGCTGCAGCAAATATTACGAGTAAGGTGCTTATCGCCGGTACCGTGCCCGCATTCATTTCCGGGCAGATAACACAGGCTAGCGCTTATATTTGTAATGTGACGGTTGACCCGGTAACAGGGGATAGATCGACTTTCGGACCGACTTGGGGTCAGGCCGCGTTTTCCTTAGGTACCGGATATCTTTATGGAGCCGTTTCTACCTTGGCTCCTGTTACTTCAGTTTCAAGTTTTCTCCTTAGAACGGGAATAAATTTTGCTTTAAACGAAGCTGTTCTGCAGGGATCGAGCTTGGTTACTACTGGAGAATTTGTATGGATAGAGGGTGATGGATGGAAGATGCACTTGTTAATGTTAGGGGCTGCAGGTCTTTCATCGGGAGCATCGTGGTTATCGGGTTATTCCAAAAATGTGGGGGAATTAGGTAAGTTCGCTGCTTCCGGATACGGCACCGCTGAAGGCGGGATTACAGCCTCTATTGTTAATAATAATATCTTGTCTTCGTTGGTTTCCGGAGGAGGGAAAATTCTTTCCAACGCCGTTTCCGGCGGCCGGGCGTTTATGCTGCTTGGGATGATTAGCGACCCGATTTTTAACGGTAAAGAAGGAAATCCTACTTTTGAGTCTACTCTTAGAAGTTATACTTCTGGTTTAATTTATGGCGGGATATTTGGAGCGGCAGAGGCCATTCCGGCATTCAGCAGGATCGGAGCGCAGTCAGTTGTAGCTCAGGGATTAAAATGGGCCGTCATCGGAGGAACTACCAATGTCGTAAGGGGGGCGGTAGACAATGCCTTATTTACTGATAATTCCTATACTTGGGGGCAGGCCGGGATTGATTTTGGAGTAGGAGCCGTTACAGGGGGGGTTTTAGGCGGTACCGCCGCTAAATTGATTCCTAATGTATTCCTGGCCGGCGAGGGGTCTTCTTTAGGTTTGAAGTTTGCTCAACTTGGCGTTAACATTTCCTTAACTTCGATAGTTTCTATTTCCGGCGGCCTTGTGGATAGTTGGCTTGTTACTGGTGTTCCTTATTCCTGGAAACAGCTTGCCGTTGATACCGGCATCGGTGTTTTAGCAGGCTTGACCGCTACCGCCTTACCTAAATATGTATCTAAGATCAGCAAACTGGATAATACCAAGATTTTTAGCGAAGAGTTTATCAAGATACATCCTAAGATTGCCTCTTTTACCACTTCAACTTTGAAATTCGCCTCAAACCTGGCGGTCAGCCAGGCTATGACCTATACGGGTTATATGGGCGTAGGCATGATATACGAGGCTAAAAATGGCGGTGATCTGAGCCTGAATAAAATAGGCAACGAGACTCTTAATTATTTGAAGATATGGACTCCCTGGACTAATCCCTCTGCAGATAGCTGGGCTAATACAATTAAGTTCGATATTTTTGGCAAACAGGGCGTAGAATTGAAATATCTGGTAATCGGAGCCGGCCTTGCCAGTTTGTTGACCTTAAGCGTGGTTACTGCTAAGGCATTCGCTGCCGCTAAGATTGAATCCCTCGAAGACCTCCCTAAATTAATAAAAGAAAGCTATCAGAAAAATATTGCCTCGCAGACTTTAGGCCAGAAGGCCAAGGCTATCGCCCTTTCTAGCGTAAAGATGTTCGGCTTCGGGATGATTTTGGATACCGTGGGCAGGACTTATAACGAAATTGATAAAAATAACCATATTACCAATGAAGCGATAGATAATCTTACAAGGTCGATCCTCGGCGGGTGGGGGGTAGGCGGTTGGACCGATAAGGACGGTAAGTTCAACTGGGATAGCACCATGATAGATAAAGATGGGAACCTTATCAGGGTTGGCCTTCTCTCCAGCATAGAAAATGCCGCCATATCCGGTTTGATTTTTGGCCCACTTTTCTATTATGCTTCTCCTTTATTTGAGGTGCTTGCTCCGAATCTCCCGTTTGGCATAGGTAAAACAGTTCAAACTATTCAGTCTTTTAATTTTGGCATGACCGCCGCTAACGGTGCGACCAACAATACCTTAGCTTCGTTGCGGGCAGATAAGGTAAAATTAGCCTTATCCACTGCGGCAAAGTTTGGATTGATCACGGTTATCGGGGGCGTTATTGATGAAGGGATCAGCGAACCGATCGCCGGGGCGTTGATGTATGCAGGGTTGATGCCGCTTTTAGGAGGAAGAATTTCTGCTGCCCAGTTAAATTTCCTTACCAGCATGCTCGCCGAAGGAGTTTCTCCTTCTCCTTTTGAAACGGTAGAGATAGGCCTTCCTTCCGAGACCAATATCCTACAGGGCATTGTAAATTCAAACGGGGAGAAAGTTATCAGCATAATAAGTTTTATGGATTCTCATCCTACCCTGATGAATCTTTCCAAGGAGAGTATTACCGGTATTATCGGTAACATTTCCGAAACCGGCATTGCGTTCGGTAACGCAGAAGATGTGGATGCCTTTGTGGATATTGCTTTAGGCGCCAGGGCTCGTAAGGACAATACTCCGCTGGGGAAGACCTGGTTAAATAACGACCCGGAACAGCTTGGTATGGGTGTTTTACTTCTGAACCTGGCAAAGAGGCAGTTGGATAGTCAGTCTACCGGGGTATTGCGCGCCGTCGTAGGAGCTAACTTTGCCGCTGGAAAGACCCAGATGGCGTTGATCGTTCAGAATATCCTGACCGCCAATTATCCCGAGGTGAAAATTCTGTATGTCACTTCCCAGGATGCCGGTAAGATTATAACTAATCCCGCTTTTGCGGAAAGGAGCCAGGAAGAGATAAATGTTATAAAGGAGAGCGAGGAAGGAAAAGTGACAGAGGTCCAGCCGGGACAGATTAATATAACCGATATTTCCGGGTTTGAGGCCTTAAAGGAAGAAAATAAATTAGGCGATGTTTTTGTTATCGGTGATGAACCGCAGGCAGGTATGGCGGCCCCGGCAAGGGTTCATGGCATTACGGAAATCCTTTGGAATAACCTTTCCCGCGATAAACAGATCGAATATAGTGCTTATAAAGGTGTGCATGAGTTAATTTGGGGCTTGGCTGATACAAGGGCCGATCAGGCCAGGGGCAGCGTTACGGAAAATGGCTTCTGGAGAGGCATTATACATCATCAAGCTGATCCCAGCGGCAATATCTCAAGAGACAGATTTGAGTTTGAAGAAGGCGTGGAGAGAGGTCTTATCTCTGATTTTAGGAAAGAGATCGCAGGTAAGAGCCTTACGCCATCCGAGGAAGTTTTTGTGCAGGGTCTTAATGAAAAGGAAAAGGCTCTTTACTTTGAAGCCAGGCAGAAATACGCCGGACATCTCCTTGATGGTAATTCTTTGCAGTTGAAAGAATACCTTGGCGGCGCGGCTTACGGCCTTGTTACGGGTAAAGAAGGTATTGAGTTCTACGGAGTCAAAAAAGAAAATGTTGACGGACAGGACAGGATGACTGAATATTTTACGCGTAATACCGAAAACGGAGATCCTCTCTATAGAACTATCTTTAGCGATGGCGAAGTTAACGGAGAAAGATTAAATGCCCGTGCCGTTATGGTTTCAGTAAAACATAACGCTTCTCCCGAAGTTTGGTTGAACTCTTTGATGAGCAAGGCAGAAAACTCCGTAAGCTACGCTGATGCCTTGAGCGCTTCAAAGGGGTATATTCTTTTAACCGCCAGCCCTGAAGGGTTTAAGCCTACTTTTGACGCTATCGGAGCCAGGCTTTATATGTTGGATAGGGATCCCTCTTCCTTAATACTTTCCGGCATGAAGATTAATGTTAGTTCTTCTTCGCGCGCGGAAACTATGGCTAACGAAGCTGTTGTTAGAATAAGCGATCCGAATGGTAAAAATGTAGTTATTTATACCGGCAATAGCCCGGAGGATTTAAAATTAGCTTATGATAAAGCGAAAGAGCTCGTTGGCAATAATGTTGAAGTAATGTTTGTAGATGAAGGGGAAAGTGAATTTACGTTAGATGACATCGGTGCAAGAATTAAGGAGATGCAGCAGGGAAAGAGTGTCTCTGAAGATACCAAGGTTCTGGTCTTTGTCCGCGGGTTGTATGATGCTTCTAACGTTGGCGAAAAGGTTGATCGCCCTTCCAGCATTGCTCTTGAGGCTATCGCTCAGGCGCAGAAAACCGACAGCAGGAGCGTAACAGTTTATACCAGTGATAGCTCAGAAGTTCTGGATTTGGCTTTGGAGAAAGTCCGCAAGGGCCTTGAGGGCAATAATAATGTGGTGGCGGTAAGAGGAGAGAATCTTGCCGAAGTCTCGGATCAGGTAGCTTCCTTCGAGAGAAGCGGCAAGAAGGTTTTGGTGTTTGTCGGGGACTCTTCGGACGTCTCGGAGTTAGGAACCGCGGACTTTGAGATTAACGCGGAAAAGATAAATAATGTCAAAGGTGATATCATTGTCACCAACGTCGCTTTAACTACCGATGTGGTGCAGGCCGGCGGCAGGTTTAGTATTGAAGGAGTTTCCGAAAAACTGGCCCAGAGAAGGATCTCCGGAGAGCTCGAACAGTCGATTTCGCTGGATGATCCGCGCATTACTAATGAAGAGGTTAAAGAGATAGTCCTTATAGAAAATCTTATAGAAAAGAGCACCGGTGAGAACAAGGCTTTATATGAAGAAGAATTAAGGCAGGCGGTTTTAAGGATTAATAACAGGCTTTTAGTGGAAGCTAACGCTGATAATGTGGTTCGCGTTGTGGGAGCAAGAAATGTCGCTAACCGGGTGGAGACGGAAAGGATACTGTCTGAGTTTGAAAGAAATATGGATTGGGTTATCGAGCCGGTGACCGCGGATAGCCTTGATGAAGTATCCAGGGGCAAGCTTAACAGCGATAAAGAGCTGACCTTTGATAATGATAAAGATAATCCGGCGTTAACCCCCGCGGGCAAAAAATTCGTTGTGGCGGTGGATGAGGCCTCTAAATTCTCTAATGAAGACCTTAAATCTCTGGCTTCCCTTGCCGAACAGTTAATCGCGGCCAAGCAGAAGCTCGCGGAAAGGTTCCATGAGAATATGACGGATCAGGAAAGGTCTCAGTTGGCGTTCGATATTATACATCAGCTTAAGATATCCGGGCTTCCGATAGATGATTCTTTGTTAAAGGCTTTATTAGAGGTTGTTCGTTTGAATTCTAGCGTTGGCCAGATGGATAATCATTCCGTCGGCGTAAAGATATCTCTCCAGGATCTGGTGAGCGGAATTCTTACGAAAGAGCAGCTTAAAGAGAATTGGGGTGTTGTGTCGCAAACTCTGCTGGAGAATGGTTGGGCGAAGCAGATAAGCCCGACAGTTATCCGCCTGGTAATCAATCCTAAGGATATCAGAAAGATGCTTTCGGAAAGATTCGTCAGCCAGGGCATAGATCTGGAAAAGGCTCAGCAGATCCAGCTTGTTTTGCAGCGTTCCATTAAGAATATCCGGACCTTAAATGCGGTTGTAGGCGCCGGGTACCTGGTCAATAAGGCGATCAGCGAAATAAAAGAAATTGAAAGCAAGCTGGATGGGGCTAAGAAAGGCCAGGTGAAATTCACGAAGACCGGCGCAACGGTCGATCCGGAAGCGTTTAAGAAGAAAGCGGAAGCTGAACAGGCTTTGGTTAAAGCTGAACAGGCTTTAAATAAGGCTTGGCAGGCTTTAGGCTCTGCGATCGCTGATTCCTCTATATCTCCCGTTGAGATATTGTTAAATAAAGCAGAAAAACAGGATGATAAACTTTACAAACAGCTTAAAGAGATGTATGGGCCGCTGGTATCTAGCCTGCAGGCAAGCAGGGTTGCTTTAACGGCCCAGGTTAAAGGGAGATTCTCCGGTTTCGTGGTAAACGCAAGATTTAAATCGGCGTTTAACAGGTTGTATAAGAATCTTTTCTTTACGCCTGTTTCCCTGTTCAATAAATCCAGCAATCCTTACTATTTAACTGTTCCTTTTGTCTTAGGTTTAAGGGCTGAAGGCAGTATTAAAGAATTTAACAGGCTGATATCTCTAACTTCTTCCCAGAAAAAGACTATCCAGGATATAGCCAGGGAAGCCAGAGAGGCGTTTATCAACGATGTCAAGAGGCAGGCTGTTCCGTTCTTTGAAAAAGAAAAGATAGATTCGATTAAGTCTGAAGAGAGAGCGGATTTTGTATTAAAGATAATTAATTTGATTAATGAATCGGATTCAGGCAAGAATAACAGACCTGCTGAAGCCCAGACTACCGCTACCCGCAGTATTGTCGAGAATGCGGTAAGCCAGGCGTTTGGTAATGATCTAAGCGTTGCCCAGCAGGCTGCCTTGGCCGATATAATCGCCGGTTCTCTGAACGGCATACCTTTAAATAGCAGCAAGAGCGGAACTTTGGTTGCAAAGGCCTTAAAAGACGCCAAAAAAGCCTGGCTTGCTTCTAGTAACCGGCCGACTAATATCAGCGCTACCACTAAATTTAACAAGCTTATTTCGCTTATCCAGGCTGGTTTAACCAAGGCTGCTCCTGTTAAACAGCAGCCAGTTGTTGAAGCCAAGCCGGTTCAGGAAGCCCCTGTTTCTACTATCACTACCGCTACCCGCAGTATTGTCGAGAATGCGGTAAGCCAGGCGTTTGGTAATGATCTAAGCGTTGCCCAGCAGGCTGCCTTGGCCGATATAATCGCCGGTTCTCTGAACGGCATACCTTTAAATA
>JAQTTQ010000031.1 GCA_028710685.1 Candidatus Omnitrophota bacterium | reverse complement strand
CAGGTTTTTCTTGCAGGCAAGGTTAAAGATAGTATAATAATAAAAATGAATAATCTGCAGCATATTTCTATCCGGTATTTAAAGGGTATCGGGCCTAAGAGGGCAAAGGCCTTTAATGATATCGGCATTAATACTATACTGGATTTATTCTATCATTTTCCCCGCCGCTACGAAGACCGCACTAATCCGGTTAGTATATCTCAATTAAAAGAAGGCGAGGTCCAGGTTGTAAGGGCGCAGGTTTTAGCTTTAGGCCAGCATAATTCCTGGCACAGGAGGAGTTTTAATATTACCGAGGCCCAGGTAGGCGATGAGAGCGGAAGGGTTTCTTGTGTTTGGTTTAATCAGCCTTATATTAAGCAATACCTTAATCCCGGGAGAGAAGTAATATTATATGGTAAGGTGGAAAAGTATGCCGGAAGAGTGCAGATGAATAATCCTGAATTTGAGTTTATTGAAGATGGGGCCGAGGATATGCTTAGCGCCGGCAGGATTGTTTCAGTCTATACCCTCCCGCAGGGGTTAGGCCAGCGTAGTTTTCGTAAACTTATGAAGCTTGCCCTGGATGAACATATCCCTGAATTGAACGACTGCCTGCCCTATGATATAAGGTCAAGGAATTCCCTGGAGAATTTAGCTAAAAGCCTTATTAATATACACTTTCCTGAAAGTTTTGAGCTGCAGAAAAAGGCCTATTTACGCCTTGCCTTCGAGGAGTTTTTTCTCTTCCAGGTTCCCTTGATCCTGCGTAAACTCAAGAGGGAGGAGAAGAGGGGAATTGCGCATAAGGTTAACGGTTCTGCGGCAGGCGTTTTTATTGCCGGGTTGCCTTTTAAGTTAACTAAGTCGCAGGAGAAGGTGGTAGAGGAGATAAAATCAGACATGGGTTCTTTAAAGCCGATGCAGCGTTTACTGCAGGGGGACGTAGGTTCAGGTAAAACTATTGTTGCTGCAATCGCCTCGATTATGGCCATAGAAGGAGGTTATCAGGTAGCCTTTATGGCGCCAACGGAAATTCTTGCAAGGCAGCATTATGAGAAAATCAGCTCGCAGGCTAAGGGAATTAGAATTGCCCTGCTTACAGGCAGCCTTACGGATAAAGAGAGGGTTAAGGTCCTGGGCCGGATAAAAAAAGGAAGGGCGGACCTTGTAATCGGTACGCATGCCCTCTTAGAAGGAGGGGTATCTTTTAAGGCTTTAGGTCTGGTGGTAATTGACGAGCAGCATAAATTCGGCGTCGGCCAGAGGGCCTTATTGCCGGCTAAAGGTTTAAACCCCGATGTATTAATTATGACCGCTACTCCTATCCCGCGTACACTTGCAATTACGCTTTACGGAGATTTAGATATATCTATTATAAACGAACTTCCTCCGGGGAGGATGGCAATTAAAACAATGCTTTTTACCGAGGCTCAGAGGTGTAACGCATACAGCCTGGCTAAGGAAGAATTAAGGAGCGGGAATCAGGTTTATATAGTTTATCCGGTCATTGAGGAGTCTTCTTCTTTAGAGATTTCAGGGGCTAAGAAGATGTATGCTGAATTAAGATCAGGAGAATTCAAGGAATTCAGGCTTGGGTTGATCCATGGCAAGTTGAAGCAGGAAGAGCAGGAAAAGGTCATGGCAGCCTTTAAGAGTAAGAAAATTAACATACTTATTTCTACAACTGTTTTAGAGGTAGGTATTGATATTCCCTCTGCTACCTGTATGATTGTAGAGCATGCCCATGCATTCGGTTTATCCCAGTTGCATCAGCTGCGCGGGAGAGTAGGAAGGGGCAGCCGGGGTTCTTACTGTTTGTTAATCTCAGATGCTAAGAGCCAGGAGGCAGCTGCGAGGCTTTCGGCAATGGTTAAATATAGTGACGGTTTTAAGATTTCAGAAGTGGATCTTAAAATCCGCGGCCCGGGCGAGTTTTTCGGGAGGGAGCAGCATGGGTTAAGCGAGCTTAAGATCGGTAATCCTTTATCCCAGATGCAGCTCTTAAAAAGGGCAAGGGAGGATGCTTTGAGGCTGCTTAAATCCGACCCATATCTTAAGCAAAGGCAGAACCGCCTGTTGAAAGAAAGGCTGCTGATGAAATTCCCGGAATATGAAGAGATGATGCTAATAGGATGATACGTATAACTACGGGTATATATAAGGGCAGGAAGATCATGATGCCTGCCGGTATCCGGCCGACTCAGAATATTACCAGGAAGGCTATCTTTGATATTCTGGGAGATATAGAGGGGTTTTCTTTCCTTGATCTTTTTGCCGGTTCAGGGGCAGTAGGTATAGAAGCAGCCTCCCGCGGTGTGAGAGAGGTTGTTTTTGTAGAGCGTAATCCTTTGGTCTTGGAAACCCTGAAACAGAATCTCTCTTTTGTGAGGCATACGAAACATTCATTGCTTCCCCTGGATGCACAGGTTGCTCTGGAGCGGCTGGCAGGCGAAGGAAGGAAGTTTGATATTATCTTTTTTGACCCGCCGTATGTAAAAGAAGTTGTCCCTCGGCTGCGCTCGGGACTCGCGGAAGCTGCTGAAAGCAGTTCGCTCGCAAAAAAAACCTTGCAAACCTTAAGTGATTATGATATATTATCGCCCGCTGGTTTAATAATAGGCCAACATCCTAAGAAAGAGAGCCTCCCAGAGTACCTGGGAGTTTTAAGTTTATTAAAGCTTGCCACTTACGGCAACACTTCCCTTTCTTTTTACAAGAATAAGGCGGTTTAAGTTATGTGTCGCAGAGCTATTTACCCCGGAACTTTTGACCCCGTAACCTATGGCCATATTGATCTGATCAAAAGGGCTCAGGAAATTTTCCCTGAGGTTATGGTAGCGGTAGCGCACAACCCGCATAAGAAGCCTATTTTTAGCGCAAAAGAGCGGGTGGCCATGCTTAAGGAGGCGACTAAAGGTTTAAATGGAGTTGAGGTTACTGAATTTAACGGCCTGGTGGTGGATTATGCCCATAAGCATAATGCTAAAGTTTTAATCCGGGGCTTAAGAATGATTTCGGATTTCGAATATGAGTTTCAGATGGCCTTAACTAACAGAAAGCTTTCTGCGGATATTGAAACGATATTCCTTATGCCGCATGAGTCATACAGCTATCTTTCTTCAAAACTTTTGAAGGAGGCAGCTTCTTTAGGGGCTAACCTATCCAGTTTTGTTCCGGATTTTGTGGAAAAGGCGCTTAAAGATAAGCTGAGTTAGGGCCTGTGAAGATAGACGCAAGGCAAATTCCTGATGACGGCTTAACGCTTATTGAAGAGTTCAGTCCGGATAGCCTGGACTTAGATACTGACATAATTAAGTTCCTTAAGCCTATTAAGGCTGTTGCGCTGGTGCGTAAAAGTTATAATGCCTTGCAGGTAGTTTTAACCTTGAGTTCGCGCATAAATATAACCTGCGCCCGCTGCCTTAAGGATAATGAGCAGGATTTTATTAAGAAGTCAGAATTAAATTATGCGGTAGATAAGTTAAATCCTGATATTGAGCTGGATCCTGATATAAGAGAAGAAATTATTTTAGATTATCCGATAAAGCCCTTGTGTAAAGCTGATTGCAGGGGTTTATGCCCCAAATGCGGGGAGAACTTAAACGAAGGAGGTTGTAACTGTGGCATTACCTAAGAGAAGACATTCTACTACCCGCGGACGGAAACGCCGCACGCACTGGAAGATAGCATCCGGTAATCTTTCAAAGTGCCCGCAATGCAAGGAGCCTAAGACAGCCCATCGTATTTGCCCTGTCTGCGGTTTTTATAAGGGAAAACAGGTTATCGAAATTAAAATAAAAGAAAAGAAGAAAAAGAAATGAAAATAGTTGTTGATGCTATGGGCGGAGACCACGCCCCCAGGGTGGTTGTGGAAGGGGCTATTGCCGCTGTAAAAGAATACGGCGTTGAGGTTATTCTCTGCGGAGATAAGGATAAGATAACCCCCTGGCTTAAGAAGGAAAAATATTCAGGCAGCAATATTGAGATTCTCCATACACCTGAGGCAATTGATATGTGCGAGCCCGCTGCCAATAGCGTGCGCCGCAAAAGAAATTCTTCAATTGTCCTGGGCCTTAGCCTTATTAAGGAAGGAAAGGCTGGGGCATTTTTCAGCGCCGGTAATACCGGTGCGGTAGTATGTGCTGCTACCCTGGAGTTAAGGATGCTGCCGGGTATAGAACGCCCGGGTATAGGGATAGTTACTCCTACATTGAAAGGCCCGGCATTCATTATTGATGTCGGGGCAAATATTGACCCCAAGCCTAATCAGTTATTGCAATATGGGATTATGGCAGATGCTTATTGCCGCGATATATTGAATAAGGATAATCCTTCCGTAGGCCTTTTAAATATCGGAGAAGAGGAGGCTAAGGGGACTGATTTTATGCGCGAGGTCCATGAGCTTCTCTCTAAGAGCAAGCTTAATTTTATAGGCAACGTCGAAGGTAAAGATCTTTTCAGCGGCAAGTGCGATGCTATTATCTCGGATGGTTTTGTGGGAAATGTTGCCTTAAAGGTCTCGGAGAGCGCAGCTGAGGCAATGCAGGCTTTTTTAAAAAGGCGCCTCTTAGGCAATATTATGGGCAAAATCGGGCTTTTCTTTCTTATGCCCAGCCTCAAACGTTTTAAAAAGGATATTGATTATGCCGAATATGGCGGTGCGCCTCTGCTTGGGGTTAATGGTGTGGTGATTATCGGCCACGGCCGTTCCAACGCCCGGGCAATTAAGAATGCAATTAGAGTTGCTGATGAAGAAATAAAGCGTAAGGTAAACGATAAAATTTCAGAGGCTATTAAAAATAACTAGATGTGGGCTGTCCCACGACAAGAAAAGCGAAGTTCAGGAGATAAGTTAAGCAATGCGTAGAGTAGGCATAATTGGTGTAGGCGAGTATCTGCCGGATAAGGTTTTGACTAATCATGACCTTGAGAAGTTGGTCGATACTACTGATGAGTGGATTATTACGCGTACCGGTATAAAAGAGCGTAGGATCGCCTCAGACAATGAGGCTGTTTCAGATTTGGCTATAAAAGCAGCCAGGGAAGCGCTTGAGGATGCTAAGTTAGCCCCGCAGGATTTAGATTTGATTATCCTGGCTACGGTTACCGGGGATATGCCGTTTCCTTCTACGGCTTCAATTGTTCAGAATGCGCTTTCGGCAAAGCATGCCGCTGCCCTTGATATTTCCGCTGCCTGCGCAGGATTTGTTTATGCCTTGTCTATTGCCCAGCAGTTTATCGCCTCCGGGACCTACAAGAATGCTTTAGTTATAGGCGCAGAGAAACTTTCTGCGGTAACAGACTGGAAAGATCGTAATACCTGTGTTTTGCTTGGGGATGGGGCAGGTGCATGCGTAGTCTCCGAAGTGAAGGAGGGAGGGATACTCTCTACTTATTTAGGGTGCGACGGATCAAATATGGAATTATTGAATATGCCTGCAGGCGGTTCGCGTATGCCTGCTTCCCATGAGACTGTGGATAGCCGTATGCACTACCTCAAGATGAGAGGTAATGAATTGTTTAAAATAGCGGTCAAGAGTATGACTATGGCCGCGGAGAAGGTTTTGGAGCAGGCAGGTCTTACCTTTAGGGATGTAGATCTTATTGTCCCTCATCAGGCTAACTCACGCATTATTCTGGCGGTAGCCAAGAAGTTGGGGATTCCTGAGGATAAGATTTACCTTAATATAGAGAAATATGGCAATATGTCCAGTGCTTCTACGGTAACTGCTTTAGTTGAAGCAGTTAAAGAAGGCAGGGTTAAGAAGGGGGATATAGTCCTTTTGGATGCTTTTGGCGCAGGGCTTGTCTGGGGCGCCTGTGTTATAAAGTGGTAACAAAGTATTGCCAGTAGGGACTGTCCCCGTAGGGGACTGTCCCACGACAAGATAAGTGTAATTCATTGCTCAACAAAAAAATGTCTAAAGCAGCTTTTTTATTCGCCGGTCAGGGTTCCCAATACGTAGGTATGGGGAAAGATTTGTATGATAATTTTCCTGAAGCGAAAGCAGTATTTGATAAAGCAGAAAAGATAGTGGGTTTTGATTTGAAAAAAGTTTGTTTTGAGGGCCCGGAAGAGAAACTTAAAGTAACCAGCATCTCGCAGCCGGCAATCGTAACCTTAAGTATAGCTGCCTTTGAGGCTTTTAAGGCAAAAAATGATATTAATCCTGCTTTTATGGCAGGGTTGAGCCTGGGAGAGTATAGCGCATTGATTGCTTCCGGGAGCATTAGTTTTGAGGATGGTATTGCGCTTATAAAGATTCGCGGCGAGCTTATGGAAGAGGCTTCTCTTAAATACCCGGGAAAGATGGCTGCAGTTTTGGATCTGCCTGTTGATACCGTAAAAGAGATTTGTCTTTCTTCTGGGGCAGAGATTGCAAACTTGAATTCTCCCGGCCAGATTGTTATCACCGGTAAATCAGATGCAGTAAAGAAGGCTGCGCAATTGTGCAGCCAGGCCGGAGCTAAAAGGGTAATTCCTTTAGAGGTAAGCGGGGCTTTTCACTCTTCCCTTATGTCAGGCGCTTCACTAGGCCTAAAAGAGGCACTGGATAAGGTTGAGATGAAAGATGCCGTTGTCCCAGTGGTAAGTAATTATACAGCCGATGCTCAGGTAGAGGCTGCCGGGATTAAGGTTAATTTAATCCACCAGATACATTCTTCGGTTAAATGGGAAGATTCCATGAGGTTCATATTAGCTAAAGGGATAAGCAGTTTCATTGAATTCGGCCCCGGTAAGGTTCTTAAGGGGTTAATGCGCCGGATTAATCCTGATGCTAAGGTGCTGAATATAGAGAAAAGCTCAGATATATTGAATTATAGTATATAGGAGGGGGAATGAGACTTAAGGATAAGGTAGCTTTGATTACAGGCGGAGCAAGAGGGATAGGCCGCTCTATTGCTATGGTTTTTGCCAGGGAGGGGGCGGATATTGTGGTTGCAGATGTTAACCTTGAGTTAGCCTCTAAAACCGCTGCAGAGATCGAAGGTTTAGGCAGAAAGGCCTTAGCCCTGGAGCTGGATGTTACTGATTTTGCCAAGGTGGAAGACGGGGTGAACAAAATTCTTGACAAACTTGGAAAGGTTGATATATTAGTTAACAATGCCGGGATTACTAAGGATAATCTTTTGCTCAGAATGTCCCAGGCAGAGTGGGATGCGGTTATAAATGTGAATCTAAAAGGCACTTTTAACTGCATTAAGGCTGTATCCCGCCCGATGGTTAAGCAGCGAAGCGGCAGGATTATAAGCATTGCTTCCATAATCGGGCTGATGGGTAATTGGGGGCAGGCAAATTACGCCGCTTCCAAAGCAGGGATAATCGCTCTTACTAAAACTGTGGCAAAGGAGTTGGCTTCGCGTAATATAAATGCCAATTCGGTAGCCCCCGGTTTTATACAAACTGATATGACCGCCAAGCTTCCTGAAGAGGTTAAGCGCAAGATGATGGAAGCAATCCCAATGGCTAAGCTGGGTACACCGGAGGATGTTGCGAATGTATGTTTGTTTTTGGCCTCTGATGAGTCTAGCTATGTTACTGGGCAGACGATTACTGTAGACGGCGGCATGGTGATGGCATAAAAAAACAAGGAGGAAAAAAGAATGGCAGTACAAGAGAAAGTTAAGTCAATAATAGCAGAGCAGTTGGGTGTTAAGCCGGAAGAGGTTACTCCTGAGGCTTCTTTTGTAGATGATTTAGGTGCAGACTCTTTAGACACGGTAGAGCTGGTTATGGCCTTGGAAGAAGAGTTTGGCATTGAGATACCCGATGAAGACGCTGAAAAGATCGCTAAAGTAGGCGATGCGATTAAATATATTGAAGAGAAGAGCGCTAACAAATAATAGCTTGATTATAGATTAGCCTTGAAAAATACCCCGCTATTTTTACTTAGCGGGGTAAGTTTTAGTAAGGATACGATATAATTATGGGAAAAAACAGGGTAGTAATCACCGGTCTTGGCGTAATATCTCCCGTAGGAAATGATATTCCTACCTTTTGGAGTTCTTTAAAAGAGGGTAAATGCGGTATCGGACCCTTAACCAGTTTTGATGCTACTGCCTTTGATTCGCGTATTGCCGCAGAGGTCAAGGGTTTTGACCCCGGGTTTTACGGTATGGATTTCAAAGAGGCTAAGCGTACGGCTAAATTTGTCCAATACGCCGTTGCCGCAAGCAAGCAGGCCATTGCTTCCTCAGGCCTTGATTTGGAGAAAGAGAATAAAGAGCGCATAGGGGTTTTAATCGGTTCAGGTATCGGCAGTCTTTATACGATTGAAGAAGAGCATAAGATTATGCTTAGTAAGGGCCCTTCGCGCCTGTCGCCTTTTCTTATTCCCATGCTTATCGTGAATGAAGCAAGCGGTTTTGTCGGAATAACCTTTGGTTTAAAGGGGCCTAATCTTTGTGTTGCTACTGCCTGTGCCTCGGGATCTCACGCGATAGGTGATTCTTTCAGAATCTTAGAGCGCGGCGATGCCGATGTTATGATTTCAGGCGGCACAGAAAGCTGTATTGTCCCTACTGCTGTAGGAGGCTTCTGCGCTTTAAGGGCGCTATCCAAAAGAAATGATGACCCGCAGAGGGCTTCGCGTCCATTTGACCGCGACCGCGACGGATTTATTATGGCTGAAGGATGCGGTTTGATAGTAATGGAGACACTGGAGCACGCTAAGAAAAGAAATGCTCAGATAATTGCCGAGATTGTAGGTTTTGGCATGACCTGCGACGCCTATCATATCACTGCCCCTGATCCGCAAGGGGAAGGCGCTGGCAGGGCAATGTCCCTTGCATTATCAGACGCAGGGCTTAATCCGGAAGATTTAGGTTATATTAATGCCCATGGCACATCCACTAAACTTAACGATAAGATCGAGACCCTTTCTATGAAAATGGCTTTGGGTAGCCACGCTAAAAAGGTAATGGTTTCTTCTACTAAGTCAATGACCGGCCATTTATTAGGCGCTGCCGGAGGGGTTGAGTTCTTAGCCTGCTGCCTTGCCTTAAGAGATGAGGTTATCCCTCCAACGATAAATTATGATTATGCTGACCCTGATTGCGATCTCGACTATGTCCCTAATACAGCCCGCAAAGTTAGAGTAGAAGTCTGCATGTCTAATTCCCTCGGTTTTGGAGGGCACAACGCTTCGCTTGTTGTCAAAAGGTTTAAATGAGCCACACCATCGCAGAGAAAATATTGCTGGCGCACTCTGATAAAAAAGAGATACGCCCGGGTGAGTTTATTGAAGCTGATATTGATGTTGCCTTAGGCAACGATATTACCGCTCCTTTGGCTATTGAGGAGTTTAAGAGAGCGGGTTTTAAGAAGGTATTCGACAGGAATAAAATTGTCCTTGTCCCCGATCATTTTGCTCCTGCAAAAGATTTAAGGAGCGCTAATCAGTGCAGGGTTTTGGCGGATTTTGCGAAAGAACAGGGGATAGTTAATTATTTTGAGGTCGGCTCAATGGGGATTGAGCATGCGCTTCTGCCTGAGAAGGGACTGGTTTTACCCGGAGACTTAATTATCGGAGCGGATTCTCATACTTGTACCTACGGGGCATTGGGGTCTTATTCTACCGGAGTGGGCTCTACGGATTTAGCCCGGAGTTTTGTTGACGGTAAGGTATGGCTAAAGGTTCCCGGTACGGTTAAATTCGTCTTTAAAGGCAGTCTTAAGAAGTGGGTAGGCGGAAAGGACCTTATTCTTTTTACCATTGGAAAGATAGGGGTAGACGGGGCATTATATAAGGTAATGGAATTCTCCGGACCGGTTATCCGTAAATTAGGAATGGATGATCGTTTTACAATGAGCAACATGGCTATTGAGGCCGGCGCCCGGGCAGGCATAATAGAGCCGGATAGGATTACCAAGAAATATGTTTGCGGGTTTAAGGTGCGTAAGCCCGTATTCTATTCTTCGGATCAGGATGCCCATTACGATAAAGTTTACGAATGGGACGTTTCGGATTTAGAGCCGCAGGTTGCCTGTCCGCATCTTCCCAGCAATGTTAAGAATGCCGGCGCCTTAAAAGATGTCAAGATTGATCAGGTGGTAATAGGCTCGTGCACTAATGGAAGGATCTCTGATTTAAGAATTGCCGCCGGGATACTTAAAGGGCGTAAGGTGAGCCCCGGGCTTAAATTAATTGTGTTTCCGGGTACCCAAAAGATTTATCTGGATGCAGTCAAGGAAGGACTGGCAGAGGTCTTTGTTAAAGCCGGGGGGATTTTCTCTACTCCTACTTGCGGGCCGTGTTTAGGCGGGCATATGGGAATACTTGCTGAAGGGGAGACCTGCCTTGCCACTACGAACAGGAATTTTATCGGTAGAATGGGCTCTCCTAAGAGCTTTGTATATTTATCAAGCCCGGCAGTAGCTGCTGCTTCGGCCTTGACCGGGAGGATTACGCATCCGGGGGAGAAGGGCGAATGATTTTAAAAGGAAGGGTGCATAAGTTTGGCGATGATATTAATACCGATGATATTATTTCCGCTAAACACCTTGTTTCTACTGACCCTAAGGAGCTCGGCAGCCATTGCATGGAGGCTATTGCCGCTGATTTCGTGAAAAAAGTCTCAATCGGGGATATTATTGTTGCCGGAAATAATTTCGGCTGCGGTTCTTCGCGTGAACATGCGCCGTTGGCAATCAAGGGTTGCGGGATCTCTGCGGTTTTAGCCAAGAGTTTTGCCGCTATATTCTTCAGAAACGCTATAAATATAGGGTTGCCTTTCTTGGCCTCTGCGGATGTAGATAAGATTAATGACGCAGATATACTGGAGATAGATTTAGCCAGCGGGTTAATAAAGAATATTACCCAGAATCAGGAATATAAAACCGAAGGGTTTCCTGAATTCTTGAGGGAATTAGTGCAGAGGGGCGG
>JAQTTQ010000081.1 GCA_028710685.1 Candidatus Omnitrophota bacterium | reverse complement strand
TATCGAAAATTTTCTGGCTATATAATCTTTTTGCATTTTTTGCTACGGCAGGCTTCTGTAGTTTTATCTTGGTCGCATACCATTTTAAACTGACAGGGTTTTTAACTGACGCCCAAATTCCCTTATTTTATGCTTTGGCTATGGGGGTGGATGCGGTGGCAGCCCTTGCAATCGGCAAGGCATACGATATCTTGAAAGATAAATCCGGAAATTTAAACTCCGGGTTAAATCTATTAGTTTTAGTCCCCCTTATATCGATTTTGATGCTATTTTTTATCTTTTCCAGCAGCATCTTATTTATAATTATTGGTCTAATTTTGTGGGGAATAGTAATGGGGATACAAGAGACGATTATGCGTTCGGCTATAGCCGATACCACCTCTTTAAAAAAGCGCGGTACAGGTTACGGCATTTTCAATACTACTTATGGGATCGCTATTTTCTTAGGGAGTTTTTTATTCGGTTTACTTTATGACCGGGGGTTGTATCTTGTGTTTATAGGGGCTTTTATTCTTGAGGCAGCAGCCCTAGCGGTATTTATATTTATGAGAAAAGAGATATTGACAAAGTGAGGCTATTTCTATGGTGATTGAGAATTTATTATTTTGGATAGCTATTTTGGCATTAATAAGCGTTATCTCCACCAAGCTTTCCGATAAGTTTGCCGTACCGGTTTTGCTTCTATTCCTTGCTATCGGTATACTCGCCGGCTCTGAGGGATTGGGGAGAGTGTATTTTAATGACCCCTGGATGGCTAAATCTATCGGGGTAATAGCCTTAGCCTTTATTATCTTTTCAGGGGGCATTGATACAAAATGGAAGGAGATCCAGCCGGTACTGCTACCGGGGATTCTTTTATCTACCTTAGGCGTGCTTTTAACGGCAATTATTGTCGGGGGTTTTGCCGTATTTATCCTTAAATATTCTTTTATCGAGGGTTTGCTTTTGGGCTCAATTGTTTCATCTACTGATGCAGCCGCTGTCTTTAGCATATTAAGGTCTAAGCGCATCAGCTTAAAAAGCCCCCTGAAGCCTTTGCTTGAACTTGAATCCGGAAGCAATGACCCTATGGCGGTTTTTCTGACCTTGACCTGCATCAATATACTTACATTGAAAGATTATAATACCTATTTTTTAATTCCCAGATTTATCTTGGATATGGTAGGAGGGGCCTTAATCGGTTATTTGATGGCCAGGTTTATTGTTTTGATTATCAATAAGTTAAAGCTTGAATTTGACGGGTTATATCCCGTATTAACTGTTGCGTTTGTTTTGCTTACCTATTCTCTCGCTACAATCCTGAAATGCAATGGTTTTATGGCAGTTTATATTGCCGGTTTAATAATGGGAAGGCAAATTTTTATAAATAAAACAATGATTATGAGGTTTCACGATGGCCTTGCCTGGCTTATGCAAATCACAATGTTTTTAGTCTTAGGTTTGCTTGTTTTTCCCTCGCGCATTTTGCCGATTACCCTGATTGGCCTTTTGCTGGTGGCTCTCCTTATGTTTATTGCCAGGCCGATAAGCGTATTTATTTCTCTTTTGCCTTTTAAAATGAGCGCCAGAAAGAAAACAATGATAGCCTGGGTTGGGCTTAGGGGCGCAGCCCCGATTATCCTGGCTACTTTTCCGCTTTTAGCAGGCGTAAATCAGGCTGAGTCTATATTCAACATTGTTTTCTTCGTGGTTGTTGCTTCGGTTTTGATCCAGGGCGCCTCGATTCCTTTATTTTCAAAGATGTTAAAGGTAGATGCGCCTTTGGCTAAAAAGCAGCGTTATCCTATTGAATTTGAGAGAAGGGAAGGGATAGATGCCGAATTGCACGATGTTATTGTCCCCTATGATTCTGCATCAGTGGGTAAGCGGATAGCGGATTTGGGGATTCCTGAAAAATGCCTCATTATGCTTATCTCGCGCGATGATAAGTTTATCATTCCTGCCGGACCTACTGTAATAGACGGCGGCGATGTCCTGTTGGTGCTTGCTAATGAGCAAGATCTTGTTGCTTTAAATAGAATTTTGTTGCCATTTAAGGCCGATTAATCGTAATGAATAAAACGATCTTATAGTCTTAGGATAACCAAGTAAGATTTATAATAAGGCGATGAAGGGTTTTACAAAACAGTACTAGGGGGATAAAAGGAGATTTTAAGATGAAGCAATGGTATGAAGCTTTATTTGAGAATTACGCACACAAATACGACAAGGAGTGTTTTGTTCAGGGGACTTGCGGTGAATGTAATTTTATTGAAGAGGAGTTAAGCTACGATAAGTCCTCAAAGATCATAGACATCGGTTGCGGTACCGGCCGTCATGCGATTGAACTGACAAAGAGGGGATATAATGTGACCGGTGTTGATCTTTCCGAGAATCAGATTAAAAGGGCAAGGGAAAAGGCGCAAGAGGCAGGGGTGACCATCGACTTCCAAACACAGGATGCCCGCAATCTTCCGTTTGACGGTGAATTTGATCTGGCCATCATGTTATGCGAAGGCGGGTTTTCTCTTATGGAAACAGATGAGATGAATTTTGAGATCCTAAAAGAAGCAACAAAAGCGCTTATAGGTAAAGGCAAGTTCATCTTTACCACGTTAAACGGGTTGTTCCCGCTGTTTCATTCAGTCAGTGAATTCTATAAGTCGGCGCAAAAAGAAGGCCAGTCCCAGTGCAAGGAGTGCTCCTTTGACCTGATGACTTTTCGTGATCATAATACTGTTGTTTTTGAGGATGATTCCGGCAAAAAAAGTGAGTTTAAGTGCAACGAACGATATTACGTGCCCAGCGAGATAAC
>JAQTTQ010000030.1 GCA_028710685.1 Candidatus Omnitrophota bacterium | reverse complement strand
AAAATCAGCATATTCTCCAGCACCGCTATAATCTTGCCTGTGATTATTTTGATATTGGGTTAGTTTTCAGCAATAAGGATGATTTTCCTGCTGCAGAAGAGTTTTACCGTAAAAGCCGCATATTATTTGAAAGGCTTAACCTGAAGAATGAATTAAGCGATTACTATTTTAATCTGGGGGAGCTTTATCTCTGTGAGAAACAGTACGAAAAGGCTTTAGACAGCTATCTTACAGGCCTTAAAATAGATCTAGATCAGGGGAATAGGAGGAATTTAGCCTCGGGTTACAATATGATTGGAGAACTTTTTCTGGAGATGGATAATTTTACTGATGCCGAAAGCTACTTTAATAAAGCTTTGCTTATTGCCGAAGAGATAAGGTCAAGGCCGGATATAGCCGAATCTAGCTATAATCTCGGGCTTTTGTATAAAAAGCTGGGCAGAATTAAGAAATCCAAGGATTTTCTGCGAAAGGCCCAGGAGATTTACGGGGTTATTAACCCTTTGGCTTATGAGGAGGTAAAGAAAGAGATCCTGAGCCTGAATTAGCCTGCCTTGACAATTCAGGTAAAAATATGTTATACTTAAAGTGTAAATTGACACTTTGACAATTTTGTATTTTCCTAGTGAAAAGGCAAACTAGCAGCAATGCTGGGACGCAAAGCTACCTGGCCATAACATAAAGGTTAGAGGGGCTGCCAAAAGGATGAACCCTAAGATCTCCTTTTAGGGTTTTTTTTGTCTCCTGTCCCGGCATAGCCTTGAGTTATTCCGGGTTTTTTATTTACCATCAGCCACGGTTAAGGGAAGGAGGGGTTAAAAATGAAAAGAATGAACCGCAGGGTGGTGAAAAGGGGTAAAAGACATAACAAGAAACATCTTAATTTCTTGCAGGCCATAAGGTTATACTTAGGAATGCCGGCTTAGGCCCTTAATTAGGCCTTGACTTTATGGAGAGGAGGTGTAAAATATGAGAAAAGTCGAAGGGCAGATTACAGCACATAGGGTAATAACGATGCTGGGCCGCGAAGAGATAGATTTCTTGGATAAAATGGGTAAAGATGCCCTTTTCTCTACCGGTCATAAGCTTTCTTATAATGAAATACTGCGCGGGTTAATTGATTTTGCCATGGAGGCGGGTATTTCAGGTGATAATATAGATTCGCCTGCCAGCCTTAAATTAAGGCTGAAGGAGTATATAAACAGAATTAAGGGTCATAATTAGTAAAAAGGAGGGTTAAAATGAGTAGAAATATACTTCTTAGTTTAATCTTTGTTTTTGTTCTGGCTTTGGCGTTGAATACCGCTGTTTGGGCTGATTATGATAGTGATGAATACGTAGAATTTGGCAGTATTCAGAATCTTAGCGTTATTGATGCCGATAAGATTCCTTACGGAGAAAGCCCGCTTAATAAGCTGGAGAGAGGGATAATAAACGGAGCAACTTTCTGGATGGAGTTGCCGGCAGAGGTAGCCAGGGTATCTAAGGAACAGGATCCTGCTATGGGAGCTACAGTCGGGGTAGTCCACGGGACTATTACCAGTGTGGTCAGGGCAGGGACAGCCTTGTTTGATACCTTTACTTTTTTTATCCCTTCATATGATAAGCCGGTGATGAAGCCCGAATATGCATATAATCGAGCTGATCAGAAGATGAGGGAACTTTTCTGGTAATATTTAGTTAAGCACTTCTGGGGGCGTCCTTTTGTAACTTAAGAGGGCGCCCTTTTTTTATGTTAGATTTTACTCCCTCTTGCGTCTATTATGGCAGGAGGTGGTAAAGATGAAGGGAAAACATTTTTTCTGTTGCGCGGCAATAGCGGGTTTTTTGTTTACATGGGCAGGCATTTCTTGGGGAGATAATGTTTGGGAGGGTATCTCTAGGGAATTGTTAAACGCTAAGTCGGTTGCCCTTGATCCGGATGAGGCAGAGGTTATTTATTTAGGTACAGATAAAGGCTTGTTTAGGTCGCAGGATTCAGGGAAAAGTTGGAGAAATTTATTTTTATCAAAGACTAAGAAGCTGGGGATTAACTTATTGATTTTTGATGCACAGGATAAAGACATTCTATATGCGGCTACTACGGCAGGATTATTCCGCAGCACTAATAAAGGGCTAAGATGGGAAAGGATTTTTAAAGGTAAAAGCCAGGCTGAGGCAGAATGTCTTGCTTTAGTTGTCTTGCCAAGGGCGATGTATCTAGGCACAAGAAAGGGGCTTTTTGTAAGTCATGATAAAGGCAGGTCTTGGCATAAAGAAAAGGGTAAACTTGGGAAAACTCAGATATTTAATATTATTTCTACCTCAAGCGTCTCGGATTTGTTGTATTTAGCTTCTACGGATGGGTTATTCAAAAGTAGCGATTTAGGGGATAGCTGGGAAAGGGTTTTTACCGCTTACTCAAGAGAGAATGGAAAAGAGGATGATAGCGAGCCAGAGGATCAGGATGAAGAGGATAGGTATTCTGAAATCCGCTATTTAGCTATTGATCCGAATAATCCAGAACACCTGCTTTTAGCTACCCAAAAAGGGATATATGAAAGCAAGGATAGCGGCGTAAGCTGGGAAAATTTTCCGGAATACGGTTTGCTTAGCCGTGATGTTTACTTTATCATCTTTACCGCTGAATCGCGGATTTTCTGCATTTCAAAGTCAGGTGTTTTTGTTTATCGTAATTTAGCGTGGGAAGAATTATCTCTGGGGCTTTCTTTTAAAAAGATTAGTTATATTTCATTGGATAAGGATGGTTATCTATACGCCTGTTCAGAAAACGGTCTTTACAGGTTAATGCCTCAAGGAGGCCCTGGTAGCAAAGGAGTCCTAAGTAAATATTTTATCACTGTGCCTGCTATTGATGAGGTTCAAAAGGCAGCCATTAAATATGCCGAGGTTGACCCTGGCAAGATAGGCGATTGGAGAAGACAGGCTGCTAAGAAGGCTTGGTTACCCAGGGTTACCGCCGGGTTTGATCAGGATATTAATAGGACAGTTTCAAAGAGTATCTGGGGAACTTCAGGTACAAATACATACGATGGCAAGCATTATATCGGGCCGGACGATGAAACTAATTACAATAATAAGAATTGGGGCGTATCTCTTACCTGGGAACTTGGAGATTTAATTTGGAATAGCGCACAAACTTCTATAGACGTTCGTTCCCGGCTTATGGTGCAGTTAAGGGATGATATATTGGATGAGGTAAATAAGCTTTATTTCGAGCGTATCAGGGTCATGGCCGAATTGGATGGTTTGCCCATAGAAGATAAAAAGAAACGTTTTGAAAAAGAGCTTCGCATAAGAGAGCTGACTGCTTCTTTGGATGGTCTAACCGGCGGGTATTTTTCCCGGCAGATTGAGAATAATAAACTTTGCAAAAGTTAGCGCGGTGGTATAATATGGCCAAAGACAATATTCTTTAAGGACAATATGGAAGAAAAGCGCAAATTTTTCAGAATAAAAAAACCGTTTTTGATGAAATTCCAGGATTCCTGCGGAAAGCAGTATTGCGTAAGCGTTTCCGATATCAGCGAGCAGGGTGTTTGTTTCTTAAGCCCCGTGGTTCTTGATTCAGGAAGTAAAGTGGATTTACTGCTTAAGCTTCCCAGTAACCCTAATCAATGGCAGGATTGCCATGGCCAAGTCCTGGAGTCCAAAGATTTAAGTAAAGATGGCAATGCCTTCTTAAACGGTTTCCGTACGCGTATCAAGTTTGTTAATATTCCAGAGGATATCTCAAGGGTGCTAAGGGAACATTGTGCACTCGGCTTGAATAAAGAAAGGTCTTTAGGGCATATCCTTGAGCAGAGGCTTGGGATGTTGGATAAAGACAGGGAGAAAAGGAAAAACGTAAGGATTAATAAACCCCTGGTGGGTATGTATGCAGAGTTGAATGGATTAACCCCCGGTGAATGGGATGTTACTACGGTAAGAAATTTAAGTTTGGGAGGGGCTATCTTTACCACGAAAGTATTTTATAAGAGCGCTTCTGTCTTGAGATTAATGTTAAAAATTCCTTCAAGGCCCATTGATTTCCTGGAATTTGACGCAAGGGTTGTGGAATCAAAGCAATTAAGAAACCTTGAGGCGTTTTCTATTGCAGGGGCTTACCTTACCAGGGTGAGGTTTACCCCTGTTTCGCCCGAGAAAATAGAAATCCTAAGGGAATATATCGAATGGTTTATCAGCCACCTAAAGAAGCAAATTGATTCCGGTTTGGAATAATCATTGTTTTTAGGTGGCAAAACCTCTTGCAAATTCCTATCCTTTGTGATAATTTAGTTAAACCTCCCATATTATAAACAATTAATAAAGGAAGAGAAATGAGCGCAAAAAGTTTTACCGAAGCTACCTTTAAAAGCGAGGTTTTGGATTCTGATCTTTTGGTTGTGGTGGATTTCTGGGCGGAGTGGTGCGGCCCCTGTAAGATGATCGCTCCGGTAATTGAGGAGCTTGCCGGGGAATATGCCGGCAAGGTAAAAATCGGAAAGGTGGATGTTGACAGCAATTCTTCGATTGCTTCCAAATACGGGGTAATGTCTATTCCTACCTTGATATTTTTTAAGGGGGGAAAGGTTATGTCTCAGGTATCCGGGGTGCAGAATAAAGCCGCATTAAAGCAGAAGATAGAAGAGAACTTATAGCCTAACCAGAGAATGAAAAAGGTTTTTATCGCAGCTACTAAACAGAATGATGGTAAGACTACGGTTTCACTGGGTCTGGTTTATAATTTTCAGCAGATCTTTAAGAGGGTCGGTTTTATAAAACCTATCGGGCAGCGCTATCTTGAAGAGGAAGGTTTAAGGATAGATGAGGATTCGATACTTGTAGAAAAGGTGTGCGGAATAAAGTGCGGCTTGAAGGATATGAGCCCGATTGCGGTAGAGAAGGGTTTTACCGAGAAATATATCGCTAAGCCGGATAAAAGATCAATCAGCAGGAAGATTAAGGAATCCTTTAACAGGGTATCCAAAAGGAAGGACCTTGTAATTATTGAGGGTACCGGACATGCCGGCGTGGGTTCGGTATTTGATCATTCCAATGCAACGGTAGCAAAGCTGTTAGGTTCAAAAGTTATCCTAATTTCTTCAGGCGGTATAGGGCGGCCAATAGATGAAATAGTCTTAAATAAGGCCTTATTTGAGCGTGAGGGAGTAAAACTTTTAGGCGTAATTGTTAACAAGGTACTTCCTTCTAAGTTTGATAAGATTAACCGCTTGGTAAGGAGCGGATTGGAGAGAAAAGGGATTAATGTATTGGGGGTGTTACCTTATGACCCTATGCTTTCACGGCCTACCTTCGGGCAGATTATTGAGGACCATGATTTTGAAGTAATTTGCGGCAAGGATTATCTGGATTTGCCGATTTCCCGGATTATTGTAGCGGCAATGGAGCCGGATGATGCCGTAAAGTATATTGTTGAAGGCAGCCTAATGATCACCCCGGGAGATAGAAAGGATATGATTAAGGCTGGGCTGAGTTGTTTTTGTGCAGATAATGATAAGAGGCTTAAGATTTCCGGCATAGTTTTAACCGGAGGGATTAGCCCTGATCAGGGGTTGATGAATCTTTTGCAGAAGGCGCAAATACCGGTGCTTATGGCCGGCGAAGATACTTATGATGTAGCTACCCGCCTGCATGACTTTACCGTAAAGCTGAGGCCGCGCGATAAGGATAAGATTGAGGCAGCCGTAAAGCTAGTTAAGGATAACGTAGATTTAAAAAAAATACTGAAAGGGATGTGAAATGGATACGATATCTAAGATTCGCAGTATGGCAAGAGAGCAGCAGAAGTCTATTGTATTGCCTGAGTATGATGATAAAAGGGTTATTGAGGCCGCGCGCATCATTGAATCCGAGGGGATTGCCAAGGTAACTTTATTGACTCCCGAGATGATGGATAGGAATAACCAGGAGCGTTATGTTGAAGAGTATTTTAATTCTTACAAAGGCAAGGAGGCCGATATCAACGCAGTAAGAAAACTCTTTGAGGATGATACCCTGTATTATTCTGCGATGATGACAAACGAAGGTAAGTTTGACGGCTTAGTCGCCGGAGCCTCGCATACATCTTCCGATGTCATAAGGGCGTGTTTGCGCTGCATAGGGATTGATGAACGCGTGACGATTATCTCAAGTTGTTTTATCATGGAAGTCCCTAATTGCCCTTATGGGGATAACGGGACTTTTATTTTTGCCGATTGCGGTGTCATCCCTGACCCTAATGCCCGCCAGTTATCGCGTATTGCTTTATCTGCTGCTCAACTTGCCCAGAAGGTGCTGCATTTAACTCCCCGCGTAGCCTTTTTAAGTTATTCTACGAAAGGTTCTGCTAAGGTAAGGTCTGCGGATAAGATTGTGGATGCCTTAGGTATGCTGAAGGAATTGGATCCTGATATTATGGCTGACGGCGAATTACAGTTGGATGCGGCTATTGTTCCGGAAGTAGCCCATATAAAATATCCCAATAGCCCGTTAGCAGGCAAGGCCAATGTGCTTATTTTCCCTAGCCTTGAGGCAGGAAATATAGGTTATAAATTGACCCAGCGCATGTCCGGGGCGCGTGCGATAGGGCCGTTGCTTTTAGGGGTTAATAAGCCTGCGAGTGATTTATCCCGCGGTTGCATTACAGAGGATGTGGTTGATTGTACGGCAGTAACAGCTATAAGGGCGCAGTAATATGAATATTCTGGTTATTAACAGCGGAAGTTCTTCAATAAAATATAAATTGTTCAATATGCCCTCCAAAGCGCTTCTGAAGAAAGGGGTGATTGAGCATATCGGCGAAAAAGGGTCTAAGATAAAAAGCCACCATTTAGGCTTAAGGATGGCCTTGAAAAAGGTTAATGCTGTTGATGCGGTAGGGCATCGGGTTGTGCACGGTGAGGAGAATTTCACCAAGCCGGTTCTAATCAATGCCAAGGTAATAGGGGAAATTAAAAGAAGCTGTGCGATTGCCCCGTTACATAACCCGGCTAATTTAACCGGCATATTAGCCTGTAAAGAATTGCTTCCCGGTGTAAAGCAGGCGGCGGTATTCGATACTGCTTTTCATCAGAGTATCCCGCAGCATGCTTATCTTTATGGCCTCCCTTATGAGTTCTATACTAAATTCGGCATACGTAAGTATGGTTTTCACGGAACCAGCCATGAGTATGTGGCGTTGGAAGCGTCAAAAATCCTTAAAAGGCCTATGAGAAAACTTAAGCTAATTACCTGCCATTTAGGGAACGGCTGTAGCATAGCGGCAATAGATAAAGGAAAGTCAGTAGATACGAGCATGGGGTTTACTCCCCTGGAAGGCCTTGTAATGGGTACCCGTTGCGGCGATATTGATCCTGCCCTGGTTACTTATATTATGGATAAGAAGAAAATGGGGACTAAGGAGATAGATTATTTATTAAACCAGTCAAGCGGTTTAAGGGGTATATCAGGAATAAGCAATGATATGCGCATACTGGAAGAGCGCTCAAGGCAGGGGGAAAAGCGCGCAAAGTTAGCAATCGAAGTATTTGTTTACCGGATCAGGAAATATATCGGTGCATATCTGTCGGTGCTTTCAGGGTGTGATGCCCTTATCTTTACTGCCGGTATAGGTGAGAATCAGAAAGGGATCCGCTCAAGGATTACTAAAGATATTTTCGCGTACCTGAATAAAAAACCCAGGATCCTGGTAATACCTACGGATGAAGAGCTGATGATAGCGGAAAAGACTTACAGGCTCGTTAAATCCAGCAAGCTGTCTTAGGGGGGTGTAATTTGATAAAAAAGGTAATTATGGTTATTTCTCATACAGGTTTCCGCGATGAAGAATTGCTTCAGCCAAAAGAAATCCTGGAAAGCAATAACATAGAGGTAAGGGTCGCCTCAACCGAGACTACCTTGGCCCGCGGAAAGTTAGGGGCAGTTGTAAGTGTCGATATTTTGTTAAAAGATATACCTTCTGCGAATTTTGATGCCTTGTTTTTCATCGGGGGGCCAGGATGTATAGTGTATTGGGATGATCCGCTGGCACATAAATTATTAAAAGAGGCTTTTTCTTCCGGTAAGATAGTCGGCGGTATTTGCAGCGGCTGTGTAACTTTAGCCAGGTCAGGCATATTAAAAGGCAAGCGGGCTACGGTTTTTCCAGGTGATTCGCAAGAACTTTTAGCTAATGGGGCAAACTATACCGCCAGCCCGGTAGAAAAAGACGGTAATATTATTACTGCTTCCGGTCCGGATGCAGCCGTTGCATTCGCAGAGGAGATTGTAAAGGCATTAGCAGAATAGGAGAGCTTAGATGTTAAGGATAATGTTAAAATCTAAGATTCATCGCGCAACAGTTACAGAGGCAAATCTTTATTACGAAGGAAGCATTACAATTGATGCTGATCTTATGAAGCCTGCAGATATACTGGAGAATGAAAAGGTAGAGGTGCTTAACCTTAATAACGGGCAGCGAATTGAGACTTATGCAATAAAAGGCAGGCCAGGGAGCGGGGTAATTTGCCTAAACGGTCCGGCCGCCCGCGGGGCATGCCCCGGAGATGAGGTTATTATTCTTTCTTATGCCAGCGTTGACTGTGAAGGGCCTGGTAAGATGGAGCCTAAAATAGTAAGGGTAGATGGAAAAAACCGCATTAAAGATTAGGATTATCGGGGATCCGGTTTTAAGGAAGAAGTCTTCTTCAATCAAAGAGGTTTCTAACCGGCACCGGGATATTTTAAGCCAGATGGCCCAGCTTATGTATGAAGGCGATGGAGTAGGTTTGGCTGCCCCCCAGGCCGGCATAAATGAAATGATGATAGTGGTGGATATCGGAAGCGGGCTTTATAAACTAATTAACCCTAAGGTTGTGGATGCTTCCGGAGCCCAGGTTAATCAAGAGGGTTGCTTGAGTGTACCCGGTATCTGTATTAAGGTTAAGCGCGCGCAAAGGGTCAGGATTAAGGCACAGGATGAGTACGGGAAAAACATTGATATTAAGGCCGAAGGCCTGCTGGCATGTGTTTTACAGCATGAGATAGACCATTTAAAAGGCAAGTTGATTACGGATTACGCTTCTTTTGTCGAGAAAATTAAGATAAATAAGGCCTTAAAAAAACTGAACGTTAAATCCTGCCAGCTCAAGCTGTAATTATAGGGAAGGTTATTTATGTATGATTTGATTATAATCGGTGCCGGCCCCTCAGGTTTAGCAGCTGCGCTTTATGCTGCCAGGTTCAAGCTAGAGGTGCGTATATTTGAGAAATTTGCTTGCGGAGGGCAGATATTGCTCTCGCCTTCGATAGAGAATTATCCGGGTTTTCCGGATGGAATTTCTACCTTTAGCTTAATAGATAACTTTAAGAAGCAGGTTGAAAACCTAGGGTTAAAAATAGAGAATGTGGAGGTCATGGGGATAGAGCCTGAAGAGGGCGCTTTTAAGGTTAAGGCTGAAGCCGGTTCTTTCCAAGCAAAAACGGTTATTCTTTCTACCGGTGCTATTTCTAAAAGATTGGGCGTAGAAGGAGAGGATAGATTTATCGGTAAGGGTGTTTCTTATTGCGGTACCTGTGACGGCCCCCTATTTAAGAATAAGGATATTGCCGTTATAGGCGGAGGGGATAGGGCTTTAGAAGATGCTATATTTTTGGCCAATTACGCCAACAGCGTATTCCTTATCCACCGTCGTAATCAATTCAGGGCTTCCGGTATATTAGTGGAGAAGGCTAAGGAGAATCCTAAAATAAAGTTTATTCTTGATACTATTGTTGAGAAAATCGAAGGAGAGAGTAAGGTAGAGGCGGTTAAGGTTAAAAATGTTCAAACCGGCCTCCAGTCTAATATCGCCTGTCAGGGAGTTTTTATTTTTGTAGGTATAAGCCCGAATACGGAATTTGTAAGAAATATATTGAAAACGGATGAGTCTGGATTTATAATCGTCAACCAAGAAATGCATACAACAAAGGAGGGGGTATTTGCCTGCGGAGATTGCGTAAAAAAGAGCCTTTATCAGGTAATAAACGCATGCGGCGATGGAGCAGTTGCCGCAGATTCCGTACATAAATATCTTTTGAATCTATGAGTAAGATTTATACGCATAACAAGAAACTCAGGGATTGGGTGGATAAGATGGCTAAGCTCTGCCAACCGGATAAGATTGTCTGGATAGACGGGACTGATGAGCAGAGAAGCCTGCTTGAAAGAGAGGCGCTTGAAACAAAAGAATTAATTCAACTTGACCAAAATATACTGCCGGGGTGTTTTCTACACCGTACCGCCGTTGATGATGTTGCGCGTACGGAACATCTCACCTTTATATGCACCAGGAGAAAGCGCGATGCCGGCCCGAATAATAATTGGATGTCTCCGGCCTCTGCTTATAAGAGGGCCAGGGAGATATTCAAGGGAGCTATGGCAGGAAGGACTATGTATGTAATTCCTTTTTCAATGGGGCCGGTAGGGTCTGAATTCAGCAAGATAGGGGTGGAATTGACGGATTCCCGTTATGTGGTCTTGAATATGATGATTATGACCAGGGTTGGGACTTTAGTTTTAAGGCAGCTTGAGGAGAAGAATGATTTCACAAAATGCCTGCATTCCAAGGCCCAGCTTGATATTAATAAAAGATTAATACTTCATTTTCCCGAGGATAATACTATTTGGAGCGTTGGTTCCGGTTACGGCGGGAATGTCCTCCTGGGCAAGAAATGCCTTTCGCTTCGTATCGCAAGTTTTATCGCTCGGAAAGAGCGTTGGCTAGCCGAACATATGCTGATTATGGGGATAGAAGAGCCTAATGGCCACATTGAATATATTGCGGCTGCTTTCCCCAGCGCCTGCGGAAAAACAAACTTGGCTATGTTGGTGCCTCCGGAAGGGTTAAAGGTAAAAGGCTACCGCATATGGACAGTGGGAGATGATATTGCCTGGATGCGCGTTGACTCAGACGGTGCATTATGGGCGATTAATCCTGAATCCGGATTCTTCGGCGTTGCGCCCGGCACTAATTCTACGACTAACCCGAATATGATTGATACTATCAAGAAGGGTACTATCTATACCAATGTTTTATTAAAACCTGATAATACTGTATGGTGGGAGG
>JAQTTQ010000080.1 GCA_028710685.1 Candidatus Omnitrophota bacterium | reverse complement strand
TAAACTCGTATTGGAAATCGGATTACCCTTCCGATAATATCGGTCCCGGCTACAGGGCTTACCTGTACGGTAAAGTAAAAGGCAGCGAATGAAGCCCGGCGGGCTGATCCTGATTACGTTCGGGATTGTTTCCGCGCCGTCGCATAACCGTCTTCCGCTTTACAAAACTACCGGGATAGATTATACTATAATACTTCTTTCTATGGTGGGTGTAGCTCAGTGGTAGAGCACTTGACTGTGGCTCAAGACGCCGCGGGTTCGAACCCCGTCACCCACCCCAAATGTAACCCTCATACGAACACGGACTCAAACGAGTCGCAAACGTATGAGGGTTTTTCTTTTTCTGAGGTAGAAAGAGGCATAAATTCCTCAGAAATGTTTGATTTTTTGAAATATATACAGAAATATGAGGATATTCAACCAAGAACTTATTGGTACGAAACACCCTTCTACAAAATTCTCCGTAACGCCCGGCAAAAGTTCTGTCTAGGAAATCGTCCTGAAGATATAGCGCATGTGGTTACAATCGGGAAAAAGACCTGGGAGAAGCATTTAGCTTATCTTAATCGTTTAGAGCGTTTCCCCCTTGATAAAGCCGAATATTACATAAGACTAAAAGAATCTCACGGTATTAATAGTGTTAGGGGATTATGTGACTTTACTGGTGAAGATTGGTCATATATTGCTAAGATATTAAGAACCTTAGAACTCTCAGAATCAATCAAGAATTTCCTGCGAAACAATAAGAATAACCCCGCCATTCTTCAGTTTTTCCATCTGCGAAGATTACTTGATATTGTGCGACAAGGCGGAGAACGTCTGCAATTGAGTAGGTTTAGAGAATTCATGCAAGAATTTGAAGAAAGTAAATTAGGATTGGTGACGGAATGATTCCTACAGGAATATCTCCTACAGAAGCGGCATTTGAGGTTATCGGTTTGGTTAATGCTAAGTCAATAATGGATTTTCTGTTTTTTAATACCAGGATAGGCGCAGCCGTTTTTCTTATAGGGCTTTTGATTTCTTTATGGAGATCCGTAAGGGAGACTCATTTCTCAACTCTCTGGAGCTATTTAATTAAATTCGGCATTATTTTATTCATTTTTATTAAGCCCATGGGGAATCTTGAAAATGCCACCTCAACCATGGAAGCTGGCGGTTGGGAAGGAACTACTACCCAAGAAACCTTAAAAGGCACCTTTATTGATTCCGGTAAGACCAGCACCGGATCCTTGGGACTTCTTACAATTAGCCAAGGCTATAATGCGCTTGTTTACGGCACAATAAGTGCTATTACCGCGGTTACGCAGCAGAAGGATTTCAACTACTTAAATAATCCTTTTATCGTAAACAAAGTATCTATATATCTGCAACATTTTAGCAGCGAAGGCATTAAGAAAGATAATGTTCTGAAGAAGGATCTCGAAGAATTCCTCAAGAATGACTATCCGCAGACTTTGGGAAGAATGCTTAACAATGGCAACACGCAGAGCAAAATAACCAAGAAATGGTGGCCCGGAGATGAGGACGTAATAGCTAACTACGACTTGGACCAAAGAAAACGTTGGGAAGACTTGGATTCAAGGTTAACCGAATACATAAAAACGGAAATGAACAAATTAGGCAATGAAGGCCTGTTTGACGGGCTCATAGATTATACGGCAATAAAGATAAAGCTTCTGGCAAGTCATACCGAGAAGTCAGCAATAGATGTGGTCTCTAACATTGCAGGCTACGGTATAGAACCTAAGGCTGCCCGGTTCAGTTGGATGATGAGGCAGCCGGCCGGTTGGCTCGCCTATTTTGCATCGCTTGTAGGGCAGTTCTTTTCAACCACATTGGCTGAGTTTATGATCAAAGCCTTGCCGTACTTACAGGGATACGCGGTAATGATTATCTACAGCCTATTTCCGTTTACTTTATTGCTATGTCTTTTATTTGGGACTTTTAGCATCTTGAAAGAATACTTCATATATCTTTTTTGGGTGAAATCATGGGTTATTGTTTGGGCTTTGATTCATTATTCCGTTGTCTATATGTCTACCCTACAGGCAAGTCTTGCCTCAGGTATCAGTCCTTGGTTCTTTGAGAAGCCCTATTTTAATACGGTAACAGGTGTCCTTCTGGTAATGTCTCCCGGGATATCTTGGTTTATGACTAAGGGTGTTTTATCCGGGATAGGGGAAGCCGCCACTGCCTTGACTCTTCATGCGGATAAAGGGATGGGCAAAGTAGGATCTAAAATAGGAGTATAGGTGGATACACTAATTAGCAAATTAATTTTCAATAAATTGGCGGATGGGTGCGAATTGTCTGAATTTGACCGCGCTAATTACTTTGTGAATTATTCTCGGAGTATTTCGTTTACCCCCAAGCACTTAAAGTTATTTGCGTGCGGTATGCCTGCCGACTCTTTCCTCCACACCCCCCTCGAAGGCTACCGCACGCTCTTTCCAATCAAAATCACCCAAACAACCCCTTTACTCACAAAACCCACAAGGCTGGGCGGGGACAGAAAGGAAGAATCATGAAAAGAGGAAGATTAACCAAGGAAGAACAGGCAGAGAGAATCAAAGCATTGCTTATTTTTATTTATACCTTTCGGTATGCAACAAGGAAGCAATTGGAGATGTTTATCCAGGTGATAATGAATCTATCTTTTACGCGGTGGCTCATAGATCATTCTTTTGAAGAAGGGTTTATAAACGCGTATTACGAGCCTTTGTTTAAGACAAGAATCTATTATTTAACCTATAAAGGCAAGGAAATGATCTGCGATCAAGTTATGGTTGAGCATTATTGCTTTGAGAAGGCCCATGCAGGCTTAAATA
>JAQTTQ010000029.1 GCA_028710685.1 Candidatus Omnitrophota bacterium | reverse complement strand
GCTGCGGAGTGCGAGAACCGTCCCCATGATGAATGTTGCCGTTTCTAGTTAAAAGAAAGTCGCCGGTAAGAAAATGTTCCTGCGTAAGCCTGACCCTTTCTTTTTCAGAGCTCTCTATTCCTTTGGATAAAACTACACCCTCTACCGAGCTTACCTCAAGAAAGACCTGGTTTATATCGATCCCCTCTTGAGCTATATAAAACCTTGCTTTATAAACGCCGGGAAGATCTTTATCTGAAGCAAATATTACCTCTGCCCTGGTGCCGCTTTTTATCTCTTTTAAGAATTCTCTTAAATCCCCGAAAGATGGCGTCAAATCATAGCCGGGATGGTAATGATATGAAAGAACTACTCTCTGGGAACGGGAAAGGTCAGGATAATAAACACCTAAGGTATTAACGCTCCTATCCGATCTTAAAGTTAAAATCCTATGCCCGCCAATTAGGTGGCTGGTTTTTATTACGCCTTTTCTACTTCTCCTCTCAACAATCCTGCCGCTTATTTCATAGAACCAAGGTAGATGCGGATTAATAATATTATTTCTTGCAATAAATTGATTTAAAAGAAGTTCCCTGCTTTTTGCAACTACAACAATATTCCATAAGGGCACCCCTTCCCTGAAGCTTCCTGCCTTCGGATAAAGTCCGAAAACTCCAAGCCCACGGACATTCAGCACCCCTTCGTAATCCTGGGTAATCTCTAAAGTCAAAGGAACATCGAGTATCCCGCCGCTATGAAAGAAAACTATAAGGCTATCACCCGTCCTAAACAAATTGCGGCGGTTAAGGTTATCCGCTATCGCTTTGGTATATTCGTTACAAAAAAGCCCCTCATTGGAAACTGTTCCCGGGATGAAATTACTTTCCATTACTAAAGCCTCATTCGTAAAAATAGCTCTTCCCAGGCTTCTCTTCTGGGAAACTTGGAATGCTTCCTGCAACTTTAGGTAACCAAAGCTTGTTAAAAGATTCCCGGCGCTCTTTACCTCGATTGCAAATGTATGCAATTTGATATTGATAAAGGTAGCGAACCTTGATATCTCGGCAATTGCCTTCTTATTGTGCGCCAGGAAAGAAAAAGCGGGGTTCTGGATGAAGAGCTCTTCAATAAACACATCTATTGCCACTCCCCGGATATTCTGAGTTCTCCATTCCCTCCCCTCCCGATTAAAATAAAACCAATACCAGATCATCGCAGCGGTATTCAGGTAAAAATCTTCTTTTCCTCTCCTGCTATTAGCTATTGCCTCATCAGGATTGATTACAATATCTCCCCCCTCTATTTCAAAATGGCCGAATTCATGATTCCAGATGCTGCTCATTAAGGCATCGGATAGCTTGACCTTCTCTGTGCCCCTGGGATTAAAGATATATTCCCCGTTTTCATCTAATTCAACCCCGATATCTAAATCATTTTCAAGAATGTAACAAAGATCCTGTATAAACCTTCCCGGGGTAACAAAATTAATAAAATTTCCATCGTTGTCAAAGCGCATCTGGAGAGTCCATAAATTGTTTAACGTCTCCGGCGGCAGGATTACTAACCCTCCTTCGTTACCCTGGGTAATGCACTCCAGATCAAAGGCTTGATAGAGTTTAGCAATATCTTCATCCTTAGCTTTTTCATCCAGCTTATAATCCTTACGAGCCGCTTCAATAAGCCTAACCAAAAAAGAATCACGCTGGGAAACGGGGATATACCTTGCATTGACAATGGCGGGTTTACGGGAAGTATAACTTAAAAGAACGCTTAGAATATGGTTGCGCCTATTGCTCTTTAAACTATGAAAGAGTTTTCTGAATTCACAGATACTGATAGCAATAAGGATGGTTTCTAAAGCCTTGAAACACTGGGATGAGTTTTTCTCGGAGATAAATACTGCCCTGTAGAGGCGGGCCTTCCAATAACGGGGCGCCCCGCGTACCAGGTTGCTGCTTGCTGCCCATTCCTGATAAGCCAGGTTCAATGCATTCTGCCTGTCTGCGGCGTGATTGATGAGGCTACCATGCTTAATCATAAATTCATTTACCCCTGCTGCCGTATCTGCCATATTCTTCAATATGGCGAGCTTATCCAACAACTCCCGGCTCTTTTTCTCAACTCTTTTAGGGACCGCCAATTGGGCGATAAGTTTTAAACTGCGGTTAATTTCATTACGCATACCGGTAAAATCCGGCTCGCTAAGGAAAGGCCAACTTAATAATCTACCCAGCTTATCCTTCATAATGGAAACGCAGTCCCGGGTAAAAACTCTGCTCTGTGCAAGGTTATTGACAAAATCTATCCTCTTCTGAACCCTGTTTAAACGTATACTCCCCTTTAGCCGTAACTGTTGACGCCAATTATCCAGGCTGGCATCCTCTCCTTCTATATCAGCCAGCCTTAAGTCAATTAAGGGGAGGATTGCATTTAATGTTTCAAGGGCCAGGCTTAACCTGTTAAAAAAGAGAAAACCCAAAACAGTCTCAAGCTTTCTAAAAACCTCTTTTTTATCTTCCAGTTGGGACCCTTTTACATATTTCTCAAAATCCGGTATTTCGGATTTTATCTTCTCTTTATCCCCACGCTCAAGTATTTTCCACAAACGGATACGGAAATTCTGCAGGTCCCTTCCTTCAGCAGCCAAAGAATTTATTATCGCATCCAGCTTTCTCTGCCAACGGTAAAGAGTATGGGTCTCATATTTGCCCCTGAACAAAATAGTAATCTTGCCGTTAACCTCTTCGGTTATTACCTGCCTGCCGATGGCCTCTGAGCGCTCTTTATTAAGCGCTGCCTTAACCTCCTCGGTCAACTGCGAAGATAGCTTAGATAATATTGCGCAAGCCGCAAATTCATTCCCCGCTTCGATAAACCCTATTATCTCTTCTGTTCTTAGAAGGCCAGTATTTATTAGTTTTATTTTTAATCCGGATAACCTTCTTGTAACATCCTCTCCGCTAACACGAGCATATGCAATACGCAGCAATTCATGATGAATATTGCGTACCCTTGCCAGCATACAGGGGACGGTTCTTGCGCTTGTATCCCTAACAACCCCAAAGAGTAAGGGAAAGGTCAAAATAATCCCCAAAGGCCCGGCAGTTGCCGGATGGGCGAAGATGCCGGCTAAGGCGAATTTAAGCTGCCCAATCAACGCAACGATTGCGCTCCAGTTAGTGATAATAAAAAGGGCTACAATAGCTACTAATGCCCCTAAACTAAGCAAAGAAACTGAGATTTTGCCGGATTGATTATGGCCTTCTCGTAAGTCATTGTCTCTCAAGGGCTGCAAAGCGAAAGAACCGTCCCCTATAAGGAAGGCTAGACGGTGGTGAATCTTTTCTACCGGAATTATACGTGCTACCTGAAATACCTCCTCCAAATCATCCAGGCTTACATCTTGACCGAAATATCCCTTTAAGAAACTTTCTGAGAAATCCTTAGATGCCTCTCTAAGCTTAAAGGCAGCGTAATACAAATTACAGAGTTTCTCAGCAAGATATCTTCGACCTCCATCATTATCTTTTCTTAAACTCTGCGCGCAGTCAAGATCATGGATAACAAATACTCCCGGGGAGACTAAAAAGTTACCAGAATGAAAAGCAGGATGCAGGAAACCATTTTTATGCATAATTTTTAATACCTCTCCTGCCCGATGAGAAGAAGTTAAACCCTCCTGCGTATCAGTTTTGCTTGTTATATTGCTTCTATCCTTATGAAAAGTAGCGCATCCTAAAAGCACACAGCCTAATTCCTGCCCCTCATAACGGCTATCAGGAAAACGTACGTAACCAAAAGGATATTTAGGCATAATCCTTTCCTTTTGCAAGGCCTCAGAATAATAAATTTCATAGGTGATATCAAATTCTCCTTTTGCCCGCTCATAAGAAAATGCTCCCTGGGGCGAGGTTATATTGGGAACAACTTTTATTAATCCATTCTCATCCGATATAACTACGGCCTTCATTGCCCCTAAGCCTTCATGGACAGTAAGCTTTTCATTCTCATCAAATACAACACCCTTGGCATATATAGAGTTGAGAATAAACTTCTTTCCGCCCCACATAACTGATATAGGATGAAGAAGATTTATATATTCGCTGCGGCAGTTCTCGCGCGCCTTTTGGTTAGTAGTCAGTAGATTAACTAACGCCTGCATATCCTCGGGGTGAAGTAATGATGAAATTTCCGGATTTAAAGAGATTTCTACCTTACGCCTTTGTTCTTTTTCAATATCAAGCTGAACTATATTCATCTGCGCACCGGAATAAGGAGAATATATATAAACTTTACCCGAATAACCCGGATAATTTTTCTTAAGTTCTGTTAATAAATTATTCAATAGGTCCTGAACTCTTTTAATTTCCGAAACATCAGGCCCATCCTCAGGGCTTATCCATGGAACTGAAACCATAGCTGATGATTTATCTGCTTGTTGAAATTCAAAAGTAAGATCAAGCTTGGAATTTAATGATTCAAGAGCTTTGACAACATATTCCTTAAAATACTCGGGGACGGTTCTCCCGCTTGCATCTTTAACTGCGCCAAAGAGTAAGGGAAAGGCTAAAATAATCCCCAGAGGCCCGGCAGTAGCCGGATATACGAAGATGCCAGCAAAAGCAAGCTTTAACTGCGGCAACCAGAGCACAGCAGATTGCCAGATAGCTAAGGCAATGCTGGATATGGCAAAAATCGATAAGATACCTAAAATAGTTGTAATAAGCGCCCCCGCGGATTTATTATTTTTCCCTTCTTCTAACATTTTGTCTGCCAGCGGTTTGGAAGACAAAGAACCGTCCCCATTATTAGTTGGCCTAAAGGTTGATATAATTCCTACGATCTCCCCGGCCTCGCCTGTCACCTGCCACTCCCTGATATCCACCTTTACAGTAGACTCTTCCGCCCTCCTAAAAGGAACAAAAGGTATATCGGGAAGGTTTTCAATACGCTTCGATAATTTATCTTTTACCCGAGCCTCAGAAACAACCTGATTCTCTTCATTAACAAAAAACCAGACCGGCTGGCCGATTACCTGCTCCTCACTAAACCCAAAAAGCTTCTCCCAGGCCCTATTTACCCAAACAATATTTCCTTTATTGTCAATCATATGCACAGCCAAATCAATACTGTAATACTTATTCTTCTCTTTACCATAGATGGAGCGCATCGCTGCAGAACAGCGCTGAAGATAATCCGGAATGAGGCTATGCACAGCCTCATCCGCAACAATAATAGTAGTATCCAACTCACGGATAATCTTAGCTAAAGGAGAATCCGCCTCCTCCAGAGACTCCCGTAACATCTGAGCCTTTTTCTTTCCTAAAACTAAAACAATTACCTGGGGCTTCTTTACTGCAGTAGGTTTAATTATATCCGCTAATCCCAGTGTCCAGGCAAAAGGATTCTTTTCTATATCAGGATAACTCTCATGGCTAGAAGACATAACCTCGGGAGTAAGCCGGACCTTAACCAGCCTCCCTGCCGAAGAAGGATCTGCCGTAGTCCCGGGGAAATTATAACCAAAATGTCCGTCGGCACCTACGCCTGAGATTATCAGGTCAATGCCGCCTGCCTGATTCTGCTTTTCTACATACCCTCTCGGATCAGGGCTATCTCCGATAAAACTTACATTATTTTCTACAGCATTAAATATTCTTGAGAATAATGACTCCTTTAATGCGTAGGCTTGCGAAAAAGGATGCCCGGAATCCAAACTTGCGTATTCACTTAGCTGCCAGGCTTTTACCTGCTCATCCCAGTTAAAATCCTGCTTTCTTAAGGATAGATGCTCCGCAAAACTGGGTATGCTCCTTGGGCCATACTGATAAGGCTTGGTAATAGTACTGCCTGCGCCAAAGGCAATATTGGCATGACCTGATTTTTCAATAATATCTTTAATGATGCCCGAGGCCACATCGGAAGAAACCATGGAAAAATTCGAAGCCTCAACGATATGAAACTTCAACTCGCGCAAGAGATTAACCGCAAAAATCGTCTCATTCCCTCTGCCGTGCTGAATTGAATCACACAAACAAAGTATAGCCTGGCACTTGAAATCTTTATGTTCTTGCGCTAAAAGAATGATTAACTCATAAAGAGAATTGCGAAAGGCCTCGATATCCTTTATTTTATAACGATCCAGCTGTTTATTATCCGCTTTGTAAAGAAGCTTAACCAAATTATCCGCACAATAAGAGATGTGTACAGCGGAAGACATAACAGAAAGCACAGGCCCCAGCCACCGATCTCTATTTTCTGCTACAACCTTAACCAAAGAGACCCAGGCAGGCTCTGAAAAAGTTTCCTCAGTGCTTGCCAAAAGATGTTCAATAAGCATCAAAGATGCCACATTGCTGCGTACCGGGGAGCGTACCAAAGCCCCTTTGGGCGCAAGTTCAAGCTCTGTCTTCTCGCCAAAGCTCTGCAACTGGACAATCTGACTTAAGAAATGAAGCGTAATTATCCTTACGCGCGCCTGGGCATAACGCCAGGATGGATGATATTTATAGGCGTTTATAACTTGCAACAGATTCTTAATATAAACCCGGCCTTCATTAGGCATGCCGGAGACAACTTTTTTATAGTCATCCGCGAGGCTGCTATCCAGGGCAAAATACTTAAGGTGAATCGCGCCCAGGTACCTGCAGAAAATAAAATAAATTAAAGCGCAGGAGAAAAATCCGGTAACTGCCATAACTACGTGAGAATAACCCAATAATACCGGAATAAAACATATTGAGAAGATTACAATAACAAAAAAAGAATACAGGCGTTTTTCAAATTCAAACCTCTTTTTAAGATGTATTTCTCCGTAATGGGCTATAACAAAATGGTCTTCAAGAAATAAACTATCAGGATTATCCTGAATTTTCCTGGCAAGCTCAAAAAAGCTATAATTAATAATATTCTTTGCCCTGTCTAATCCTCGGCGTTCCAACTCTCTCACATACCAATCCCCCCAATTTTTAACCTTGCCCCTCTCTTCGGATGAAAGGCTATTATAGGCATCCACTTCTCTCCTTACCGCCTCAGCCTCACTCTTAAGATTAGAATGTTTTTTAGCCTCATGGCGGATATACATATATATCAACCCTAAAGGCGCCGGGTACTTCGGATTAAATAACACATTAGAAAGGTAAGTCTCTTTCCCGCGATAACTGGTTGCCAGGGCATTATCCAAGCGGGCAACCAAAAACTTAACTCCTTCCTGTTCTTGCCTGGCGATTTCCTCTTTTAAATAATCCGGGGCATTATCAATATATAAATAGTCCTTAAGCTGCCCTAACACTTCTATAATTTCAGGATTTACCGCACCCTTTTTACGCAAAAATGAGGCTGCCTGCAGGTCAGAACGATCCCTAACTTGAGGCAGCGTAGAATCCCAAACATACTCCTCATCTTCAGAGACAGGGACTACACCAAAAATATAATTGCCTCTCTCGTCAACCGCTACCGGCTTATATATATTAAAAATGGCTTTCTTCTTTTCGGCGGGATTACTTATATCTTCAATCCTCGGGGTCATGGGATCAGTCAGATGGATTGGGGACTTCCTTTCCTCAGTCTCATTGCGGCTTCGCGACTTAAAGAAAAGATAGGCCTTACCAAAATAAAGCAAAAAGAAGGTAAGGATGCCAGTAAAAATTACTCCTTCCCAGCTAAATTCAGAATTTAAACCTGAGAAAAATGATAAAGCCAGAGGCATAAAGGCTAAACCGTTAAACCCGGTAATCAAATCCGTAGTCTTAAACTTAGGCAACTGCTCAAGAGAAAACTTTTCTACTTCATAGTATTGCGCAGGAGGAATACCGTTATCCTGAGAAATCCAATCAATTAAATCTGCTCTTATGTAGCCGTTATTATCTACCGGCCAAATAGGCAACTTATCTAATGAGGTATCCGATATATCAACTATACCAAAGAGCCTCTTTAAATGTGCAAGCCTGCATCTTTCAAAAGCGTGTATTCTAGCTGCCCAATAAAAAGGCCCGTTTCTTCCCAAGAGAAATTCAATCTGAGGCTTACCGTTATTTAAAGCTGCTCTCTTTAGGTTATTTATCCATCGGGTTACCCCTACCGTTTCCCCTACCCTACCCGCCTCACTCAGGATAAATGCTTCTACGCTCTTTAATGTTCTGCAGGCATACCCCTTTGTGGTATATACGCGTATATCATAGGCATATTGCTCATTCTCCCCCGGAATAGGATAAAACCTTGGGTGTTGCTTTAAAAACAAACCATGGCTTCCGGCCCATTCTTTAATGCCTTTACCAAAGATATGTTTGCCGGCTAAAGATTCGCGTATACCTAATATCTTTACAACAAGGCTTGTCGGCAAGGCAATTCTTTCGCTGCTTATCCAGCACTCTTTAAGGCTATCTAAGCAATCATGCCTTAAAAGAAAACTCATTACCTCTATATTCAACCTCAGCTCATTTAGGCAGGCATAAACTTGATCGGAACCTTTGGCATACATCAAAACAGCAGCCCCATTTAGGAAAACATCCTCAATAATTTGATAAAAATAAGGGTAGGAAGGTTCAAAGATTCCAAAAGAACGCACAAACTCCGCATAAGCCAAAACCCTATTTTCAAGGAATACGGAATCATCTCCCTTTGGCTTGCCATGAATAAAGCACTTAAGCGGATCAAACCTGTCATCTATAGTTTTTATTAATTCGCCGGTTTCCTTTAAGAATTTTAAGGCTAATAGTTTGAGAGGATTATCTGAACGCAAAAATTGAGCCTGAGATGAAATTGCATCGTCCTCATCTTTCCCGGATTCATGAATATGAATCTGCTCAATAACAAACTGACCGGAGAATTTGGTAGGTAAAAGTATCCGTTTGATATTGGTTGTATCTAAATTCCATATAACTTTCCCGGGATTACTTCTCCAGGCAACTACGCTTGAGGTATCAATATCGCCAAGCAGCATCTGTTTATTCACCGGAGGGCCGTTAATCTTGCCCGAAGAAGCAATGTAATCTTCCAAAACCCCCAGGGCCTCTGACAGCTTAAGAAAACCTTCAGCTACCTTAGGTTCGCCTATAAATTTATCTGCTGCCATGCGCATTTCAGTAGAGGATACGGGATGAGAATACCCGGCTGACTTAGCCTGCCCAGGGGCAGAAACCAGAATAAATACTCCTATAGCAAATAATACGGGATAGCTTCCTAATAAGAACGGTAAGACTATAAATCCTAGAGCAAAAACCCGGCTTAGCTTCAGGGTTAATTCGGTTGCCCTTATTCTGTCTAATCCAAAGCTTGAAATCATTAACGAACGAAAGATCCTGCCACCGTCAAGAGGAAAAACCGGGAGAAGATTGAATAACCCCAGCATAAGATTGGCATAAGAGATACTTACTAAAAGACCAAACCAACTGCTTAACCCAAAATGCCATGCCTCAAAAGGAGCAATAGAAAATAAAAGCAAGAATAGCACCACAGCCAAGAAAAGATTAAATAGGGGCCCGGCAGAGGCTATCTTTCTCTGTTGGCGCGGTGTAAAACCGCAACTCTCTAATGTAGCCACCCCTCCTAAAGCCGTAAGAAGAACCTGGATAGTCCCAATTCCGTATTTTGCCGCTGCCTTTATATGGGCGAATTCATGCAGGGTGACTAAAGTAAAAATGGAAAGCAAGAAAGCTAAGCTAAAAAGACCATTGCCCGCTGCTAATGCCAGAACGATAAAAAAGCTCCAGTGCAATTTAACCGGAACTTTGCTTATTTTACAAAGCTTGATCCCTTCGTTAAATCTGCCAAAACAAATCCCGGCATTCATCTTAACAGTAGGCCCTCGATCCACCCCTACCAGATTAACGCTTGAAGGAGGCAAATGGCTGCTACCATTATCCTGAACCGCTACAAATTCACCCTTATTCTTGCGATAAGAAAAATATCCAAATTCCCTTTCGCAGCCGCTGATTAGATAATGATTAAATAAGACTCTCTTAAAAAAACCTTCCTGCGTAGGAGTATGCCCGACAATAAACCAACAGTCTTTAATATCATAACCTAGCGACCCAATAAAACTGTTTAAATCTTCTTGGGAATAAGAGAATGCTTCTTCGCCCTTATGAGAATACCCGCAAAAACGCCCCATCAGCAGATTAACCAGAATAGGATTCTTTAAATTGGTGGTAGGCAGATTCTTAAGCTTCTGAGAATTAAAGCTGCCCTTAATTGGCCCGGCATGAGTAGCAATTAAATCATCGGCAAGCAGAAGGACAGGGCTTGCCTCTACAAATTTTCTATAAAGATCCAGGTACTTAGAACCAAAACGTTGTTCCAGGGCCTCACGGTAAGGGATACTCTGATCAATAATAAAACCGCAAGGGCCGCGCTTGCTCCAATGATAATTAATCAAATCATGATTACCTAAAATATAATAAAAATTATCGGGATTGTTTATCTTTAAATCCATGATACGGCGCATCAACGCTATAGAGCTATCCGGGTTAGAATACAAATCCACAACTAACCCTTCCAGGTCATCCCTTTTCACTCCGGCCTTGGCCCATTTAATGAAATCGCCCATCTCCACCTTGACATCCGGAGTAGCATGTACAGCATCACCGAGAATAAACAAGGCTGCCTTTTTATTTCTTATCTTCTCTAAAACAGAATCTTCCAAGGTTTCTTTTCCCTCCACCACAATCTTCCTCCGGTGGCTCAATAAAGCGTCAAACCTATCAACTCTACCATGTAAATCTCCTACTATAATAATTTCGAAATCATCGGGCGCTTTGCGTAAATCAACAACTGCTTTGTCCTGATATACCCCAAGCCGAATTGCTTTGATAAACTCGCTTATTCTCGACAATTCATTTTCGGCATTTAAACTGTACATACAAAATACTAAAGATCCGCTAGCGGCACTTTTTATATTTAAGTCGCTCCAAGCTTCTTTATCCTGAGTCCAGATCCTTCCCTTAGAATAGATCCTTAGATCCGCAAGGCCTTTGAAGCCATTATTCTTTAAAGGATGGACGTTAGAAGCAGGAAATCCCTTACCCTTGTCCATTACGCAGATATAAAGATTATTATGGTTTCTATTAAAGAAGATAACCATTTTCCCAAGATCATCGCCGTATTTACCCACATTTTTAGATAAAGCTGCTATAAGTTCGCGCACCTTTTCTAAATCTTTCCCCTCAATCAAACCATCTAAAGCAAATACAGCCTCAGACAAAGTGTACATCCCGCCATTAAATACTAAATATCCATCTTCTTTTAGTCTTGCAGAAAATTCCTCAACCAAAATCTTTTGTTTATCACTATTTAACCCATCTGCATTATCCCAAATCCGCAGAAGATTAAGGGAATCCTGAATAAATCTCTGGCTTTCTACCC
>JAQTTQ010000079.1 GCA_028710685.1 Candidatus Omnitrophota bacterium | reverse complement strand
CCGCTGTAATCCTTCTTCTGCTTCCGTGTCGCCTTCTTCTCTTCCAGATCCACGCCCACTCCGGATACTTTGCCTTCTGTGTTCGCCTCTATCTCGCTCTCGCTGAACGGGATATACGTCTTCTTTCCGTCCAGGCACAAATACTTCTCCCCTATTCCTACCGCGTAATCCACGTACTTTTCCACTCCGTCCCAGGCATGTTCCGGCGAAACGCACATCAACTGGCCTGTGATATACCTGTACAGCCTCTCCAGGACGTCCAGCCCGGTTGTCCCCGGAGCATCGGTCTCTACCGTGGGATTCACCAGATGTATCTTGACAGCCTTGCCGTTCTCCCTTATCGCCCGCTGAATACCGTTTACTATCAACGCGCTGCCCATATTCGACTCCAGCGTTGTCATGCAGTACAACACCGCGTCCGCGCTACTCAACGCCTGCTCCGCTTCCGGGTTCGCCGCCACAAGGTTATTCTGATTTTGCGTATCCGAACGCGTGCTGATTATACCCGCTACCTTAAGAATGTCCTCTGTCTTGGACACCTTTCTGGTAGTATCCTCTATCTCCTTACGCAGACCTATATCATCCACTCCCGCAGCCACCACAGGAACCAATTCTATGCCGTACACTTCCCGTAATTCCTTCTCAAAAACCTCTATGTCGAATTTACGCTCCACCAGCCATAACCCCAGGAACCTCCCGGTCTTAGGATGCTCGTTTATCCCCGTCTCCGTGAAATAGATCGTCCCGTCTTCAAGCATCGCCATTAAATGCTTGCGCTCCTGTGTCGCGAACAAAACTTCATCTTCAAGGTCAACCGCCAATAAGCCCTTTATCTCGTTCGCCGCTTCCTGCCAGTAGTTAGCTTTCCCTATAGATTCGAAATACCAGGCCGCTCCTACCAGTATCACGCTCCGCAGCGGTATGTTATCGAAAGTGAACTCGCTTTCCTGGTACCACTGCGGCGGGTTCTTTCCTTTAAACAGTATCTTCCGGTATTCCTTTTTATATCTCCTCTCGAACGCCATTAAATGACTCACGATCCTGGCCAGCTTCTCAAGAGGCAACTCATCGGCGGATTCATAGAAATCATACAAATCCGCCTCTTTCTTCAGCCGTTTATTCGCGGATTCGAGCTTACGGCTGAGTTCTTCGGTTTTACTTACTTCCGTTTTGTAATCCCTGCGGGCGACCCCGGATAGCAGGGACTCCCCAAGCTCTTTTCCATCCTTGGCCAGCAGCCTGCCGATATCCTCTTCCGTTGTCCGGATTTCCGCCTCTATTTCACCCATCCTCGCTTTTATCATCCTGCCGTCATCACCCTCGGCCTTGGCCTTAAGGCTTGCTATCAGCCTCTTGAATTCCTCCTCAAGTTCCTCTTTCCCCCCCTTCATCCGCGTCTCAAGGAACCTCTTCACCTGCATACTCTGGGCAAGATCCAACAGGCTCTTTCCGCAGTCCGGCATTCCGGTGGCGTTGAACTCCTGGGCTGCCACGTACCAGCTGCGCCCGTCATCCGTTGCCCCCAGTATGGTCTTGATCGCCACTCCGGGTACCGTCTTCAACAGCTTCGCCAGCGCGCTCGCCCCACGTCCTCCACGGAACAGCACTATATTGTACGTCTTGTTGCCTCTGAACAGCGTTTCCTGGTCGAAAATAGAGGCGTAAACATCCTCTGCGGCAGTTGCTGAACCGAACCGCTCTGGAGGACCACGAGCTTTTTTCGTTACATCCAGCCTCGCCTGTAAGATAATTTTAATATCCTCTGTATATCTTAAGGAAGTATTATCAACTATATATTTAGCCAATTCTGCAGGCTCGCCGGTCATCTCTGTCAAATCCCTCCCGTTCACCTGCGCGGGAATACCAATCCTGCCCAACTTCTCTACCAGACCGGCTATCCTGCGGCTGTCTCCCAATTCCGCAACTAAGAACTGCATTTGATTCCGAATAAAACTATTACCACGGTTTCCCTTCTTATCTAAACTGTCAATAACAAACCCGCAGTTCTCACTGCACATTTCTTTAAGCAAACCTATCGGGAATAAAGCTTCCTGTTTAATATCCGACGTTACCCCTCTTTCAACTACGGAATATAAAGCATTGGCGACGATATCCACTAATTCCTTATCTTCAACATCCCCCTCTGTCTCATTCAAACCGGTTTCTTTCAGAATTTCTTTTTTAAAACTATCCGCATCGGTTAAAATAAGTTTCCCTATATCTTCTGAAGCCTTTTCCGGATCCCAGGTGTCTGACGGTTTCTCGGGCAATATCCCTTTCTTCACAAAGTTATAGAAGTTATCGTACTGATCGGCAAATAACAAAATAATAACCAACAGCTTCATTTCCTGCTCTGTAAGGAGGAAGCTTGATTTGTACGTACTGTTATTCCACTCCTTTAACCTGCCCTTACCGCTGTACAGAAGAATTGTTTTAATTTCTCCTTCTCCCGGTATAGCGGCGATCTTCTGCTCTTTCTTAAATTCTTCAATTGCATCCAATGTATGGCACTGCTGAAGGACACGATCGTAAATAGACTCTTTTTCTTTATCGGTCAAACTTGCATTATCAGAAATCTCTCTTTGGAAGGCTTTATATTTATCTTTTATAGACCGGTACTCCCCATTATTAAATTCCCTTATTATTGGTCCAATAGAGGGATTTTTATCATATTCCCGGTGGTCCATACCGCCAAAATCATGCAATAGACCTATAAGTTCTGCGTAATCAGCGAAATCCTTATGTATTACCCCGGCTTTATCTTGAACTTCTTCGGCGACTATCCGGCTTATCCGTGAGACTCTTTCTATATGCTCACGAACAAAATGGTAAGAAGCGAAATCATTCTTATGTGTTAAAATTTTCTTCTTATGCGTATCAATAAATTCGCGAATTTCCCCTCCGTCTTTTCCCTGCGCAGATACTTCCGGCCATAAGATCAACAATTCTCCGTCTGCCGATATCTGTTTGGCAGCTTTAGTCTCTACCGCTTCTATATATACCCTATCCAGCTCATGCCTCACCCCCGGCACTATCGCC
>JAQTTQ010000078.1 GCA_028710685.1 Candidatus Omnitrophota bacterium | reverse complement strand
AATCCTTTCGGGGTCTTAGAGTTTATGCATTGGAATCACTCTTGGAATAATTATAAATATCCTTCTGCCGCTGAAATGGAGAAAGCCGCCCTCCTGATGAAGGATGCGGGGGTTGGTTGGGTAAGGGTAGATTTTCTCTGGCAGGATATTGAGCCTGAAGAAGGGTTATTTGACTTTGAGAAGTATGACCGGATTGTCGAAGTGCTTTACAATAATAATATAAATATTCTGGGCCTACTTAATTACAGCGCTGATTGGGCAGCTCTCTGCGGGGACTGGAACTGTCCCCCCAGAGATAACGATTTATTTGTGAAATATGCCTCTAAGGTGATTGAGCGTTATAAAAGCAAGATAAAATACTGGGAGGTATGGAATGAGCCTGATTCTGCAGTTTATTGGTCTAAGCAGGACGGCCTGAAAGGTTACTGTAGCCTGCTAAAAGACGTTTATCTGGCTGCCAAAAGAATTGACCCTGAATGCAAAATACTTAATGGCGGCCTTGCCAACGGCCTTGCCAGCGTAAACAGGCTTTATGACAACGGTGCAAAAGATTACTTTGATATCCTTAATATCCATTTTTTCGAAAGCCCCCTTCACCAGGGAGGCATAAAGGCGGTGGCGGCATATCCGAGGCTGGCTTATAAGGTGATGAGGCGTAACGGCGATAGCCATAAGAAAATATGGATTACTGAAATAGGCTGTCCGGGGGTAAAGAGGGGTTTGAAAACGGGCAATTGGTGGATGGGCAAGAATCCTACGGAAAAACAGCAGGCTGAATGGGTGAAGAAAGTTTATACAACCCTGCTTAAAAATGAAAATGTAGAGAAGGTATTTTGGGCTTTTTTCCGCGATACAAAAAAACACTGGGATAACGGGGTTGATTATTTTGGTATTATCCGCTGGGATTTCTCCAAGAAACCTTCCTTTAAAGCTTTTAAGGAGTGCTCCAAGAATTGGGGAGGCAGAAAGTAGAAGTTTTGGTGCGGGAGGAGGGACTTGAACCCTCATGCCTTGCAGCACAGGCTTCTGAGACCTGCGTGTCTGCCATTCCACCACCCCCGCAAGAAGAATTTCTTTAAGTATATCCCACTCAATAAATTCTGTCAATCTCATTATAAAAGAATTGCTGCGGTATTGTTTTATTGATATAATATTAAGTTACCTAAATATGCCTTGGGAGGATTATGTTTATCGAACATTTTCAGATAACCGGTATTGCCGTATTGCAGATCTTTTTACTTTCGGCAATAGGGTTCTTGCTGGTAAAAAAGGGGTTCTTAAGCGGAGGGGGGCTGGAGGATTTAAGCCGGCTGGTTATGGATGTCGCGCTCCCGGTTTTGATATTTTGCCAGTTAATACGGGATTTCTCTTTTAGCCTGTATCCGAACTGGTGGTTATTCCCTTTAATAAGCATAGCGATTACCGTTTTCGGACTGCTGGTAGGGTTTTTATTTATCAGGTTCATTGATAAAGAACAGGAAAAGCTTCAATTTTTAAGTTTAGTTGCTTTTCAAAATTCCGGGTATCTGCCGCTTGCCTTGGTAGCCGCACTTTTTCCGGCGCAGAGGCTGGGGGAGATATTTATTTATCTTTTTCTTTTTCTTATGGGTTTTAACCTGGTAATGTTCTCGCTTGGGGTGCACATATTAAATTTTCATAAAGAGAAGAGGATTAAATTAAGCAGCCTATTGAGCATGCCGGTTTTAGCTACCCTTTTCAGTTTGGTTGTAATATATCTGGGCATGGGCAAATTTTTTCCGGATTCACTGATTAAACCCTTGCGCATGCTGGGGGATACTACCTTGCCTTTGGCAATGGTTGTAGTTGGCGGCAACCTTGCGCAGATAAACCTAAAGGATATAAATAAAAAAGCGGCAGCACTATTGGTGCTGGCTAAAATGATTATTCTGCCTTTATTGGGAATGGTGTTCCTGAGGATTTTTAATATTTCCGGTTTGTTTGGGTTATTAATCTTAATCCAGCTGGCTATGCCCTCAGCAGTTACTATTTCAACAATCTTAAGGGCCAGTAAGAAAGAGGATCTTTTGGCTAGCCAGGGTATATTTATAACTCACGTTGCTGCGCTTATTACCGTTCCGGCCTTTTTAATTTTATATTTCAGCAACTTTATGATAAAATGAGTAAAATAATTGCCTCTAACCATAAGGCCTACAGGGATTACGAGATCCTTGAAACCGTTGAATGCGGGATAGAGCTGAAAGGCTCTGAGGTTAAATCTATCCGGCAGGGTAAGATTAATCTTAACGATAGTTTTGCCCGTCCCGAAGAAAACGCGGTTATCCTCTACAATACGCATATAAGCCCTTACATAGAGGCTAGTTATCTTAACGTAGAGCCGACGAGGGAGAGAAAACTCCTTTTACATAAGAAACAGATTGCGAAATTATCCGGCAAGCTTACCCAGAAAGGGTTTACCTTAGTTCCGCTAAAAGTTTATTTTAACGCCCGGGGTTTTGTAAAATTAGAGCTTGGAATCGGCCGAGGGAAAAAGCTTTACGATAAGAGAGAAGATATAAAGCGCCGGGAGAATGATCTTGCCGCGCGCAGGATGATAAAGAACAGGAAAAACCGGGGGTGAAAGGGCTCGACTTAATCCGTCGGGTAAGAGCAGCATGCCGCGGACGCATGGTTAGCCGCGTTAATAACCCGTGCACAATACAAACGCAAACAACCGTTTGTTCAGTGCCAAACCGATGGCTATGCCATCATTTGGCATGATGCCAGCCTTCGCTAACTAAATTAGCGAAGCCTCTATCCATTCCTCGCCTACAGGGTGGAATAGAGCATTAGTAGGATAGCCTAAGGCAAGTTAGTCCTTGTGTCTTAAGCGAAACTAAAAAGGGCTAAGGCTTATGGAATCCCGTTCCGCAGGTTTTCATAAGCTTATGCTTGAATGCGGGACTAAGCATGTAGCGGCTTTTATTCGGTTGTTTAAGGACGCCGGTTCAATTCCGGCCACCTCCACCAAAAATTTACGACAAGTAAATTTTTGGGGGATGCCGCAACGAGCGTAGCCGAGCGA
>JAQTTQ010000077.1 GCA_028710685.1 Candidatus Omnitrophota bacterium | reverse complement strand
CTCCGGGAGAAAACTGGTGGTGCGCAGATTATTGACTCTGGCGCGAAAAATATTCAGGAAAACTATTTATGAAGAGTCCTCGGCAGCGCTTACCATGGTGATTATAGTGGACGTAAGCGGAAGCGTGACAGGGAACAATCAGCTGGTGAAATTCTTTACCAATATGGCTAAATATTTTGTCAGCCTGCTGTATCTTTCAGGAAGAAATAATCCCAACGTGCACAGCGCGTTATACGCGATCGGAGAAACGTTTCACAGGGTATACAGCCTGGATGAATGCAGGGATGAAGAGAGGCTTAGGGTTTCCCCTCAGGAGCTGTGGGAGAAAAAAGATTACGGTGGGATTAATAGTCTTGCGGTCCTTAATGGATTAAGAAAAGTGTTCCTTCAGTCTCCTGACGGAGCGCCTAAAGTTTATTTCGTGCATACGGACGGGCAGGAGACATCAGGACAGAGCTTTTCAGCGCTCAGAGAAATGGCCGTTGCCCTGGAAGAGGAGTTAGGGGCAGCGGGTGTTTTTGTGGGCGTGGGCACCGATGAGGTCAAAAATTATCACCGCTACATTCTATTAAGCAGTGAACCTAATGATGAAATGATGATGCGGATAATCATGAAAGTAGGCATGCATCTGGTTGACCACGGGAGTTTACCGCGGGGAAATTTAATAAAAGAGCTGAGAATAGAAGAGGACACGGGAGCCCGCGCAGACGGCGGAAGTCAGTGGAATCTTTCTCCAGCGGACATCGAAACCATAGAACGACAAAATCGTCGTGAATATGCTAAAGCAGCGTTTCGGAGTTTGAACGGGGCAGGCGTAATAACTGCTGATAACCGTGAACAAGTGCGCGCTCTACTCCTTGCCATCGCCGAAAGAGCAGAGATATTTACAGAGGTAGCCTACGAAGTCCTTGATCCCTTAGCCAAAAATCTTCAAGAGAAAGACTTTGCAGGATTGTTGAATCCTGATTTGCTCAGCGAAGCGATAACCGGTTATCTTGCACTTCAGGGTTTAGAAGTCGGAAAGTTTATAGACCTTTTGACTGAATTTGTAACCAGGGAAGAAGGCCTCATTAGAGCCAACTTCCAGAAGCGGCTTGAGCAATACGTTTACCGGATGGCGTTTTATAAGCAGGTTTACGGCAGGTTACCTGGGAATTATGGGGAATTAAATAAGAATACATACATCGGAGTAATCGAAGAACAAAGATTCGATGTTTTGATGAAATATGTTGCTCGGTTAGCGGCAGCGGTTAGAGGTAAGCTTGAGGAAGACGGGAAAGAGGCATTGCGTGAAACTATAAGCGCGATACGGGAGGAAGCCGAACACTCTCCGACAGTGGAGGCGTTATTTAATTCGGATGACTACGACGGGAAGCGGTTAGCGGGAAATGATTTAACGGGAGTTAATTTTACGCACGACAAAAACGACGGAGGAACCCGGGAAACGGTGTCGCGGGAGGAATTGAATGGGGTATTGCAGGAAATCTTAAAGGACATTGATCCTAATCATCGTGAATATGCTCAATTAGCATTTCGGAGTTTGAGCGAGGCGGGCGTAATAACTGCCGGTAACCTTGAACAAGTGAGAGCTCTACTCCTTGCCATCGCCAAAGGATCAGGGGAATATGCAGTGGAAGCCTACAATGCCCTTGATGTCTTAGCTAAGGGAGAAGAAATGAGTCCGGCGGTATTGGATTTAGAGTTACTTCTTGCCATCGCCGAAGGAGCCGGGATATTTGCAGTGGAAGCCTACAATGCCCTTGATGTCTTAGCTAAGGGAGAAGAACTGAGTCCGGTGGTATTGGATTTAAAGTTACTTCTTGCCATCGCCAAAGGATCAGGGGAATATGCATGGAGAGCCTACAAAGCCCTTGGTGCCATAGCCGAGGCAGTGGAGAAAAAAGAACTGAGTCCGGCGGTATTGGATTTAAAGTTACTTCTTGCCATCGCCGAAGGAGCCGGTACATTTGCAGTGGTAGCCTATGATGCCCTTGGTGCCTTAGCTAAGGCAGTAAAGATAAAAGAAATGAGTCCGGTGGTATTGGATTTAGATTTACTTTTTGCTATCGCCGAAGGAGCAGGGGAATTTACAGGGGCAGCTTACAAAGCCCTTGGTGCCATAGCTGAAGCAGGCGCAATAACTGCCGGTAACCTTGAACAAGCGAGCGCTCTACTTCTTGCCATCGCCAAAGGAGCCGGGAAAGATACATGGGTCGCCTACTATGCCCTTTATGCCATAGCCAGGGCAGTAAAGGCAAAAGAAATGAGTCCGGTGGTATTAGATTTAGATTTACTCCTTGCCATCGCCAAAGGAGCAGGGAAATCTGCATGGTTAGCCTACCAAGCCCTTGATGTCTTCGCTAAGGCAGTAAAGGAAGAAGAATTGAGTTCGGTGGTATTGGATTTAAAGTTACTTCTTGCCATCGCCAAAGGAGCAGGGAAATCTGCAGGGGAAGCCTACCAAGCCCTTGGCGCCATAGTCGAGGCAGTAAAGGTAAAAGACCTGAATCCGGCGGTATTGGATTTAGAGTTACTTCTTGCCATCGCCAAAGGAGCAGGGAAATCTGCATGGAAAGCCTACAATGCCCTTGGCACCATAGCCAAGGCAGTAAAGGTAAAAAAACTGAGTCCGGTGGTATTGGATTTAAAGTTACTTCTTGCCATCGCCAAAGGAGCAGGGCAATCTACAGGGGAAGCCTACCTAGCCCTTGGCGCCATAGCTGAGGCAGGCGTAATAACTGCCGGTAACCTTAAACAAGTGCGCGCTCTACTTCTTGCCATCGCCGAAGGAGCAGGGGGATCTGCATGGGAAGCCTACGAAGCCCTTGGCGCCATAGCCGAGGCAGTAAAGGTAAAAGAACTGAATCCGGTGGTATTGGATTTAGAGTTACTTCTTGCCATCGCCGAAAGAGCAGAGATATTTACAGAGGTAGCCTACAAAGCCCTTGATCCCTTAGCCAAAAATCTTCAAGAGAAAGACTTTGCAGGATTGTTAAATCCTGATTTACTCAGCGAAGCGATAACCGATTATCTTAAGCTTGAGGGTTTAGAAGTCAACGAGTTTATACAACTTTTGGCTGAATTTGTAATCAGTGAAGAAGGCCTCATTAGAGCCAACTTCCAGAAGCGGCTTGAGCAATACGTTTACCGGATG
>JAQTTQ010000076.1 GCA_028710685.1 Candidatus Omnitrophota bacterium | reverse complement strand
GCGGGACGGTTTTTCTGGTGGTATTCGCCACTATAGAGACTATACTCTTCAGCTGGGTCCTCGGCATGCAAAACGCCTGGGAAGAGATACATAAGGGGGCGGATCTCGCCGTCCCTTCAGTGTATAAATTCATCATTAAATATGTGACTCCCTTGTTCTTGTTTGCTATACTGGGGATGTGGTTCTTTCAACAATGGCTGCCGGTGATCATGATGAAAGAGGTGCCGCCGCAGGACAAGCCTTTTGTTTTAGCCACCCGATGCGTTCTACTGGGCATATTCATTCTGCTGGTTTCGCTTGTCAGGACGGCCTGGAAAAGAAGAGAGTTGGGGAGAGAGGGTAAATGACGGCCGGCGGGTGGGTGTTTTTCATTATATTCTGGTTTGGTATAATAGCGTTGAATATCTTTTGTTTCGTCAAGATATTCTCCAGGAAAGAGCTGAAATGATGAGAAAAACAGCGGGAATGGCGGCAGTATTAATGTCGGCGGCGGTTTTGATAATGCAGTCGCTGCAAGGCTGCACTCCCTTCTTCTGGACGTCAAAGTCTCAAACCTTACTGACTTCCGGTAAGATGGTCGGCAGGAATACCATACAGGGAGATACGGATATTTTCTACCGGGATCTTTGGGATGCCGTTTATATGGTTAGCCGTATCAAGGGGGTGATCAGGCAGGAAAGCAGGGCAAGGGGATATATACAGCTTGACGTCCTCTCGACTATTATGGATATTCGCATAATCCGTATGACCAAAAAGATTAACCGGTTGCGCATAACCGTCAAGAACGAAGGTGAACCCAGGATAGATATGGCCAAGGAAGTCTTCAGCAAGGCCATCGCCGAGGGGGCGCGTCTGTCCGAGAAATAGGTTTCCCTATCGGGCAGTTTGAGGATATGTTAAAACATTTCTATTTTGATAATGGCACCGGATAAGTTTTTCCTTGTCCGGGGCGGGAAATAAGACTATGCTGGGATATCTGCCAGCTCTTTCTTCGGGAAAAAGGCAGGCGATATTAGCATTGTGCAAATAAAGGGATAATGATGAAACAGTTGCTAATTATATCAATAATTTTATTACTATCTGGTTGTGCTACTCCAGGTGTCAGCATTCCTGAATTTAGGAAAGAATTAGCCAATAAAAAGGACTGGCCAAAGGAAACAACCTATGATTTTATTGAAGGAAATATTAAGTTAGGAATGACGAAAGAACAAATCTTATGGCTTGCTGGCAGTCCTCTTTATTGGACAAAATACCCAACAAAAGAAGGAATTTTTGAAAGTTGGTTTTATCAAGATGTTAGTTTTGCCACTGCCGCAAAAAAGGTAACTTCATTTGATTTTAAGGATAATATCTTAATTGGATATAACTATAGAGGAAAATATTATAGTAAAGAATATCCTGAAGATATAAGAAATTATACCAAATGAACCGCCTCTCTTACCGATTCCAGGGTTTAATAAACCCCCAAAAGCGACAGGACTTGATTTCTTACCTCAGATCCCTGCCCGAATTTAATGATTTTGAAACCCAGATACACCTTGATTCCGCAGATGGCGGCAAGACAAAAAGGAGGGGTTTTCTCTCTGCCACCTTGAGCCTGTCCTGCGTCAGCCGCGTTTTCCATTACAAAGACTACACAGTAGAGGTTGCGGCAGTCCTGGGTGAGATTTATATTATTTGCAGAATAGCTAATATATGATATAATCTTTTCGCTAATTTATTGTCATAATTTTGTTATAATAATTATCAAGATTAAGCAAAATTGCTGTTTAGGGAAGCACTCTATAGAATGCTTCCCCGACGCTGTAACTGCTTGATACACAAATACTTTCGCCGAGGTAGCTCAGTGGTAGAGCGCGGCCCTGAAAAGGCCGGCGTGGGGGGTCCGATTCCCTCCCTCGGCACTTTATAAAAAGAGGAGGTTTTCATAACTCCTCTTTTTTACTGGAGATATGGCGTAACCGGCGGTAAAATTATGTTAGAGATATGGAAACAGCTAAAGCATTCGAGAATCATCCTTTAAAATATGCAGTCGAAGAATTTTCCCTTGCCAATTCCGCTTATCTAAGAATGGTAAAGATTGGCGTAGGGAATTTTGCTGAATATGAAAGGGCATGGAGAGAATTTCTTCACCGAATTGAGAGGGTTTGGATAAAAACTCAAGCTGCCGTATATCATATGCCGAATTGGAAGAAAATAGAGTCTGGATTTATTGAGTTACGAAGAGAAGATCCCCTTTTGCAGTATTTACATCAAGCCAGGAATGTGGAGGAACATAGTATCGCAGATGTCGCTAAAGATTGGGATCCTCACTTACAGGTTAGGCAGGGAAAAGGAATCGTTGAGTTAACCTGGGAAGTGTGGGATCGGTCATTATTACCAGTAAAGAATAGAGGGGTTGTTTATAATCCACCGATGAGTCACTTGGGGCAGAATATTGAGCATTTGAAGAGGAAGGGGAAAGCTGAACTAAGGGTAATAGCTGAATTTGCTTTAAGATTTTATTGTGACTTTTTAAATAAAGTTTCTTCTGAAGTTGTGGGTAGAACGGACCGATAGCTGAGCATTAACTTAATGCGTCCAGGAAAATGAGGCCTATAGACGAATTAAGTAGAAGTTATAGTATATCTTTTAATAAAAGTCCCGGCAGCTACACTGGGATTTTTATTTCGCGCATTCAATAAATTTAATCATTTCATAATATCCTCGCCGAGCAGATAGTTGTATTAATTCAAAAACTTGAAAAATATTACTTGACTGAAGGTATTGCTTTGTATGAGAGCCTAAAGAGGCTCTTTTTTTATTTGGGAGTAAAGGACCCCAAGTCATTCCTCGATACGGAATGGCAGAGCAATTGAGCGATAGAGATTAGAAAATAGAGCGAAGAGCAATTCGGTTACTCCCGACTGAAGCCCATCGAAGCATCTTCAGGAAATTCCTTCTTGTTTTGTTTCGCCTCCCGATGACCGGGATAGTTTTGACAGAAACTCCCGCTGCAGCAAAAGGGTAAGCAGACCCGGATTGTTTTGGGCAAACAAAAACCCCCGCCGCTTGCGCGGCAGGGGGCTCTGTACAGCGATAGGATGTAGAGAAATTATACTGAAGGAGATGCTTTGCTGACGTTGGAAGCCTGCTCACCCTTGGGGCCTTGCGTGACTTCGAATTCAA
>JAQTTQ010000004.1:31960-54524 GCA_028710685.1 Candidatus Omnitrophota bacterium | reverse complement strand
ATTTATGGTACGGACAAAAATAATCTCTACCTTAGGGCCGGCATCTTCGAGTGCAAAGATACTTAGGAAGATGATCTTTGCCGGTATGGATGTGGCGCGGTTGAATTTCTCGCATGGAACGCCCTTAGAATTGTCAGGCAGGATAGGGCTTATTAGGGCTTTAAATCTAAAATACCGCAGGCGCATAAAGATCCTTGGCGATCTTCAGGGCCACCGTATAAGAATCGGCGATCTTAGTGCCCCGATTGAGCTTAGAAAACGTCAGGTTGCCTGGTTGACTCAGAAAGAAATAAAAGTATCCGGGGAGAGCATACCGTTTGATTATCGGGGAAGGCTGGATGTTATTAAAAATGGGCAGCAGATATTTGTAGATGACGGAAATATTTGTTTGGAGGTTATAGGAAGAAGCAGCAGGGGCTTAAGGGTTAAGGTGGTTATTGGCGGTTTGCTAAAAGGCCATAAAGGGGTTAATATCCCTTTGGCAAAGCTTGAGTTTGGCGGCATCAGCCTCAAGGACAGGGAGGATATCATTTTCTGCGAGAAGAATAATATGGAGTATATAGCCCAGTCATTCGTCCGCAGTAAAAAAGATATTTTGGAGGTAAGAAATATTCTCAAGCCTAATTCGCGCTGCCAAATTATCGCTAAGATAGAGTGCAGGGAGGGAATAAAAAATATTGATCAGATAGTGGAAGCCGCTGACGGAATTATGATTGCCCGCGGCGATATGGGGGTATCTTTGCCGGTTTATGAGGTTCCTATTATTCAGAAGATGATTATTAAAAAATGTAACCGCGCAGGCAAATTTGTCATAACCGCTACTCAGATGCTGGAGAGTATGGTTGAGAATTTGAGGCCTACGCGTGCTGAAGTCGGTGATGTTGCTAATGCCATAATTGACGGAACTGATTTTGTGATGCTCTCCGGGGAATCAGCTGTCGGCAGGTATCCGGTTGAGGCAGTGGCGATGATGAATAATATAATTAAGTTTACGGAAGGCTATTTGGATAATAATTAAAAGCCTAAGATTGTAAAAGATCAGGCAGACGGAGGTGGATATGTCGCATAAACAGATCTATATTACTGATTCTGATATAAGGCGGTTAAAGGATTTAATTAAAACTACCAGAGAGTTTAAGAGGGAGGAAGAAAAGTACTTAAAGGAGATAGAAGGGGAGCTTGAGAGGGCTCATATAATTAAGTCCGAAGATGTTCCTGAAGGCGTAATTACCATGAATTCAAAAATTTTGCTTAAGGACTTGGACAGCAAGGAGGAATTTGTTTATTGGTTGGTTTTCCCCCAGGACTCAGATCCTGATCAGAATAAAATTTCTATTTTGACACCTATTGGCACGGCTTTGTTAGGTTATCATGTTAAGGATGTAATTGAATGGGAGGTTCCTGCCGGGATAACTAAGCTTGAGGTTATGGAGATACTTTATCAGCCTGAAGCGGCAGGGGACTATCATTTGTAGTCCTGTTTTTAACAAATTTGTGTACGATTACCCTTGACAATGTATTTAATGATAGTAAACTACATAATATACTTGTTTAGTCAATAGCGGATACAGGGTTCAGGAGTTTATCCTGAAGGTATTTAGATGGTCGGGCCGCCATCTGCAGAGATTGCAGGGGCGGCTTTTTTGTTTGTAGCGATATCAAGAAAGGAGCTTTTTATGGAATGGCAAAATGTCCCCACGCCGGAAGAAATAATTGATATAGGCAAAAAGAAGTTTTTTAATTTCAGTAAGCATATAATTTGGATTGTAATAAGCGTGTTTATTATTCTCGGGGTAACCGGAATGATTTATTCTATCGGCCCGGATGAGGTAGGGGTGATACAGAGGTTTGGCAGGTATATAGGTTTAAGTTCGCCGGGATTACATGCCAAGATCCCTTTTGGGGTTGATAGGGTGACCCCTATTAAGGTAGAGAAAATATTTAAAGAGGAATTTGGGGTAAGAAGTTCGAGCGCAGACTTAAGAGATAGGCGTTCTTATCGGGCGGACCTAGAACAGTCTTTAATGCTTACCGGAGACTTGAATATTCTGGATGTCCGTTGGATTGTGCAGTTTAAGATAAAAGACCCGATAAAGCTTCTTTTTGTAGTGCGTAATCCCCGGGATGTCATAAGGGATGTCTCTGAGATAGTTATGAGAAGACTTGTAGGTGATTATAGCGTTGATGAGGTGCTTACCATTAAAAGGGAAGAGATAGACCATCTAGCCCAGCTTGAGATGCAGAGAATCCTAGATGAATATCAGACCGGAGTTCAGGTTATAACAGTAAAGTTATTGGATGTAAACCCTCCGGATAAGGTAAAGCCTGCCTTCAACGAGGTTAATGAAGCAAAGCAGGAGAAGGAGAAGATGATTAATCAGGCCTGGGAGGCATATAATAAGGCTATCCCCAGGGCTAAGGGTGAAGCTGAGAAGACTATTCGCGAGGCAGAGGGTTATGCCCTTGATAAGGTAAACCGGGCTAGGGGCGAAGCAGATAGATTTTTAGTGACTTTGGGAGAATATAGAAAAGCACCGGATATTACGCGTAAGCGCCTTTACCTGGAAACCCTTGCCGAGGTTTTACCCAAGGCAAAAGAAAAATATATTATTGATCCCAGGCAATCTTCCATATTGCCGTTATTGGATATAGGCAAGAAAGGAGAGGTCCGATAATGAAAAAGAGTAAGCTAAGGATATTTTTAGGAGCTGTTTTTATTTTGGTTGCCCTAGCTGTTCTTGGGTTTGCCAGCGGGATGTTATTTATAGTTGATGAAACAAAGCAGGTGGTTATTACCCAATTCGGCAAACCGGTGGGCAAACCTATTACCGAAGCCGGCCTGCATTTTAAGACGCCTTTTATACAGCAGGCACATTATTTCGAAAGAAGGCTCCTGGAGTGGGACGGTGACCCAAACCAAATACCTACAAAGGATAAGAAATATATTTGGGTTGATACTACGGCGCGCTGGAAAATCGTTGACGCCTTAAAATTTTTGCAGTCTGTCGGAAATGAATTAAGCGCAAGCAGCAGGCTCAATGATATTATTAATTCCGCTACTAGGGATGCGCTTACCGGAAACCTTTTGGTTGAAGCGGTAAGGGATTCAAACCGTATACTTGAGAGCAAGGATTTAGGTGAAGATGCTATTGTCAGTGAAGAGGCGCTGGAACATATAGAGCTTGGGAGGCAGCAGCTGACGCGTTCCATATTGGAAAAAGCTAAGGTTTTAGCCCCTCAATACGGCATTGAGATTATGGATGTGCGCATTAAGCGCATTAACTATGTTGAAGAAGTACGTAATAAAGTTTATGACAGGATGATTGCTGAAAGAAAGCGTGCGGCTGAGAAATACCGCTCAGAGGGGTTTGGAAAGGCGGCTGAAATTGAGGGCCAGATAGGCAAGGAACTTAAACTTATAACCTCAGAGGCTTATCGGCAGGCGCAGTCTTTTATCGGTAAGGCTGATGCTGAGGCTATAAATATTTATGCCGGTTCATATTCGCAGAACCCTGAGTTTTACTCATTTTTGAAGACGCTGGAAACATATAAGGGTACTATTGACGGAGGATCTACGATCATCCTGACTACCGAAAGCGACTATTATAAATACCTTAAGTCTATCGGTAAATAAAATATCGGATTAAGAGGTGCTATGGCTATAAGAATAGGATTATTCGGTTTTGGCAAGACCGGGCGGGTGGTTGCGCAGGAGATAATGAATGATAAGGATTTATATTTATCCTGGGTTATCAGAAAGTCGCATATTGACGAAGGTAATTATGCCAGCTCTTTCTTCGGCTTGAAATCCAAACAAGGTAAGATATTCAGCGCATCCAGCCTGAATTTCAATACTTTTTATAGAGACAGCCCTACGGATGTAATAATCGATTTTTCCTCTTCAGCTGCGGTGGATGAATACAGGGCTGCGGCATTAAAAGGCATTAAGATAGTTTCGGCTATCTCCCGTTATAAGGATGAGGAGCTGATGAAACTAAGGAAAATGGCCGATAAGGCAGCGGTTCTTTATTCTCCCAATATAACCTTGGGGATTAATTTTCTTATTGTCGCCTCTCAGGTTCTTCAGCAGATAGCCCCGGATGTCGACATAGAGATTGTTGAGGAGCATTTTAGGAGTAAGAAAGAGGTATCCGGTACCGCATTAAGGGTAGCGCAGCTATTAGGGCTATGTAATAAGCGCCATGTTAACTCTGTACGCGTGGGTGGCATAGTGGGAAAGCATGAGGTTATCTTCGGGTTCCCTAACCAGACTATAAGAATTGCCCATGAATCAATAAACCGTGCGGCTTTTGCTAAGGGCGCTATTCATGCGGCTAAGTGGCTTATAAATAAGAAAAAGGGCGTGTATACCATGGAACAGGTTATGGCCTCGGATTTTATTCGGCACAGTAAAAGCATACATAAAAGCAGGTAATCTCTAAATTTTATCCTACATCATTTGCGTTTTCCATTAGCTCTTGTAATAGAGCTTTTGCGGTTATATAATATAAAAATAAGTCTTTGGAGGCAGCGATGGGTTTAATTTCCCTTTTATTCAGCAATCCGGCTCTATTCTTTATACTGGCGATAGTTCTTTTGTATTCGGTTATTTTCCATGAGGTTGCGCACGGATGGGTGGCGCGCCTTTTTGGCGATAATACCGCGGCTATGTACGGAAGGCTGACTTTAAACCCCGTTTCACATATTGACCCAATCGGCACGATCATGCTTTTTTTGGTAGGTTTTGGATGGGCAAGGCCCGTACCGGTTAACTACTATAACTTAAGTAAAAGCCGTTTGGGTTTATTCTGTGTTTCCCTAGCCGGATGTTTTACCAATATTCTTATTGCGACAATAGCATTAATTCTTTTACAGTTTAATTTCTTTAGTTCATCTGCCGTATTCTCGGTTGTATTGCCGGTAGTGGTAAGGATTAATATTATTTTAGGAGCCTTTAACCTGATTCCCATACCCCCGCTTGACGGTTCAAAGATAGTGATGAGTTTTCTGCCCTACCGCGCGCAGGAGAGTTTCTCCAGGATTGAACCTTACGGTTTCTTCATTTTAATATTCCTGATTTTTACCGGGGTATTGACCCCGGTAATAGTTTTTATGCAGAGTTTGATCTACGGTTTTATTTCCGTATTATTCAGCATTTTTAGATAATGTCCAGGTATTATAACGGCAGAAAAACAAGGAATTTATTTGATCCGCAAAGCAAATCACCTTTTAGGCTGAGCCGTTTGAAGCTTGAACTTTTTATAAGCTGCCCCCGCTGTTTTTATCTTGACAGGAGATTAGGCCTGGGCCAGCCTCCGGGTTATCCCTTTTCTTTAAACTCTGCCGTAGATAGGCTCTTAAAGAAAGAATTTGACCTCTATCGGGCGAGAGAAATAGCACATCCTATTATGGAGTTATCCGGTATTAAGGCAATCCCTTTTAAGCATGAAAAGCTGGATTATTGGCGTGATGCTTTACGCGGGGGTATTGAATATTTACATAAGCCTACAAATTTGCTGATTTCAGGCGGTATTGATGATCTTTGGATTGGCCCAGAGGGCGAGCTATTCATTGTTGATTATAAGAGCACATCAAAGGAGGATGAGGTTACTATTGATGCGGATTGGCAGCTCTCCTATAAGAGGCAGATGGAAATATACCAGTGGTTGTTCAGGAAAAACAGTTTTAAGGTTTCTTCAACCGGTTATTTTGTATATTGCAACGCCGACGCAGGAAGGGATACCTTTGATGCAAGGTTAGAATTCGACATAAAGATTATCCCTTATCAAGGAAGCGACTGCTGGATTGAGGGGAAGATAATGGAAATGCATAAATGCCTTATAGGCCCGGGTATTCCGGGATATGGGGAGGATTGCGATTTCTGCAAATACCAGAAATCCTTAAAAGAAATTGAGGGAGAAGGGCTTAATGAAAATAGGTAAAAATATAATAATTATTATTTCATTGGCTGTTTTCCTGCCCATCTCGAGTATTTTTCTCTACCAGGGGATTAAGGATTATAACCGGGCCCGTTATTTAAGGGTCTTGATGGAAAAGAGAAAGGCAGCCTGGGGGACTTTTAGGGCCCAGCTTATAGGCGAGATTAATAAGTTTAAAGGAGACCCGGCTGTTATTATAAAAGATTTAGATAGCGGATGGGAATTTGTTCACCAGAAGGATAAACTTTATCCCTCTGCCAGCTTAGCTAAGATTCCGATTATGGCTGCAGCCTTTGCTGCCGCAGGGCAGGGTAAAATTAATCTTGATTCTGAAATTACCCTCAAGTCTTCAGATAAACTTACCGGGTCAGGGGTTTTAAAGAGCCTGCCTGCAGGCACAATCTTTAACTTCGAGCGGCTGATTGGCCTTATGATTTATGACAGCGACAATACCGCGACAAATATAGTTACCAGGGTTATGGGGATTGATTATCTCAATACTGCCTTTAAGGATTTTGGCTTAAAGCATACCGAACTCTTAAGGAGGGTGGCTGATTATAAACTGCGTAATCAGGGTATTGAAAATTATACTACCGCAGATGATATGGCCTTTTTGCTTGAAAAGATATACCGCAGGAGGTTTTTTAATAAACAGGTATCTGATAAGTGTATCGGAGTTTTAAAGTTGACCAGAATGAATGACCGGATCCCTAAGTACCTGCCTTCGGATATAACCATTGCCCACAAGACCGGATTGGAGCGCAATGTCTGCCATGATGTAGGTATAGTTTTTACATCCCGGGGTAATTTTATTATTTGCGTTTTAACCAATTATAAGAATACTAACCTGAAGGCGGCAAAAGAATTTATTGCTAAAGTAGCCTTACTTACTTATAATTTTTATGAACAATAATACCGTTTTATACGAAAGGGGTGCGTGGACATGTATACACATATAGACAAAATATTAAATTATGTATTCTTAGGGAATACGCTGCAAAGATACCTTATTACTATTTGTATCTTGGTTTTAGGGATGCTGATAATAAAATTAATTGTGAGAAGAGTAGTTTCTCGCTTGAAAGCGCTTGCGCAAAAAACCATTCCTATCTTTGATTATTTTCTTGTAACCTTGCTTGAAAAAGTCGTTTTACCTTTATTCTATATGTTAGTTATTTTTCTTGCTTTAAAGAGCCTTGCTTTTCCTGAGGCTATCGGCAGGACCTTCAGTTATATTATTTTGGGGGTTATCGTATTCTTTGCGGTGAAGACTTTGATAGCTTTTATCGGTTACGGCTTTATGGTTTATTCGAGAAAGCAAAAGGGGGATCCCCAGCTGGAGAAGAGCCTGCAGGGGATTATGGTGATTATCCGGATAGCCATATGGGCAGGAGCGGTAATATTCTTCTTGGATAATCTGGGATTCAAGATCTCAGCAGTTATTGCTGGTTTGGGTATCGGCGGGGTAGCTGTAGCCCTTGCTGCCCAGACTATACTTAAGGACCTCTTCAGCTATTTCTGTATACTCTTTGACCACCCCTTTAAGGTGGGCGATTTTATTATTGTCGGAGATTTCATGGGGACAATCGAACACGTTGGAATGAAAACTACGCGCATCCGCAGCCTAGGGGGAGAGATACTGGTTTTTTCAAATTCCGACCTTACAGATTCGCGCCTGCGTAACTATAAGCTCATGGAGAAGCGCCGAGTTGTATTTAAAATTAGAGTGGAATATCAGACTTCTTTAAGCCAGTTACGGGAGATACCTAAGATTATTAAGAATATTATTTCCGGCAATAAAGAAGCTATTTTTGACCGAGCCCACTTTTTTTCTTACGGCGATTTCAGCCTTATCTTTGAGATAGTTTATTATGTTGTAGGGGGAGATTATAATAAGTATATGGATATACAGCAGGAGATAAATTTTTTAATCAAGGAAGAATTTGAGAAGCGCGGGATTGAGTTTGCGTATCCCACCCAAACTATCTATTTGCCGAAAAATACTTCTTGAATGAAATGAAGAAGCTGAGTTGGCATCAAAGTTCAATAAAAGAGGTTTTCTCTCATCTCAATGCGGATGAGGCAGGATTAACTTTGGATGAGGCTGGCGCAAGGCTTGCTAAATATGGTCCAAATCAGCTGCAGAAGAAAAAGAAAGAAGGCAGGCTTGCCATTTTTCTTAAACAATTTAAAAGCCCCCTAATTTATATACTTCTATTTGCCGCAGCTATTTCATTCTTTGTCGGTAAAACTACTAACTCCCTGGTTATATTTTTTGTTTTGCTGGCAAATTCCATAATGGGTTTTATACAGGAAGCAAAGGCGCAGAGTACGATGGATTCTCTCCAGGAATTATCTTCCCCTAAGGCAAAGGTAATACGCTCAAACGAAATGCAGGAGATCCCCACAAAGGATGTTGTCCCCGGCGATATTATATTAATTGAATCAGGAAGCAGGGTTCCTGCGGATGCGCGGATTATTGAGTCAGTGAGGCTTCAGGCTGATGAGGCTGCCTTGACCGGGGAATCTCAGCCTGTTTATAAGGTTAGTCATAAAATAGAGTTAGAGGCTACGGTTGCCGATAGGTTGAATATGCTTTTCGCCGGTACGGTTGTTTCCTCCGGAAGGGGTAAGGCAGTGGTTGTTGATACGGGTATGAATACGGAGATAGGTAAGATAGCCACTATTATTCAGGGGACATCTCAGGTTAAGACTCCATTTCAGCGCAGGATGGATGCCTTTGGAAAATTTATTGTTATTATAGTGTTGGCCCAGGTATCGCTTGCTCTTATTGTAGGTTGGTTTATCCGCAGGATGCCTTTTTACGAAATATTCATGGTTGTTTTGAGCCAAACCGTATCCTCTATTCCCGAAGGACTGCCCGTAGCCGTAACGGTTGCATTAGCAGTAGGTATGCAGCGTATGGCAAAGAAGAAGGCTTTTGTAAGGAGGCTAGCTGCGGTTGAAGGGCTAGGTAGTGCTACTTTTATCTGTTCTGATAAGACAGGAACCCTTACCCAGAATGAAATGACATCCCGCCGTATTTCTACGATGAGCTCTACAATTGAGGTAACCGGAGGAGGATATAAGCCAGAGGGAGATTTTTTATTCGAAAATAAGAAGTTTGATCCACTGGCTGATAAAGAGTCGGATATATTGCTTAAAACAGCAGTCCTCTGTAATAATGCTCAATGTAATTTAAGCCCTGAGGACAATGCTCAACTAAAGGTATCCGGTGACCCAACGGAGATTGCCTATCTTGTAGCAGCCATTAAGGCCGGGATAAATATACAGGAATTAATCGGCAAATTACCCCGTGTAGATGAGATCCCTTTTGAATCGCAGATTCAGATGATGGCTACAAAACATAAGCTTGGGGAAAGTGAGGTTTTTATATGCGTAAAGGGAGCCCCTGAAAAAATTGTAGAGCTATGCGGTTATTATCTTAAGGAAGGCGAACCTGCCCGGTTGGAAGACGCTCTGCGTAAAGAGATTTTATTTAACTCCGAGAACATGGCAAAGGATGCCCTCAGGGTTCTGGCGTTTGCTTTCTATGAAGGAGGCGATATAGATAAAGATAAATTTGACTGGAGTTCCTTAAATAAAAAAATGGTTTTTGCCGGATTAATAGGTAATATCGATCCTGCGCGCAAGGAGGCTAAGGAGGCTATTAAAATATGCAATCATGCGGGGATTAAAACGATTATGATTACCGGAGACCATTTATCTACTGCCGAGGCAGTTGCCCTTGAATTGGGTATGAGGAATAAAGGCGATGAAGGAATTACCGGAGATCTGCTGGATCATATGACCGACGAGGAGCTGGAGGGGGTAGTAAAGAATTTTACGGTTTTTGCGCGTATCGAGCCCAAGCATAAGTATCATATTGTTAAGGCATTGCAAAGGCAGAATGAGGTTGTGGCAATGACCGGAGACGGGGTTAATGATGCGCCGGCATTGGCAGCGGCAGATATAGGCGTTGCCATGGGCATAACCGGTACGGATGTAGCCAAGGAATCAAGCAGTATGGTTATAGCGGATGATAATTTTGCGACTATTGTAGATGCGGTTGAGGAAGGCAGGGGGATAACCGCGAATATGCGTAAAACCATACTCTATCTTCTTTGTTCAAGCGGTACCGAAATAATTGTTTTAATGGCTGCTTTATCTGTAGGCATGCCATTGCCTTTATTTGCCCTGCAAATTCTATGGATAAATCTTGTGACGGACGGGGCACTTACGATTAATTTAATTATGGAGCCCAAGGAAGACGTTATGAACCATCCTCCCGATAAAAAGGATGAACCGATATTAACCAAGAGGCTGATTAAGCTGCTTTTTTTCCGTGCCCCAATTATGGCTGCTGGCATTATTGGTTTATTTGTTTATGAGATGAACAGGGGGATGCCTTTAATTTACTGCCGGACTGTTGCTTTTACTCTGCTTGCGGTTACGCAGTGGTTTAATGGAATTAACTGCCGTTCTGATTCAAGGTCCATATTTAAGATGCCTTTTTTCGGAAACAGGTATTTGATTTTAGGTTTGGTATTGGCAGTTTTTCTGCACTTCGGAGTAATTTATATTCCTTTTCTACAGAATATATTTTCTACTCTTGCCCTCAGTTTCAAAGATTGGCTTAAGATTATAGCGGTAGGAAGCAGTATATTCTGGCTGGAGGAATTAAGAAAGCTTATTGCAAATAGGAGAGGGGTTAGCCAAGCTAAAATCTCTTGATATAAAAGATTCTTACGCATATAATTAAACAAATAAAGGCAAGCCCGTGGAGTTGCTGGGGGTTAAGGATATAAAAGATTAAAAGAGAGGAGAGTGTTATGAGAAGATTAAATACAGCGGTATTAATTTCTCTGGCGCTGTTTTTCTGTTTAGGGGCTGCCCCGGTTAACAAGCCCAAGACCTTGGATGTAAATCAAGACGGCAAGCCGGATGTTTTTTATCACCATGACGGAGAAAACGTAACCAGGATTCACGCGGACACCAATTATGACGGAACTGATGATATCTTAGTGCATGTTGAGGATGGTAAATTTAAGAAGGCCCAGATTGATGCTGACCATGACGGAGAGTACGAGACTAAAATTGATAATGAGGCGCAATTTAAGAATTGGGTTAATGAAAACCGGCCGGATTTTAATGATTCCTTAGGTTGGGATGATTATTCGTGTAAGATCTCTAAGGTTTTCTGGAAGCCCGGAGAGCATAACTAGTCCCTTTATTCTGCCTTTAAAAAACTTGACACTAGCGGAGGAGTAGGGTATAATTTATTAGAATGAAAAGAATAACGTTACTAGTTATTTTTCTGATTTCATTTTCTTGGGTTATGGCTGATGAGACACTCACCATAACTACTTACTACCCATCACCTTACGGAAGCTACCGGGAGCTGCAATGGGGTAATATTCCTAATTCCCGCGGGCTGCTTAGGGCTGACCAGGGCGCCTCAATTGAATTAGGCGGCAGCGGGACACCTTATATTGATTTTTCTAATGATATGACTGTTGATTATGACGCCAGGATTATATTGCTTGGCAATAACGAGCTGGCCTTTCAGGGGATTACCAGGTTGAATGCATGTACGGGGGTGGAATACTTTGGCGGGGTTACGATGTGTCCCTCGTGTTATTATGTCAGCAGTTTTGAGGCTACCGCAACTCCCTCAGGAGGCATGGTATGCTGCATGATAAATAATCCTCCTGCAGGCTCGGGGTGTTAAAATATGATTAAATGTAAATTGACTAAAGATGCGGCAGTGATTTCAGTAAGTCCTGCCCTTTATCCGATAGATGCCATTTACGGCGCAAGTTATGTATTTATAGACCGCGCTTATATTTTTCTGGATGGGGATGAAAAGAAAAATATTAATATCTATATTAAAAGTAAGAAAAAGTCTTCCTCAAGTGCCTTGCGATCCTTAGTAGGCGAGTTTCAAAATGAACTCCTTAATTATTCTTTCAGGGATAAAATAAATAAATCCAACCGTAAGGTAAGAGAGGGAATTATAGAAAGGGCTTTAGCCGTATTCGGGCCCCAGGAAATTCTTAATGAACAGGACTCCGGGGATTATTTAAAGGATCCTCTTGGTATTGCTATCCCCTGGGAAGAAAAGCATGCTAAGCCTAAAGCTAAATAAGAGTCTTTATCATCTTGCGGCAATTAAAAAGGCGATTAAGGCATATGCTCATCTGGCGGATATCTCCCTTATTAAACTCAAAAACTACTACCTGGTAAAATTTAATTCTGTTGATACTCAAATTAAGGTTGTCCTTAAGGATGAGTTCTGTAACTATATGCTGGCTTTAGGGAAGGGCCCGCGCTAAGGCTATTATAATGCATACACTGGGAAATTTCAGGTTTAAGAAAATTAATTCAGATTACCTGCTTACCAATGATGTGGGTGAGTATGCCTTTATCCCTCCTCAGGATTTTAATAACCTTGCCTCAGGCTGCCTTAATGACATTTCGCTTAAAGAAACAGCTATACTGGAGGAAAAGGGCTTTATTAATTTAAGCGCTGCTTCCTTAAGACTGGAAAATAAGTACCGTTCTAAGAATAGTTTTCTGGGAATGGGGACAAGCCTGCATATAATAGTTTCTACTTTACGTTGCGACCATAAGTGCGTATATTGTCATGCTTCAGCCCAAGGCAGTGAAGGTAAAGCCACGGATATGGATAGGCAGACAGCAAAGGCGGTGGTAGATTGCATATTTGAGTCTCCCAGTAAGGCTATTACCATAGAATTTCAGGGGGGTGAGCCGTTATTGAACTTTGAGATATTGAAGTTCGTTACCGAGTATGCCCATGATAAGAATAAGGCTGCGGGAAAAGACCTGCTTATTGCCGTAGTTACTAACTTGAGCCCCCTGAATGATGAGATTTTGAAGTTTTTAATAAAGAATAAAATATCCATCTGTACCTCAATTGACGGGCCGCACAACCTGCATAATAAGAACCGTTTTTCTTTTTGCGGGGATAGCCATGCAAAGGTTGTGAAAAGCTTTAAAAGATTACAGAAGGCATATTTGAATAGGATTAAATACCGGCCTAATGCCCTTGTTACGATCACCAGGGAGTCTTTAAGGTATCCAAAAGAAATTATCAAAGAGTACATTAAGCTTAATTTGGATTCCATACATTTAAGGCCGCTAAATCCCTTTGGATTTGCGATAAAACAGCAAAAAACGATAGGTTATACAGCGGATGAATTCCTTTCTTTTTACAGAAAGTCATTAGATTATATATTGAAGATAAATTCAAAGGGAAAGGTATTCTATGAGAGGACCGCAAGAATATTCCTAAGCAAGATTTTTAATGACGATGACCCTGGTTATTTCGAGTTGCGTTCTCCATGCGGGGCAGGGATCGGGCAAATGGCTTATAACTACAACGGGGATGTTTATACCTGCGATGAAGGAAGGATGGTAGGACGACTGGGTGATGATGCTTTTAGGTTAGGCAATGTAAGGGAAGATAACTATAATGCCTTAATCGGCAAGGAGGCATTAAAGGCTGTTTGTACCTCTTCGCTTTTGGATATTTTACCGGGTTGTTCCAATTGCGTATATAAGCCTTATTGCGGAGTCTGCCCGATTTATAATTATGTGACATCCGGCACCCTTTTTGCCCAAGCCCCTAATAACGACAGGTGTAAGATTAATACCGGTATACTTGATTATTTGTTTGATAAATTAAGAGTAGATAAGAACAAAAAAATATTTAAGGCCTGGCTGCTTGCTCATCACGGATCAAAGACAGTATAAACAGGAGAGGATATGAAAAAGACTTGGGTTAAGATAGTATGTATATTCTTGGGTATTTTATTCTGCTTTTCTTCAATTAATGGATTTGTATCCTTTGCTCAGGATTCAGCTTCTAAAGAAGATCCTCTAATTACCTGGCGTAATCAAACTAATGCTTCCATTAAAGAGCTGGAAAGCAGGGATAAATTGTCTAAGCAGGAGGCGGATTCGTTACAATACCTTAAGGAAAGAAAAAAGCAGTTGGATAAACGTATAGCGGAGTTGAAGATAGAGGTTACTAATCCTTTATCTTCCAGCGCTGTAAGGCAAATAGAAAATAAGTTGGATGCAGAGGCTAAAGCAAAGACTACAGTTCCTTCTCCTTCTCCTGATATTGTAAAGGCTAAAGAAGCCGAAATAAAGGCTAAAGATGAAGAGGTCCAGAAAGAAAGCCTTATGAGGGCTGAAGGAGAAGCAATGGCAGCCTGTTTAACCTGTAAGGCAATAGCCGCTAATAATAATAATATTTGTAATGAGATTAAGGATAAGGAACAGTCTGAAGTCTGCAGGAGTGATTTTATGCTTTTAACTCTATTGGGAGAGCTGGAAAAAAGCAAGGGAGTCTCTCCTTTGGCGTTAGAACTTAGCAAGAAATTCTTTGAGCCGGGTATTTTTTATACTTCAGCAGAAGATCTATCCCGCAAGGCCGGTTTTATTTGCGAGGCCTATTTAAACGGAGATGCCAAGGGGATAGCCCCATTTCTCAAGAAAGAAGAGAAAGAGGTGGTTTCGGCCCTGGTAACCGGGAATATCCAGAATTGTCTTTCTTTGTATAACAACCAGGATGAGTGGGATGGGTGCGTTAACTTCGCAAACTTTTCTTTAGCTATAAAGTCGCAGGATAAGAATGCTTGTAGCAGATTAAAAGACCCGAAGTCCAGGGTGCTATGCACGGTACATTTTAATAAAAATAAAGAAGTTTGCGATGATTTTCTAAAAGAAGAATTGAAAATAAGGGGGGTAAAATAATGAAAAAAGCAAAAAAGGCTAAGGTAGTTTTACCCGCAATTAAAAAGGATATAAAGAATTTTTTGCTTAGCGAGGAAGGTAGGGTAAGCAAGAATAATATGATAAAGATAGGGATGGGTTTAGCTGTTTTAGGGTCTATGATGGGTTTTTCGGCTTCAACCGCTTCAGCGGGACACGACAGTGGTTTTTTTAATAATCCTGATCGGGGGGGGCATAGCTCCCACGGTGCACACGGTTCCCACGGCTCCCATACTTCCCACGGTGCACACGGTTCCCACGGCTCCCATTCTGCTCATTCTTCCCACGGTGCACACGGTTCCCACGGCTCCCACAATAACCATGCGAACCATGCTTCCCACGGCTCCCACGGCTCCCACGGCCAATGGTAGAATGTATTTGCCGTTAGGGTTAGTATTCATCTACGCTTTATGACGGGCTTCCATTTTCTTTTTGTACCCAAGAAAGATAAATTATGAATAAAATCGAGAAAGTGGTAATTATTTGCGGGTACCGCTGTAATAATAATTGCGTTTTTTGCATTAATTCAGGGAAAAGGCATATAAACGATAAGTCGACTACTCAAATATTGAGGGAGATGCTGGATGCCAGGGAGAGGGGTAAGGTTTATATTGAGTTTATCGGCGGAGAGATAACTATAAGGCCGGATACCTTTATGCTTATAAAACAGGCCAAGAAGATGGGTTTTGCCTCTGTGAATATGGCCACTAACGGTAGAATGCTCTCTTACCCTGATTTTGCGAAGAGGTTAGTCGATTCTGGGATTGATGAGCTTATTTTTTCTATCCATGGTCATGAGCCAGGGTTGCATGATAGTCTAACCAGGGTTTCAGGAAGTTTTAATGAGCTAGTGCAGGGCCTTAAGAATGTTAGGAAATTTGGTTTAAAGAAGGTTGCCTCTAATACGACTATTGTGAAGGCGAATTACATGCATCTGCCGGATATCGGAAAGTTTCTGTTGGGACATGGTGTAACTAACTCAGAGTTCATATTCGCTGATCCTACTTACGGTGGTGTCCATGATGACTTTTTTTCTTTGATGCCACGTATTTCTGAAGCAGCCCCCTTTATCAGAAAGTGTCTTGCGTTGTCTAAAAATAATAAATCTATCCGCCATTGGCATATTCGTTATGTGCCCTTATGTTATTTCAGGGGTTATTTAAAAAACATAAGCGAGATACATGAGGTAGAAAACTTTCATACGGAACACTTGGCTCCTGATTTCCGTAACCAAGATGTAGAAAACTCCCGTAAGAATATCAGCAGGCAAAAACCCTCTCAATGCCGAGGCTGCAAACTTTTTGGGCTTTGTGAGGGGATATGGAAAGAGTATTTGATTAAATACGGAGCGGGCGAATTAAAAAATATAAAGAGCAGAGATAATTAAATAATGATTGGAAATATTGATTTTTGTTTTTGGAATGAATGTAATAACCATTGCTTAATGTGCAGTAATCCCAATGATTCCTGGAGAATGGCAAGATACGACTACAATAATCTTGCGGCAAGGCTTAATGAGATTAAGGGAGAGGTAAATTCAATTACCGTGACCGGGGGTGAGCCTACAATAAACCCCGATTTTATCCGCGCTTTTGATTTTATAAAGAATAACCTTCCCAAGGCCAGGGTTAGCCTATTAACTAACGGCAGGAGATTTTGCTACGCGGATTTTACTAAAAAATGCTGCGAGCTTAAGGGGTTGAGTTTTGTGATTACCTTGCATGGCTATAATGCGCTTACCCATGAAGGTGTTACTCTGGCTAAGGGAAGTTTTAGGCAGACCTGCAGCGGGCTGGAGAATATATTAAAATTTAAGAAGCCGGGGCAGGCATTAGAGCTCAGGGTGGTAATTACTAAGATTAACTTCCGTTTTTACGGTAAAATCCTTGACTTTATAAAAGAAAATTATCCCGGGGCGGATAGGGTGGTTTTATTATTCCTTGAGATCGAAGGAGCTGCGCAGGAGAATATAGAGAAAGTAGGGATTACTTATTCAAGGCTGGGGAAGGGCCTGCCAGGGCTCGGGAATATTATTCCGGCCTTTAAGGAATTCAGGCTTTACCATTTTCCCCTCTGTGTAATCAATAAAAGTTTCTGGAAATATGTTTGGGCAACCCTGCCTGAAAAAGAGATCGTTTTCCCCTCTTCCTGTATGAAATGTATTTATAAAAGCTCTTGTCCGGGAGTCCATAAGGGGTATATAGACAATTATGGGAACCGTGAATTCAAGCCTTTTCTAAAAAAGGTGGCTTAAGGTGTTTCTTACTAATCTTATTTTTTTGCCGGCTATTTTATTTATCGGGGTTATAACAAGCTACGAAGATTTTACTATCTCTAAGATCAGGAATAAGTGGGTGATTCTTGGCATATTGTATCCTTTGTTTTGTTATTCTTTACTTTACCTTCTGGCTTTTGTTAAGTTGATTGATTATGGCGGAGTAAATAATGCTTATATAATCTCCAAGCTGGTTAATGCGGCTATCGGCATTATTGTAGCCTATGGCATTTGGAAGTTTGGTGCCTGGTCAGCAGGGGATGCCAAGCTTTTCATCGCTTATACTTTGCTGATTCCTTTAGATTTCTATTCAAAAGGTTATGTTAAATTCTTTCCTTCATTAATCCTGCTATTTAATATCTTTATACCTTTATTAACCGCTATTACCTTAACAGCCTTATTTAGTTTATTAAAATCAGCTTTTTTAATTCTCAAAGACAAAGAGAAGCGTTTTGAATTTATTAATGCGTTAGTCAGTGCCATCAAGAACGCAAAGGTTAAGGCTAAGAGTTCTTATTCTAAGGGTGGTATCTTAATTTTAGTCTATCTGGCTGTTTTCCTGGCCCTGGAGTCAGCGGTTAGAACATTAAGCCTGCCGCGGATCGTAATTGTTCCGCTGCTTCTGATTATTCAGCCTTTATCGGATTTAATCAGGAAGAATAAAACGTTTCTAATCTTGTGTGCTGTGGGTGTAGTTACCTATTTTGTTTTTAAGTTTTCCCACGGTTACACCCTGCCTGAATTCCTGCCATTCTTAAAGAGAATGTCCAAGATTTTTCTTTTATTTGGCCTGGTTAGGCTTATTTTGTTTATGTATGTTAAGTGTACCCAAATAAGAAAGATTGAGGTGGAAAAACTTAAGGCAGGAGAGATGATCACGGAAGAGGCGTTAACTGCGGATAACCCTCTGCTTTCAAACGAGGAATTTAAGAAGGGGTTGGGCCAATTGTACCCTGATGGCTTATCCGGCGAACAAACTGAGTTTGTCCGTTCTTTTTGTCTTAACTCAGGGATTCGTTTAATAGAGGTCTATAAAACCTTTCCTTTTGCCCTGTGGGTATTCTTAGGCGTCATTATAACCCTTATTTTCAGGCAGAGCGTTATTGGGGTGGCTATAACTTTATTTTCATGCTAAAATAATCTTATGAAAGATACAGTTTTAATTGTAGAAGACGAAAAAGATATAGCTAAAATGATTGACTATAACCTTAAAAAAGAGGGTTATAAGACTATCATTGCTAACGATGGGGAGGATGCCCTTGATGCGGCAATTACAAAATTGCCCGGTCTTATCCTCTTGGATTTAATGCTTCCGGGTTTAAGCGGGCTTGATGTCTGTAAAGAGCTTAAGGCCGAAAGAAAAACAGCTTCTATCCCGATAATTATGCTTACGGCCAAATCGCAAGAATCGGATAAGATAGTCGGGCTTGAATTAGGAGCAGATGATTATGTAACTAAGCCTTTTAGCCCCAGGGAGCTTATCGCCCGTATTAAAGCACTACTTCGCCGCAGCAAAGAAAAAGAAAAATTGCCTGAGGTTCTTAAAATCGGAGGGCTTTTCCTTGATTTTTCAAGAATAGAAGTTACCGTAAAAGATAAGCCGGCGATTCTTACGTCTAAAGAATTTGAGTTATTGAAAACTTTGATTAAAGCCAAGGGAAGGGTATTGTCCCGGGATTATCTTTTAGATAATATCTGGGGGTTTGACCACGCCATAGAGATACAGACCCGCACTGTGGATGTCCATATTAGGACTTTACGCAAGAAATTAAGGACTGAGGCAAAGCGTATTGTTACTGTCAAAAACTACGGATACCGGTTTGAGTATGAAGATTAAAAGCCTTAAGGTAAAGTTAATTATTTCCTATTCAATAATAGCCGTGCTCTCTTTCGGTATCTTAGGGTTACTTTTGTATAGGAACACCAAGGCAAATTCGCTACGAGAGCTTAAACTATCCCTGGTTAATCAGGCAAGGTTAGTTGAGTTTCAGCTTAAACCGGCTATTGTGGGCCAGCCGGATACCTTAATTCTGGAAAAATTGGCTCAAGATTTAAGTTCGCGAATAAATTTACGCTTAACTGTGGTTGAGGCTAGCGGTAAAGTCTTGTTTGATTCTGAAAAAACCACTTTAGATACGGAGAAAATGGATAATCATGCTGGCCGGGCTGAGGTAAGCTTGGCTTTGGATGGAGCAGTCGGCGAAGAAATACGATTCTCCGATACCTTAAAGATTGATATGCTCTATGTTGCTGTTCCGGTTAAGGTAAAAGACAATATTGCGGCAGTTGTAAGGCTGGCAATGCCGCTTACCAGCATAGAAACCATGCTTTATACTATAAGAAGGGATATTGTTTTAACTGTTATTATGGTATTAGTTTTGATGTTTGTATTGGGGATAGTTTTTACTTCAAGTATAGTGAAACCGTTGAATAAGATTATTAATGTCTCCAAAAAGTTTTCTGCCGGTGATTTTTCGCATAGGGTTTATTATGAAGCTAACGATGAGATAGGGGAGCTGGCTAGAACCTTAAACAAGATGGCTAAAGATATAGAGGATAAGATAGCAAGTGTAAGCAGCCAAAGCCAGCAGTTGACAGCAATTTTTAACAGCATGATAGAAGGGGTTATCGTTACTGATAAGTCAGGGGTTATTGTATCTATTAATCAGGCTGTTGAAGATATCTTCAAAGTAAGCCGGCAGGAAGCAGAAGGAAAATTATTTCTTGAGGCTGTCCGTAATAATGAGATTTACGAGGTAATCCAGAATATACTTGGGAAGGGGAGGTTCTTCTCAAAAGAGATAACCCTGCATTTACCGGTGCAGAGAGTATTTGAGGTTAATGCTACGCCTATTTTTAAGGATGCTTCTGTAAACGGTGCTTTAGTAGTTATACATGATATAACCGAGATACGCAGGCTTGAAACGGTGCGCCGGGATTTTGTAGCCAATGTCTCGCATGAGTTAAAAACTCCGCTTACCTCAATTAAGGGATTTATTGAAACCCTTCTTGAAGGCGCTCTGGAGGATAAAGAAAATAACCGTAATTTCCTGAAAATAATCCAAAGCCATGCGGACCGGCTGGATGCTTTGGTTAATGATTTGCTATCTTTATCTCATCTTGAATCTAAAGAGATAAGGGTTGATAAAACAGATTTCGACTTAAATGCTCAGATCGAAGAGGTATTGAGGGGATTTAAATCACATCTAAAGGCTAAGGGCATTGAAGTTGAGAATGCTGTACTTAAGAATCTAAAGGTTAGTGCTGATAAAGACAGGATTCATCAGGTTTTGGTTAATTTGATCGATAACGCGATTAAGTTTAACAAAGAAAAAGGATCTATTAAGCTATACGCCGAATCAGTAAATGGAAATCTAAAGGTTATTGTTGAAGATTCCGGAATGGGCATTCCTTCTAAAGATATTCCGCGTATTTTTGAGAGGTTCTATCGGGTTGATAAAGCGCGTTCGCGCGAACTCGGCGGGACAGGTTTAGGCCTTTCTATAGTAAAGCATATCATCGAGCTGCATAACGGAGCCGTCGGTGTAGAAAGTACCGAAGGCTTAGGCTCCAAATTCTGGTTTACCCTCCCCAAATAAAGGGGACGGTCCTATTTTTCCTGAATAAGTTTAAGACTGAGGAAAATAGGACCGTCCCCTTTATTTTACTTAGATTTTACTTCTTCTTGAAGCGGATTTAACCCCCCTGTTTTATACTTTCCTTGCAATGAATAAAATATACAAATTACTAAGTTCATTATACGAAGTTATTAAGAAAGCCTTGAGGGAAGAGCTTTTTATAATGGATAGTTTTTATAAACAGTACACTTAACCTCTTAGGAGGAGGGAAGGTATGGAAAAGGCAAGAATACTTGTAGTAGAAGATGATAAGGATATAAACGGTCTTATCGCCTATAACCTGCGTAAGAACGGATTCTTGGTTGAGCAGGTATTTGACGGAGACGAGGCAAAGGAAAAACTGGATTCTGAGTTTTTTTCTATTGTCATTCTTGATATTATGCTTCCCGGGATTGATGGCTTTGATATCTGCCGGGATATCAAGGAGAGCATCACAGGGCATAAGTCATATGTGATTATGGTCTCTGCTAAAGGCTCTGAACAGGATAAGCTTTACGCGCATATATTAGGCGCTGACTGCTACATACAAAAGCCTTTCTTTGTTAAGGACCTAATCTCTATAGTCGATGAAATAAGCGTGCTTCTTAAGAAAGATTACACTGTTGCGCCCTGAATTATTTTACACAGATTTAACATATTCTATAAGCGGATTTAATGGGGTTGTTTTATTATATTGATGTTAAACCGAAAGCGCGACGAAAAGCGCCAAGCAAAAAAGGAGGAAGCAAAATGAAGAAGTTAGCACTAGCAGTGGCAATAGGCTTAATTATAAGCTTATTTACGGCAGGTGTATCTTTCGCTGGCGAAATCGACCTTTTGTTAGAGAAGCTCGTTGACAAAGGCGTTTTAACCGGCGCAGAGGCGCAGCAGGTTAAGTATGAAACACAGGAGCAGGTAAAAAAAGAAATAGCAACAGGAAAATCTGAATCCCTGCCTGCTTGGATCCAGAATATCAAGCTAAAGGGCGATTTACGTTTAAGGTATCAGTATAAGCATGAAAAAGCAACAAACGATTATAACAAAGATACACATCTTGGCCGAGTGAGGGCAAGGCTTGGGCTTGAAAGTAGAATTAATGAAAAGATCCTTGCAGGAATCGGTGTTGCGACTAACAGCGGAGGAGACCCCAGGTCAACCAATATTAGTTTTGGTGATAAAAACGGAGGGCTTTCTTCAAAGTTTGAAATTAGGCTTGATTATGCCTATGCTTCTTATAGTCCTTTAAATTGGTTAAGGCTTACCGGTGGTAAGATGCTTTTAAAGGATGTGCTTTGGGAGCCTACGGATTTAGTCTGGGATACTGATATTACTCCAGAAGGCGGCGTAATCGCGTTAAATAAAGATATAGGTAACGGGATAGGTGTTTTTATGAATACCGGTGTTTTGGTTGGTACATCTGACTCTAGCACAAATGCCGATCCTACAATGATGTATTTTATACAATCAGGAGCAACATATAAGTTTAATAGTAATGTTTCTTTAAAGGGTGCTATTTCTCTTTCCGAGTGGTCAACTAAAAACCATCCGTATCCTACGGATTCTTGGTATAAGAGCAGTAATACTAAATCCGGGGCTAACTGGAGGTATGATTATAAGGTAATTAGTCCTGCTTTGGAGTTAAGCATTAAAGAACCTTTTAAGGCTATTGGGTTAAACGTGGAATCCCTGAAGTTTATGGGTGAATACGTGAATAACCTTGCTGCTTCAGACAAAAATACCGGTTTTGCATTAGGGTTTAGAACAGGTAATGACAAAATAGAAAAATGGGGTGACTGGCAGCTTAAATACATATATGCCATGCTTCAAAAAGATGCTGTGCTTGATGCTACCCCTGATTCAGACCGCTATAGCGGAAAGACCGGAATGAGAAGCCATGAGGTAGAACTGCAGTACGGTTTAGGAAAGAATAC
>JAQTTQ010000004.1:0-31860 GCA_028710685.1 Candidatus Omnitrophota bacterium | reverse complement strand
AGATGAAAAAGTTAGCAATGATAATGGCGATAGGGATAGCGGCGATAAGCTTAGCCGCAGGCACTTGTTTTGCCGAAAAAATAGTAGTAGCAGGCTCAACAACTGTTCTTCCTATTGCACAGAAGACAGCAGAGGTATTTATGGATGAAAATTCCGGAGTTGATATTAGCGTGCGTGGCGGAGGTTCAAGCGTTGGTATTACCGCGCTTATTGACGGAAACTGCGATATCGCTGATTCTTCCCGCCCGATTAAGGATGTAGAGATTCAAAAATCAGCTTCTAACGGCAGGGATCCGGTTGCGCACATTGTAGCGCTTGACGGGATTGCGGTAGTGGTAAATAAGTCAAACCCTGTATCCAGGCTCTCTAAAAAACAGGTAAGGGATATTTATATGGGTAAAATATCTGATTGGGCGCAGGTCGGCGGAAAGCCAGGGAAAATCGTAGTTGTTTCTCGCGATACAGCAAGCGGAACTTTTGAGGCATTTGGCGAGCTGATAATGAATAAAGAGAAAGTCCTGCCTTCTGCTTTAATGCAGGCATCCAATCAGGCAGTTGGTCAGATAATCGGCCAGACTCCCAGTGGTATAGGCTATGTGGGATTAGGTTTTATGTCCGGCGAGCTTAAGGCAGTTGAAATTGACGGGGTAATGCCTTCAAAAGAGACTGTTCTTTCGGGGAAATATCCTGTAAGCCGGCCGCTTTTTATGTATACAAACGGCAAGCCGCAGGGTGTTTTAAAAGAATATCTTGATTTTATAAAAAGCAAAAAAGGCCAGGAATTAGTTGAGACTCAAGGCTATGTCGGGTTAAAGTAAGGCTATGAATTACAAACGCATAAAAGAAAAGATTTATAAGTGGATATTTACTGTTCTGGCATTTTCCTCATTATTCTTTCTTGTGGGGATAATGATTGTGTTGTTTAAAGAAGGTACGCCGATATTTAAGGATGTCGGGTTTTTTAAGTTCTTATTCGGGAGTAAATGGTACCCAACTTATGAACCCCCGGATTTTGGGATATTGCCGCTTATCTTAGGCTCAATATGGGTAACTGCAGGGGCTATCATTGTCTGCGTTCCTTTAGGTGTAGGAAGCGCTTTATACCTTAATGAGCTTGCAGGTTTCAGGCAGAGGCAGTTTTTAAAGCCGATAATTGAGTTATTGGCAAGTATCCCTTCGGTTGTTTACGGTTTCTTCGGGATGGTTATCGTTACTCCTTTTTTGCAGAAAACATTTAATCTCCCTACCGGCTTAACTGCCTTAAACGCAAGCTTAATTTTAGGGCTTATGGCAACTCCTACAGTATGCAGTATTGCCGAAGATGCCTTAAGCTATGTGCCGCGCTCATTCCGTGAAGCTTCCTTTGCTGTAGGCGCAAATAGATGGCAGACTCTAACGCGGGTAGTAATCCCTGCTGCAGGTTCAGGTATATCTACTGCAATAATCTTAGGGATGAGCAGGGCAATAGGTGAGACAATGACGGTTTTAATGGTTGCAGGAGGAGCAGGAGTAATCCCCAAGACATTTTTAGACCCGGTCAGGCCCATGACCTCGGCAATTGCCGCAGAGATGGGAGAGGCGCCTATGGGTGGAGATCATTACCACGCTTTATTTGCGATTGCTTTGATCTTGTTTTTAATTACTTTTGTTTTTAATATAATTGCTGAAATAATCTCGCGCAGGTTCAGGATAAAGTTAGGGTTAAGCGGATAGGCATGAAAAAAAACATTACTCAAAACATCGGATTCTTTCTTTTGTTTGCCTGTATTATAGCTACACTATTCTTTTTAGGGACAATAATATATTTTATTTTTACGCGCGGAATACAGATTATTTCATGGGAGTTTTTAACCCAGCCGCCACGCAATGCCATGACTGAAGGCGGGGTTGCTCCGGTTATTGTGGGGACTCTGTATTTGACTTTAGGTGCGATGGTTTTTGCGGTTCCTTTAGGGCTTGCCTGCGCCATATACCTGTGCGAATATTCACCGAAAAGCATAGTAGTAAATATTATCCGTATCAGCATTAATAATCTTGCAGGAGTTCCTTCGGTTGTATTCGGGCTTTTTGGGCTTGCTGTATTTGTAAATTTCTTGAACTTCGGGGTATCTATTCTCTCGGGAAGCCTGACTTTAGGTATTTTAGCGCTTCCTTTAATTATCTCTGCTTCACAGGAGGCCTTGGTAGCGGTACCGCATTCAATACGGGAGGCGTCACTCTCATTAGGCGCAAGCAAATGGGAGACGATAAAAAGGATAGTTTTACCTACTGCTTTGCCCGGTATACTTACCGGAGTTATCTTAAGTATTGGCAGGGTAGCAGGAGAGACCGCACCTATTTTATTTACAGCCGCGGCATTCTATAAGAGAGGCTATCCTAAGAGTATTTTTAGCGAAGTAATGGCTTTGCCGTATCATATATACGCCTTAATGACTGAAGGCACGCATCCGGATAAACAAAAGGCAATTGCCTACGGGTGCAGCCTGATCTTGCTTTTTCTGGTTTTGTTTATTTCAGGGATAGCCATATATTTACGCCAAAGACAGAGGAGTTATCATGGATAGCAATATTAAAATGCGGGCAGATAAAGTTAATTTCTTTTACGGCTCAACGCAGGCGCTTAAATCCGTAAACATAAATATATTTAAAAATCAGGTTACTGCTTTAATCGGGCCTTCTGGATGCGGGAAATCTACGTTTATCCGGCTTTTTAACCGGATGAATGAGCTGGTGGTAAATACCAGGCTTACGGGCAAGATTTATATAGATTCGCAGGATATTAATCTTCTTTGTATTGATGCAGTAGATATAAGAAGAAGGGTCGGGATGGTTTTTCAAAAGCCGAATCCTTTTCCTAAAAGTATTTTTGATAATATTGCATACGGCTTAAGAGTTAACGGGATTAAAGACAAGAACTTTATTGAAGAAAGAGTGATTCAGACTTTAAAAAAAGCTGCGCTTTGGGATGAGGTTAAGTGCCGGCTTAAAGAAAGCGCCTTAGGGTTATCCGGCGGGCAACAGCAAAGGCTGTGTATTGCACGCTGCCTTGCTGTAGAAACAGAGGTTATCTTATTTGATGAGCCTTGCGCAAGCCTTGACCCGATCTCAACCGGGAAGATAGAAGAGCTTATTTTAGAGTTGAAAAAGGATTATACTATTGTTATAGTAACACATAATATGCAACAGGCAGCAAGGGTATCAGATTTCACGGGATTTTTTCTTCTTGGGGAGTTGATAGAATTTGGTAAGACAAGCGATATTTTTACTGCGCCGAAAGATAAGCGCACAGAGGCTTACATAACCGGAAGGTTTGGATAATATGAAGAAAGTGCTTTTTGTTTGCGTTGAAAACTCCTGCCGCTCACAGATAGCTGAAGGGATTGCTAAAGAGTGCGGCAAAGGAGTTATTGAGGCATATAGCGCAGGCTCTAAGCCTTCGGGAGTTGTTAATCCTGCGGCAATAGAGGTAATGAAGGATATTGGTATAGATATATCAAAAAGCCCGTCAAAGGGTTTTAGCGATTTGCCGGTTAAGAGATTTGATTATGTGATAACTTTAGGTTGCGGCGATACCTGTCCTTTTTTCCCGGCAGATAAGCATATAGATTGGAAGATAGAAGATCCTAAGGGTAAGGATATGGATTTTTTCAGGAAAACAAGGAATAATATCGAAGAACAGGTCAAATTTTTAATCGAAGAGATAAAAAAAGAAGAAGTTTAGTTTTCTTACGGAGGCAGAATATGGCAAAACCTTTTGAAGAGGAATTACAGGATTTAAATAACGAAATATTAAAGATGGGGGCATTTGCAGAAGAGGCAATATTTAAATCCATCGAAGCGTTAAAGGATCGTGACAAAGATAAGGCTCTAGAGGTTATGAATAACGATAAGCTTATTGATGAGTTAGAGCTTGTTATAGATGAAAAGTGCCTGGATTTAATTGCCCGGCATCAGCCGATGGCAGGTGATCTAAGGTTTATAACCACCGGAATGAAAATAAATGCAGAGTTAGAGAGGATCATTGATATAGCTGTGGATATCTGTCAGCGCGTGGTTGAAATTGCGGATAAGCCGCTTTTAAAACCCTTAGTGGATATACCGAAGCTTGCGAATGTTTCACAAAATATGGTAAAGCTGGCAATAGATGCTTTTGTAAAGAGGAATAGCGATGCAGCCAAGAAAGTAATGCTCTCTGATTCTGAAGCCGATCAGTTAAGGAATGCCATACAGAAGGAATTAATCGAGGATTATATGGTTAAAGACGGAAAGACTGCCCCTAGGGCTGTTCCGCTTTTGCTTATAGCTCGGTTTTTAGAACGCATCTGCGACCACGCCACTAATATCGCTGAAGACGTAGTCTATATGGTCGAGGCTCAAGTCGTTAAACACCATCCCGAAAAACTCTAGGGGACGGTTCTTCGCGTCGCAATTGTTTATAATATAAAGAGTTACAACAACTCCAAAATACAATTTATTGGTATTGATTGGTTAATAATTCTATTTTCATGTTGTCATAACCCCTTTATTATTATATAATTACAACCTGAAGAACCGTCCCCATAAACAAGCTGAAGAACCGTCCCCATAAAAAGGAGAATTTTATGAAACTTGATGAGATAGTGATTTCAAAAGCAATAATAGAGTCTTATAAAGAAAAATTAATCAATGCCCTAGATGTTGATGTTGCTATAGTTGGCGGTGGACCCGCAGGGCTTGTTTGCGCTTATTATCTTGCAAAAGAAAAGTTTAAGGTAGCACTTTTTGAGCGCAAGCTCTCCATAGGAGGAGGTATGTGGGGAGGCGGCATTATGTTTAATGAAATAGTTGTGCAGGAAGGAGCCAAAAGAATACTCGATGAGTTTGGCATACGCACGAGAAAATATCAGGACAATTATTTTTTAGCTGATTCCATTGAAGCAGCCTCAACTTTGTGCTCAAAGGCAGTTAAAGCAGGGGCAAAGATATTTAACCTTTTAAGCGCTGAAGATGTGCTGGTAAGGGAAAAACGTATATGCGGCCTAGTCTTAAATTGGACAGCAGTAGAAACTGCCCATCTTCATGTTGACCCGATTTCAATGCGCGCAAAGTTTGTGGTTGATGCAACTGGCCATGCAGCAGAAGTAACGCGTATAGTAGAAAGAAAGTCAGGGATCAGGCTTAAGACTAAAACCGGCAAGATAATCGGAGAGGGCTCTATGGACGCGGACCTTGCCGAAAAGCTAACCATTCAAAACTCTAAAGAAGCTTGCCCCGGGCTTTATATCTGCGGCATGTGCGCTAATGCCGTATTCGGCGGCCCGCGCATGGGTCCCATCTTTGGCGGAATGCTTTTAAGCGGGAAAAAGATAGCCAAAGAGATCATAAAAAAGATTTAAACCTTGCCATAAGTACTGCCTAAGTATATAATTATACTATGAAAAGAATACTTTTATTTATCCTTCCCATTTTGATTATCGTGGCAATCGTCTTTACAATCTTTGGCATATTCCAGGCGCGTTATACCCAAGATAGGTTGATGGATGATTTAAAGCGCAAGGCCAGGACTGTGGATGAGAGTATGGAGATGGTTGTCAAGAGCATCTTCATAAATAATGATTTAAGGTCGGCTAATCGATTGGTGGAAAGTTTCCAGAAAAGAGAGAGGCTGCAGGGTTCTGTTCTTTATAATAACGAAGGCCAAATTATTGCTATAACGCAACGTATTGCTGATTGGAGGGAGAAGGATAAGCCGTATATTAAAGATATCCTTGAAGCAAAAAGCCCGCGGGGCGCGCTTGAAACATTCAACGAATATTCTGTATACAGCTATATAATGCCTGTTTTTGACGATGAGGGCAATGTTTTGGGATTGGTAGAGGTAATATATGATACTTCCTATTTGTTTAACATGCTTACCGAGTTATGGAAGAGAATCAGCATAACATTAATTATCTTAATTTTCCTTATTGCATTGATAGCTTTTTTGATCCAGAGGCAGATATTTATTCTTCCTGTGCGCCGCCTGACATTATGGTTTTCGCACTTTCAAAGGGGAGAGATTGACAAGCTTAAGCCTTTTGAGGAGAGGGGAGAGTTTGGCAAGCTGATTAGCGAAGTTGAGCAAGTAGCCTTAGGGTTAAGGGTGGCGCGTAAGGTTGTTACCGAAGAGGCGCATACGCGGGTTCAAAAAGAAGATATTTGGACGCAGGGAAAACTAAGGGATTTAATCCATGCAAAATTAGGAGAGAATGCCTTTTTTGTTGTCTCTAACCGTGAACCGTTTATGCATATATTAGAGAAAACAAGCGGTAAGATTAAGTGTGTCCGTCCGGCAAGCGGAGTTGTTACTGCTATTGATCCTATACTACGTGCCTGCGGCGGTACCTGGATTGCCCATGGCAGCGGAAGCGGGGATAGAAAAATGGTTAACTCCAAGGATAAGCTTGGGGTCCCGCCGGATGATATTCGCTATATATTAAAAAGGGTCTGGCTTTCAAAAGAGGAAGAAGAAGGATATTATTACGGTTTTTCAAATGAGGGATTATGGCCTCTCTGCCATGTTACGCATACCCGTCCTTTATTCAGGGATTTGGACTGGCAGATGTATAAAAAGGTAAACCATAAGTTTGCAGAGAGTGTTTTAGCTGAACTACCGGCGAAGAACCCCTTCATTTTTCTGCAGGATTACCATTTTACCCTTATTGCTAAGATGATAAAAGAAAAGCGCCCGGATGCTACTATTGCCTTATTCTGGCATATTCCCTGGCCTAATCCGGAAGTGTTTTCAATTTGCCCTTATCAGCATGAAATATTGGATGGTATGTTGGCTTGCGACTTAATCGGGTTCCATGTGCAGAATCACTGTAATAACTTTTTGGATACTGCCAATAGGTTGATAGAATGTAGGGTTGATACCGAGAAATTCAGCGTTGTCAGGGCAAACAAAGAGACATTTATCAAGGCTTTTCCTATCAGCGTTGATAGTTATTATGATAAGAATGCCTCTAGGGATAATGATTTAGCGGAAGAGATTAAAAAGGAGTTTGGCCTGGAAGGTAAGATTATCGCCGTAGGGGTGGATAGGATAGATTACACCAAGGGGCTAGTTGAGAAGATTCTTGCTGTAGACCGTTTCCTTGAGAAATATCCTGAATACAAGAATAAATTTGTTTTTATTCAGCTTGCCGCACCCAGCAGGGAACATATAAAACGCTACCATGAGTTGATTAGCGAAATAGATGAGCTGGTAGAGAAGAAGAATTGGAAGTATTCCGAGGGGAGCTGGAAGCCGATACTTTATCTAAAGAGGCATTTTTCTCCGGAGGAGATTAGCCCTTATTTTAAACTGGCGGATATTTGCCTTGTCAGCTCTCTTCATGACGGGATGAATTTAGTGGCTAAGGAATATGTGGCATCAAGGACAGACCTTACCGGAACTTTGATATTAAGCCGTTTTACCGGGGCGGCCCGGGAGTTTAATGATGCCACATTGATTAATCCTTATTCGATAGAAGAGTTTGCCGATGCTATCAAGGTTACGATAGAGCTGCCCCGCGAGGAAAAGAAGAGGCGCATGGAGAATATGCGTAAGATAATAAGTGAAAATAATATCTACCGTTGGGCAGGGGATATTGTTACAGAGCTAACCGGGTTAAAGAAGCTTTAATGATATGGAGCATTTATTTAGAAATTGGGATAAATTAAAAGATAGAGTCAGGGGAAGCTACCTCTTTTTATTCCTGGATTATGACGGTACTCTTTCTCCTATTGTTAGTACTCCAGATAAGGCGGTTATTCCTTTGGCAGCAAGAAATCTGCTTAAGGAAATTTCTCAAAATTCTAATTGTAAGATTGCCATAATCAGCGGGCGCTCATTGGCTGACATAAGGAATCGGGTTGGTATCAAGGAGATAGTGTATTCTGGTAACCATGGGCTGGAGTTAAAAGGCCCAAAAATTAAATATAACCAAACCGTATCGGCAGATTACAAGAAGGTGTTGTCGAAGATAAGGGCGGAGTTGGAATTGAAGCTTAAGGATATTGATGGGGCTATTATTGAAGACAAAGGACTTGCTTTGGCGGTGCATTTCAGATTGGCCGGAAAGAAAAATTCCGATTTAATCAAAGCCGTATTCCGCGAGGTTGTTTTGATTCCTTCTGTTGCCAAGAAGATAAAAATACGTTGTGGTAAGAAGGTGTTGGAGGCAGGGCTTCCGATTGAGTGGGATAAGGGTAAGATAGTATTGTGGCTTCTCTCCCGCCAGAAATTTATAATGAAGGATAAAAATGTTACTGCGATTTATATAGGGGATGATACCACCGATGAAGATGCCTTCAGGGCTTTGAAGAAAGAGGGAATAACGGTTTTTGTGGGAGGGAATAAGCCTTCTTCAGCGCAATACTATTTAAATAATTCAAAAGAGGTCTATGATTTCTTAGGTAGAATTCTTAACAATGCAAATAAGGCTTAAAGATGGCGGAAATAATCAAGGCAAAAGAGCCGTTTAAATTCCACACCAGGCTTCACTTAACCGAGCTTACGGGCCTAAGGGCAATTAATCTCTCTCAGCTTGCCGAATTAATCCGTGAAGTCCCCGGTTCCAGCATTTACCATCATACCCACAGATTCCTGCAGCAGCACCAGTATCTTTCTCCCGAGCCTCCTAATGATTTTGCCTATTGGGTTACGGAGATCTTGGGTGAAGATGAGCTGGGAGAGAGGCTCTCAAGTATTGACACGATAAATTATTCTACTATCCGCTCATTAAGGGATAGGATTATTGAAGCTATCGAGGAATATTTAAAAGATAACCCTTTGGCAAAGATGAAGTTTGCGCGGGAGGGGGAAGAGTTTTACTTTATCAAATCGGTAAGCTTTATTTTACCTACCGATTATACCGCTAATGACTTAAGGGAATTTACGGATATTTTGAAGAAGGTTACTATAGATTCAATTTATTTCCATATATTTGAATCGCGCTTAAGGCTTGAAAAGAACGATAATGATTTCTCGAATTGGATCGGCAATTCAGTAGGTAATATGAGTTTGGCTGAGAAAATCTCAAAGCTTGACCCTTATACGCATACCCTTGAAGGGCTCAGGGGGAATCTTGTGTATATGATAGAAAGGGAGTTATCCCGCTAATATGGCAAAGTTAGAAGAATATATTCCAATCGTCGGACAATCCATTATTGATGATTTAAGGCTTCTTGCTAAAAAGCTTGAGGGCAAGGTTGTACAGCATATCAATTCTACTGCTGTTGGCGGGGGAGTGGCGGAGATATTAACCCGAGCCGTGCCACTTTTAAACGAGTTAGGTTTAAATACAAAATGGGATGTTATAAAAGGTGGGGAACAATTCTTTGAGGTTACCAAGAAATTCCATAATGCCCTTCATGGCCGGATTGAGGAGATCAGCCAGCGGGATTTTGATATTTTTATGGAGGCTAGTGCAGAAAATATAAAAGGCGTGGATACCTACGGAGATATTGTTTTTGTCCATGATCCACAGCCTATAGCATTGATAAATAAAAGGGCTGAAAACAAATGGTTATGGCGTTGTCATATAGATGTATCCAACCCAAACCAGAAGGTCTGGAAATTCTTAATGGATTTTATTGTAAAGTATGATTCTGCTGTTTTTTCAGCTCCAAGTTTCTCGCGGCGCCTGCCGATAAGGCAGTTTTTGATATCTCCTTCGATTGACCCGTTAAGTGATAAGAACAAAGAATTGCCCCAGGAGTTGGTGGATTCAGTGCTAAGGAAATACGAAATCAAAAAAGATAAGCCGATTATTACCCAAATATCCCGCTTTGACCGGCTAAAGGATCCGGTAGGTGTTATTCAGGCGTATCTTCAGGTGAAAAAATATATCGATTGCCAGCTTATTCTTGCCGGAGGTTCGGCAAGCGACGATCCTGAGGGAATGCAGGTTCTTGCAGAGGTGAAGGAAAAATCCAGGCAGGATAAGGATATCCACATTTTATTATTACCTCAGAATGATATCGAGGTTAACGCTTTGCAGAGGGGCTCAGATGTAATAATTCAGAAATCGATAAGGGAGGGTTTTGGCTTGACCGTCTCTGAGGCGCTATGGAAGTCAAAGCCGGTAGTTGCTTCTAACGTAGGGGGAATACCTCTGCAGATTAAACATAAATATTCGGGATTGTTATGCCATTCAATTGACGGGGCTGCCTTTGCTATAAAGCAGTTATTGAATAGCCCGGCATATGCAAGAAAACTCGGAGAAAACGGAAGAGAGAACATCAGGAATAACTTTTTGCTTACCCGCCACTTAAAGGAATATATGCTTTTATTCCTATCCTTGTACCATCCAGAAGATGTAGTGCAATTGTAGACAAGATAATAATTTTAATATTGACTTTACTTTAGAGTATGATATATTAGTTATGAGCATATGCTCATAATGGAGGTGTATCTTGAGGCCTAAGAAAGTGAGATGGATAAAATGTACGCCAAGGGAAAGGTGTTTTAAGCCTTTGTGCAAACCGTTGAGTAAATTAGAGAATGTTTATTTGACTCTTGATGAATTTGAGGCAGTAAGGCTGTATTCACTGGAGGGCCTAGAGCATACCCAGGCAGCTAAGAAACTTAAGATCTCAAGGCCGACATTTTCCAGGATTCTTTCATCCGCCCATAAGAAAATTGCTGATGGATTGGTTAATATAAAGGCTATCCGGATTGAGGGAGGATGTTGTCAGGTTATAAGGAGAAGAAAATGAAAGAGTGGAGAAAGTTTCTATATGTTTTTGCGGCTTTTTTGGCGTGTTTTTATCTGCCCATAGAAAATTTGCGTTTTACCAATGCAATATTTGAGGCTTTAGCGCTGGTTAAGTGGTATGCCAGGGAGCACGTATTATTGTGCCTTGTCCCGGCTTTTTTTATTGCGGGGGCGATCTCTGTTTTTGTAAGCCAGGCTTCAGTATTGAAGTATTTTGGGGCAAAGGCAAATAAGTTCTTAGCTTATAGTGTAGCTTCAGTCTCTGGGACGATCCTGGCAGTATGTTCCTGTACAGTTTTACCATTATTTTCCGGTATATATAAAAGAGGGGCTGGGTTAGGTCCGGCTATATCTTTTCTCTATTCGGGCCCGGCTATAAATGTTTTAGCTGTTATTTTAACTGCGCGTATCCTTGGCTGGCAGCTGGGGTTAGCCCGTGCAGTGGGAGCCGTAATCTTCAGCATTGTTATAGGGCTGTTGATGCATTTAATTTTTCTAAAAGAAGAGCGGGCCCGCCATGCAAACGGGAATTTTAAATTAGAAGAAGTTAAAGAAAATCGGCCATTGTGGCAGAACATTATTTATTTTTTCTCTATGGTTGCAATATTAGTATTTGCCAATTGGGGAAAACCATTAGAAGGAGATAGGGGGATTTGGAGCGCAATATACAATTATAAATGGTGGATTACCGGTTTTTTTATGGCGGTTTTATTGCTAGCCTTAGTTAATTGGTTTAAGAAGAATGAGCTTAGGGACTGGGTAAGCGCAAGTTGGGCATTCGCCCTGCAAATCTTGCCGCTTTTATTCGGCGGAGTTCTGGTTGCAGGTTTTCTTTTGGGCAGAGTTGGAAATGAAGGTATTATTCCTTCCAGGTATGTTACGGCACTGGTTGGAGGTAACTCGTTATTCGCTAACTTCTTTGCTTCAATTGTAGCGGCATTTATGTATTTTGCTACACTTACTGAGGTGCCTATTTTGCAAGGGCTGATTGGATCAGGCATGGGAAAGGGCCCTGCACTGGCGCTTCTTTTGGCCGGGCCGGCATTAAGTCTCCCGAGTATGCTTGTTATACGGGGTGTTATCGGGGCCAAGAAGACAGCTGTTTATGTTTGTCTTGTTGTTGTCATGGCAACTATAAGCGGAATGGTTTTTGGATATCTTGTAAAATAAGATTGGGATTACTTATGAATATCAAATCAGATAAGATTAAGAATATTGTTAGGAAAGGCTATGCAAGGGCGGTTCTACAGAGAAAATCATGTTGTCCTACAAGTTCTTGTTGTAGTGGCTTAGATAAAGCTAAAGATATATCCAGGAAAGTAGGATATAACGATGCTGAGTTGAATGCCGTTCCTGAAGGAGCGAATCTGGGCTTTGGGTGCGGGAATCCGGTTGCTCTCGCTTCATTACGAGAAGGCGATATTGTTCTGGATCTTGGAAGCGGCGCTGGGTTTGATGCGTTTTTGTCGGCTCAACGTGTCGGCAAAACCGGCCGGGTCATCGGCGTTGATATGACGCCTGAGATGGTTGCTAAGGCCAAAGAAAACGCCAATAAGGGTGACTATGCCAATGTGGAATTCCGTTTGGGGGAAATCGAGAGACTGCCGGTAGAGGATAATTCAATCGATGTCATCATTTCAAATTGCGTTATTAACCTTTCTCCTGATAAGGAAACGGTATTTAAAGAGGCATATAGGGTTTTAAGGGTAGGCGGAAGGCTTATGGTTTCAGACTTGGTGCTGGCAAGAGATCTGCCGAAAGAGATTAAGGAGTCGGCTGAGGCATATGTGGGGTGCCTTGCCGGAGCGATTAAGAAAGAAGAATATTTGTGTTTTATTGAGCAGGCGGGGTTTCAAGATATAAAGGTACTGAGCGAGTCAAGTTATCCGGTGGATGCGATGTTTGATAGCCTTGAGTCTGCTTTTGATGCAATAGTTAGTGTTAAGGTAGCGGCAGTTAAATAATAACGGAGGCTCAGAATGAGAATCGAGATTTTAGGCGTCGGATGCCCGAAATGTAAACAATTGACCGTTAATACACAAGAGGCTGTAAAAGAGCTTAACGTTCAGGCAGAAGTCGATAAAGTTACTGATATTGATAAGATAACCGAGTATGGGGTTATGATGACGCCGGCCTTAGCTATTGACGGAACAGTAGTCTCAGTTGGGAAAGTCTTAACAAAAGATGAGATCAAGAAGATTATATTAAAATAATAGGAGGCAGGCTTGAAAAGATTAATTCTAATAATTCTAATAGTTCTTGCGGTAGTTAGCCTTAATAACCCAATTTTTGCCAAAGAGGATAAAGGCACGAGCAAGGTTGTGGCCTACTACTTTCACGGTACATTCCGTTGCTATACCTGTAATATGATAGAAAGAAATACCAAAGAGGCAATAGAGGAAAGCTTTAAAGAGGCCCTTGCCTCTGGCAGGCTGGAATTTAAGTCAGTTAATGTCGAGGCCTTGGGAAATGAACATTTTGCAAGAGAATATAAGCTTTATTCAAAAGCAGTGGTCTTGTCGCTTGTCAAAGATGGGAAAGAAGTTAAATCCAAGAATCTTACTGAAATCTGGCAGTACTCACGAAATAAAAAAACATTTTCAGAGTATATAGTCAAAGAAGTAAATAATTTTTTAAATGAGGTTTAAGCGATGGATTTCTTAATTGTTTGTCTGTCTGCATTATGGTTAGGGATATTAACTTCAGTCAGTCCGTGTCCTTTAGCGACGAATATCGCGGCAGTATCCTTCCTTTCAAAGAAAATAGCGCATCCATTTTATGTTTTTCTTAACGGCCTTAGTTATACACTGGGGAGAATGTTAGCTTACGCTATTCTTGGCTGGTTGATTATACATTCCCTTTTAAGCGTCCCGGAAGTTGCGCAGTTCTTACAGAAATATTTTGTCAAGGCTTTAGGACCGCTTTTAATCATTACAGGGTTTTTCCTTTTAGAGATAATTACGATTAAGCTTCCCGGCATAAGCATCTCACACAAACATCATAACATGCTTGCAGAGTCCGGAGTTTTCGGTTCTTTTGCCTTAGGGTTTATATTTGCTCTGGCTTTTTGCCCTATTTCAGCTGCTTTATTCTTCGGTAGCCTAATTCCGCTTGCGCTTAACAGTAAAGTTGGTACTTTACTACCTTTTGTATACGGGGCAGGAACGGGATTGCCTGTCTTTATATTTGCGGTAGCAATTGCTTTTGGAGTAACCTCTTTAAGCCACTGGTTTCATAAGATCACAAAAATTGAATACTATACCCGCAGGATCACCGGAGTGATTTTTATTCTTGTCGGATTGTATTACTCCGGAATCTATGTTTTGAAGTTATTTTAGGAAAGGATGATAAATGGACCATATTATTCATGAAGAAAGGCGGTTAAGTTTTTTTGAGAAATATCTTACCGGATGGGTTATTCTGTGTATTGGGGTTGGAATAATTCTCGGTAAGTTATTCCCGCAGGTTGCTGTCAGGCTTGATCAGATTTCGATTTACCAGGTCTCAGTCCCTATAGCTATATGCCTGTTTTTTATGATGTATCCTATTATGGTTAAAATTGATTTCTCTGAGGTTATTAAGGCCGGTAAAACCCCTAAGCCGGTCATCCTTACGCTTATTGTGAATTGGTGCATAAAGCCCTTTACTATGCTTGCCATTGCGTGGCTGTTTTTGGGCATATTTTTCAAGGGATGGCTTCCCGGAGTAGAGATAATAAAAGGCGGTGCGCAGGTAGAGCTATTCAGGTCTTATATCGCAGGGTGCATTCTTTTAGGTATAGCTCCTTGTACGGCAATGGTACTTATATGGGGGCATTTGGCCCGCGGTAATGACGGCCATACGTTAGTGATGGTAGCTATTAATTCTTTAACCATGCTCTTTCTTTATGCTCCTTTAGGAGGATGGCTATTAGGTATCAATAAAATGCCTATCCCGTGGCAGACCATAGTTTTATCAGTGATAATTTATGTAGGCTTGCCGCTATTGCTGGGTTATTACTCCCGAAAGTGGTTAATCGCAAGAAAGGGGCTTAAATGGTTCGAAGAGAAATTTCTGCGTTATTTAACCCCGGTTTCAATAAGTGCCTTGCTTTTAACCCTAGTATTGTTATTTTCTTTTAAGGGCGAATTGATTATTAACCAGCCGCAGGTTATTCTATTAATTGCCGTGCCCCTATTTATTCAAACCTGCATTATTTTTGCAATTACCTATATTGCGGCTAAGCGGCTTAAATTGTCTTATCGCGATGCTGCTCCTTCCGCATTAGTCGGCGCCAGTAACCATTTTGAAGTAGCTATAGCCACCTCGACAATTCTTTTTGGCTTATCCTCCGGGGCCTCACTTGCCACTGTTGTGGGGGTTTTAATTGAGGTACCGGTGATGCTGCTTTTAGTACGGGTATGTTTGAGGACTAGGAATTTATTTGATAAGGTTAGGTTATAAAACACAGGCATAAGTAAAATTCTTTGAGATATTCTAGTTGACAATAGCGTTAAAGATGGTAATATAAATAAGTAATATAAAGATTAGCAAAACTTAGAAGTCGTGAAGGGAAAAGTTGACTAACCTTTACGGCTTTTTTTATTGTTAGGGGGTGAGAGAAGAAAATGGCAAGAGGAAAGGTAAAGTGGTTCAGCGATCAAAAAGGGTATGGATTTATTACTCCTGAATCAGGCAGCGATGTATTCGTACATCATAAGTCTATACAGGGTGAGGGTTTTAAATCTTTAGCCGAAGGGCAGGAGGTTGAATTTGATATAGAAAAAGGCCCCAAGGGTGATCAGGCAGTAAACGTTACAAAGGTCTAGCTATTAGAAAAGAATATATCGCCCGGCTTAAAACCGGGCTTTATATTTACCAGTAAAAAAGCAGGATGAGAGAAGGGGCTAATGAAAAAAGTCAAGACCTCTGCCAAGGGCAGGGTCTGCCGTTACCGCAATTGTCATAATATTTTAAGTATTTATAACCATGAAGAATATTGCCATGTACACCAATTAATGGCGCTCTCCGGTAATATCAATAAGCCCTCTAGTTTGAAAAAAGCAGTAATCAAAAAACAAAAGAAATAACCGGTTAAAAAAATCTTGACAAAATAACTCCCCATGTTATATTAATTTTGTTATTGTGAAAAAAGTAACATTATGATTACTGCCAAGAATTGCATAATCCGGCTTTCAAGATATAAAAACGCTCTTTATAGATTACAAACCTTAGGTTTTGTGAAGGTTTTCTCGGATAACCTTGCGGATGCGGTTGGAGTTACTGCTGCAGTAGTAAGAAAGGATTTTTCTGTTTTCGGTATCTCGGGAAACAAAAAAGGCGGATACCAGATTGAAATACTTCTTGAGAAAATAAACAGTATCCTCGGCAAAGACCGTTTGCAGAAGGTTATTGTTATCGGCGCAGGCCATATCGGAAGCGCTTTAATGCGCTACCGCGGCTTTGAGAAAGAAGGGATAAAAATTGCCGCAGGCTTTGATATTGACCCGGCAAAAATAAACCGCTATAATGCTTTGCCTATTCTGCCGTTAGAAGAGGTTAAAGATTTTATAAAATCTCAAGGCATTAAAATTGCAATTCTAGCAGTTCCCGACATAGCAGCGCAGGAAGTCTTGGATTTAGTCTGTTCTTGTGGGATTAAAGGCATACTTAATTTTGCTCCTTTAAGGCTAATAAGTCCTGAAGGATGCATTGTAAATAACGTAAATTTAGAGATTGAGTTGGAGAATCTTATTTACTTTGTGAATGTAGCAGAGAAGACTAAATGACAAAAGAACTGGACAAAATTATCCTAAGGTACAAAGGAAAACCTGGAATGCTTTTAGGGGTAATTGAAGAGGCTCAAAAGCTAAATCCGCATAAGTATCTTACCAAAGAAGTACTTGAGTATATTGCAAAGCAAACAAAGGTCCCGGTTTCGAAAATTTATAATATTATTACTTTCTATGCTTTTTTTAACCTTAAGCCGCAGGGCAAGCACTCAATTATAGTCTGCCGCGGCACTGCTTGCCATACCCGCGGCTCAAAGAATCTCCTTGATTTCTTAATAAGATATTTCGGATTAAATAACGGCATAGAAGGCCAGCAGTCCTCATTAACTACGCAGGATAAAAAGTTTACCATAAAAACAGTAGCTTGTTTTGGCCAGTGTGCCTTGGCTCCGGTAGTGGAAGTAGACGGCAATATATACAGCCGGGTTACTGAAGAAAAACTAAAAAAGATTATAAAAGAATTGCTTAAAAAGAGAAAATAATGAAGATCAGAAGCAGTGAGGATCTAAATAAGATTAAGGATAAGGGCTTGGCAAAACTACTTTCCGGCAAGGTGAGGATCGCAGTAGGGATGGGGACCTGTGGCTTAGGTAATGGCGCGCAGGAAGTTTTTAACGCCTTCCAGAAAATTATCTCTAGAAAGCATTTGCCTTTTTCGCTTGTTAAAACAGGGTGTTTTGGTTTTTGTGCAGAGGAACCTCTGGTTAATATATCGCTTCCGGGAAAGCCTTTAGTTATTTTAAAAGGGATTTCTGTTAAAGATGTAGATTCTATAATGAAAGATATATCTAAAGGTTCCATTAATAAGAAATTTGCCTTATGCAGAATTGAATCCTGGGATCATATTACCGGAAGAATAGAATATGGAAGGGGCTTTGAGGATATTCCGCTCTGGAATGAGGTGGAATTTTTTAAACCGCAGAAAAAGATTGTTTTGCGGGACTGCGGCTTGATTAATCCCGAGGATATAGAGGAATACATTGCCGTAGGCGGATATCAGGGGCTGATGAAGGTTTTAAAAGAAGCTAAGCCTGAGGTAGTGATTGAAGAAGTAAAAAAGTCAAAATTAAGAGGAAGAGGTGGGGCAGGTTTTCCTACAGGCCTTAAATGGGAATTCATGCGTAAAGAGAAGAATAGCCTTAAGGTAATTATCTGCAATGCTGATGAAGGAGACCCGGGCGCGTATATGAACCGTAATGAAAGCGAAAGTGATCCTCATATGCTTTTAGAAGGAATGATTATCGGCGCTTATGCAATGGGAGCTTCATCAGGGATTATATATGTGCGTGCTGAATATCCTTTGGCTGTAGCAAGGATTAGAAAGGCCATATCCGATGCAAGAGAGTATGGTTTTTTAGGAGAGGATATATTAGGAAGCGGATTTTCTTTTGATTTGGATCTTGTAGAGGGCGCAGGCGCGTTTGTCTGCGGGGAGGAAACAGCGCTTATTTCTTCGCTTGAAGGAAATTCCGGAAGGCCAAAGCCACGTCCGCCTTTCCCGGCGCAGAAAGGTTATAAGGGGCTTCCTACAAATATCAATAATGTTGAAACGTGGTGTAATATACCGGTAATTATCTCTCAAGGCGCAAAATGGTTTACCCAGACCGGGACAGAAAATAGCGCAGGGACAAAGGTTTTTTCTTTAGTTGGCAAGATAAAGAATACGGGCTTAGTTGAGTTACCTTTTGGCACATCCTTACAGACACTTATTTATAACATAGGCAAAGGCACCGGGACAAAAAAGAGAGTAAAAGCGCTTCAAAGCGGCGGCCCTTCAGGGGGTTGTATCCCTACAGGTTTATTTAATACTCCTATTGACTATGAGACCTTGGCTTCTTTAGGCGCGATAATGGGATCAGGCGGGATGGTGGTTATGGATGATGATAATTGTATGGTGGACCTGGCAAGGTATTTTACGGAATTTACTACTTCTGAATCCTGCGGAAAATGCACCCCTTGTAGAGAAGGCTTAACCCAGAGTTTAAATATGCTTACCAAAATTACAGAAGGTAGAGGCAGTGAGGAAGATGTAAAAAACCTCTCTCTTCTCGGTTCAGTTATAAAAGATTCAGCTTTGTGCGGCTTGGGCCAGACCGGGCCAAATCCTGTTTTAACCACGTTAAAATATTTTAAAGAAGAGTATGATGAGCATGTAAGAGAGGGGCGTTGTGACGGCGGAGTCTGCTCTTCGCTTTTTATCTCTCCTTGCGAAAATAGCTGCCCTTTGCATATGAATATTCCCGGATTCCTGGAATTATTCAAAGAAAAAAAATTGCTAGAGGCTTTTGAGAGCATTGTCCGGGATAATCCTCTTCCTGCAACAAGCGGAAGGATCTGCCATTTTCACTGTAAGATGCGCTGCAGAAGAGAGGATTTGGATTTTCCGGTCTCTCAAGGAGAGATACACAGGTATATTGCTGATGAGGTTTATAAGGCTAATAAAGAAGCAAAAGTTACCCAAGCCCTTATTAAAGAAAAACTTCCTAAAACCGGTAAGAGAATAGCGATTATCGGGGCAGGCCCGAGCGGGCTAACCTGCGCTTTTTACTTAACCCGCCTGGGGCATGATGTTACTATATACGAGTCTAGTAAAGAGGCAGGAGGGGTTTTGCGCTACGGGATCCCCGAATACAGACTTCCTAAAAAAGTTCTGGATAAGGAGATATCTTTTATCCTGAAATTAGGGGTCAAGATATTATTTAACAGAGAAGTTGATACTCCTAAATTAAAAAAGATTATTGAAAATTCTGATGGCGTATTTTTAGCTACAGGCGCTTACAAGAGCATGTCTTTAAATATCCCGGGAGAAAATCTTAAAGGGGTTATCCAAGGAACTGAATTTCTTAAGGATGCGGCAGGGAAAAAGAAGATATCTATTGGAAAGAAATTAGCTATTATCGGCGCAGGAAATGTGGCTATTGACGCGGCAAGAACAGCTTTGCGTTTGGGGAGCGAAGTAACTATAGTTTACCGCAGGATGGAAGAAGAGATGCCGGCAAATAGAGATGAGATTGAGCAGGCTAAATTAGAGGGGGTAAAGTTTGTATTATTAGCTGCGCCGAAGGAGATTAAGGGCGATTCCAAAGGAAGAGTAGCTTCTTTAACCGCAGAAAAAATGAAGTTAGGCGAATATGACCTCTCCGGAAGAAGAAAGCCTGTTCCTGCGAATGAGCTTTTTGATGTTGCCTGCGATACAATAATCCTTGCTATCGGCGAGAGGATTGATTCTGCTTTTATAAAAGATTGCGATATAGAGACTATGAATGACGGCAGGATTATTATAGACAAGGCGTTATTTAAGACAAATATAAATAAAGTTTATGCCGGAGGGGATTTAGTAATGGGCCCGGCAACTGCGGTTGAAGCAATGGCCCAAGGTAAAAAAGCAGCTCAATCAATGGATAAAGATTTAACGGGGTTAGATAGATTTAATAAATTATTCAGAGAGTTTGAATATAGCCAAAAATTGCCCCAGGATGCCAAATCTTCTAAGAAGCAGGTCGGCAGAAAGATGGAAGTAGTAAAACGGAAGAATAACTTTAAGGAAGTTTCTTGTGGATTCTCTCTTGGTCAGGCACTTTATGAGGCAGGTAGATGCTTGCGCTGTGATATTAAAGAAAGTTAATTTGTATGGAAAAGATAAATATAAAGATTAATGGTAGAGAATATAAGGTTAGTTCAGAGCTTACCATTCTTGAGGCTTGCCAGGAGATAGGAATTGATATTCCTACGCTTTGTTACCTGAAGGATTTAAAAAGTGAGGCAGCCTGTTCAATATGCTTGGTTGAGGTAAAAGGGGCAAAGGCTTTAATGCGTTCATGCGTTACTCCGGTTAATAAAGGTATGGAAGTTTATACTAATACCGAAAGGGTAAGAATTGCAAGAAGAGTTAATCTGGAGCTTCTTTTAGCCGGGCATCCTAAAGATTGCCTGGTATGTGATAGAAGCGATACTTGCGAGTTAAGGAAAATCTCTTTTGATCTAGGTATAAGAGAGGCGAGGTTCCCGAAAGTAAGCAAGGTTGAGCTTCCTCTTGATACTACTTCGGTCTCTATTGTGAGGGATCCCAATAAATGTATTCTATGCGGAAGGTGTGTTTCTGTGTGCTCATCGGTTCAGAGTGTAAAGGCAATTGATTTTACAGGAAGAGGCAAGAATTCCAAAATAACTACTTTTTTTGACGAAGGCTTAAGTAATAGCGTGTGCGTAAACTGCGGCCAGTGTGTAATGGTTTGTCCTACCGGAGCAATTACCGAGCAGAATGAGACAGAAGGTGTATGGAAAGCCTTATCTTGCCCGGATAAGTTTGTTATTACAGAAGTAGCTCCTGCGGTCCGGGCGGCAATAGGAGAGGAGTTTGGGCTTACAGCGGGTACTTTAGTTACCTCGAAACTTGTCGAGGCTTTGCGTAAAGTAGGTTTTGCCAAAGTTTTTGATACTCAGTTTTCAGCTGACCTTACGATTATGGAGGAAGGGTATGAGCTCATATCACGGATTAAGAATAAGGGAGTTCTTCCGATGATAACATCCTGCTCTCCGGGATGGATAAAATTTGCCGAGCATTTCTTCCCCGGGATTCTAGCGCATATATCGACATGTAAGTCTCCGCAGCAGATGTTTGGCGCGGTTGCCAAGACTTATTACGCAAAAAAATACAATATCGATCCCAGGAAAATTGTGGTTGTCTCTATAATGCCCTGCACTGCCAAGAAATTTGAGGCAAAGCGTCCGGAGATGAAGTCAGCTTTTAATTACTGGAAGAATGAGTTAAAATTAGAGAATAAAGATGAATTTCCTGATGTTGATTATGTATTGACTACCCGTGAGGCAGCAAGAATGATAAGAGAGGCAGGGATTAATTTTGCAAGCCTTAAGGGAGAGGATTTTGATGAGCCGTTAGGGATATCTACCGGTGCTGCGGTTATTTTTGGCGCTACAGGCGGAGTAATGGAAGCTGCTTTAAGGACTGCCTATGAGGTTTTAACCGGCAAAGAGCTTGAGAAGCTGGATTTTGTTTCCTTAAGAGGTTTGCAGGGAATAAAGACAGCTGAGATAGATATAGAGGGATTGAAATTGAAAGTCGCGATTGCCAGTAGCTTAAGCAACGCAAGAAAATTATTGGAAGAGGTTGAGAGCTGTAAATCGCCGTATGCTTTTATTGAAATCATGACCTGTCCCGGAGGATGCCTTGGAGGAGGCGGCCAGCCATTTTCTTTAAATGAAGAGACAAAGCAGAAAAGGATGGAGGCAATTTATCAGGAGGATAAAAATAAAGCTTTGAGAAAATCGCATCAGAATCCTGCGGTTAAGGCATTATATAAAGATTTCTTAAAAGAACCTCTGGGAGAAAAATCCCACTATCTTTTGCATACGCATTATGCTAAAAGGAAAGAAACCCCCTATGGAACAGAAAAAGCTTAATCCTGAACTTGTAAAATTAGTCGAGGAATGGAAGGGTAAAGAAGGTAATCTTATCATGATCCTGCACGAAATTCAGAATCACCATGGATACGTGCCCAGAGAATTATCGCTTGAGCTATCTAAAATGCTCGAAGTCCCTTTAGCGCGCATATACGAAGTAATCACTTTCTATAATTTTTTTAAGCTCTCTCCTCCGGGTAAACACCTGATAAAACTTTGTATGGGTACGGCATGTTATTTAAGAGGCGCAGGCATAATATTAGATGAGATAAAGAATATTTTGGGGGTAAAAGAGGGGGAGTCTACTAAAGATAATTTATTCCATTTAGATGTAGTAAGATGTTTAGGTTGCTGCGGACTTGCTCCGGTTTTAATGATCGATGAAAAGGTCTATAGCAAAGTAAAGAAGGCGGAAGTAGCTGATATATTGTCTAAATATATTAAAGAGGAATGATATGGTTAGATTAACTCCGGAGAGTCTGGATAAAATAAGCAAAGAGCCGTGCGATAAACCCGCAAACTGGATTAAAGTAGGGATGAGCAGCTGCGGAATTGCTGCCGGAGCGGATGAGGTTTTTAATTTCTTGTCTGAAGAAGTAAAAAAACGAAATCTTAATGTTGAGGTTAAAAAGTGCGGATGTCAGGGAAACTGTTACGCTGAACCATTGGTTGAGGTCAGTATTGAAGGGCTGCCTTCTGTAACCTACGGCAGAGTTAACCGGGATATCGCAAATAAAATTATTGAGAAGCATGTAATCGGCAAAATGCTTGTTAACGACTGTATTTATAATACGGTAGATTAATATTATGTACGAGAAGACAATCCTAATAAAGGATACCGATACAAAAAGGGAGGATTTAACCCGCCAGGCATATACCCAGATTCTGGATTTTTTGCGTCATAATGACCAGCACTCCAGGATTCAGGTAGTTAGGGTTGCGGATATCGGCCTTTATGATAAAGGGTTAGTAATTAAAATTCTCCCGGAGCAGATTACTTACGCCAATGTAAAAGAAGATGATTTAAAAAGAATTGCTGATGCGATTTCGTTTAATAAGGGTAGGGTTGAAGATTTAGTCTATAAGCCTAAATCAAAGCAGGAGAGGCTGGTTTTAAAAAACTGCGGAAGGATAGATCCCGAGAGCATAGATGATTATATTGCTTGTGGTGGATATCTGGGGCTAAAACAGGCAATAGAGTTAAAAGAAGATAAGGTTATTGAAGAAATTAAGACCAGTGGGATAAGAGGAAGGGGTGGGGCAGGTTATCCGACCTGGATGAAGTGGAATTTTGCCCGGGAGGTTGCTTCTGACCAGAAGTTTGTAATATGTAATGCAGATGAAGGAGACCCTGGCGCCTATATGGATAGAAGTATTCTGGAAGGCGATCCTCATGCGGTTCTGGAAGGGTTGATTATTGCTGCTTTTGCCGTGGGTGCTTCAAAGGGTTATTTTTACGTTCGCGCTGAATATCCTTTAGCTGTTGAAAGAATAAATAAGGCGATAAAACAGGCTTATGATTGCGGGTTATTAGGCCAAAATATATTAGGGAGCTCTTTTGGCCTGGATTTAGAGATAAGGTTAGGTGCAGGCGCGTTTGTCTGCGGAGAAGAGACTGCGCTTATATCTTCTATTGAAGGCAAAAGAGGAACTCCTCATCCCCGGCCGCCTTATCCTTCAGTAAAAGGTTTATGGGGAAAACCTACAGTAATAAATAATGTTGAAACATTGGCAAATATTCCGCAGATTCTTTTAAAAGGCGGAGCATGGTTTGCAAAAATAGGGACAGCGACCTCTAAAGGGACTAAGGTCTTTGCGGTTACAGGCAAGGTGAAGAATTCCGGACTGGTTGAGATTGCCATGGGAGCTACTTTAAGAGAAATTGTAATGGATATCTGCGGCGGGACCTTAACCGGTAAGCCGATAAAGGCAGTGCAGACAGGCGGGCCTTCAGGAGGAGTTATACCGGAGCATCTTTTAGATACCCCGGTTGATTATGAAAACCTGCAGAAGCTCGGTTCTATTATGGGTTCGGGCGGGATGATTGTCATGGATGATGATGACTGTATGGTTGATATTCCTAAATTTTATTTAGGGTTTTGTGTAGAAGAATCTTGTGGCAAGTGCTCGCCATGCCGTATCGGCGGGTTTCAAATGTTAGGTTATCTTAAGAAGATAACTGAAGGCGCCGGCAATATAAATGATATAGCCCAGTTAAAGAGAATATCCTACGCTATGCAAAAGGCTTCTTTGTGCGGCTTGGGCCAGACTGCCTCTAATCCCGTGCTTTCTACTTTAAAATATTTTGAGAAAGAATATATTGAGCATATTGAGAATAAGCATTGCCCTGCGGGAAAATGCAGCCATCTTGTTACTTACAGCGTTATTGAGGAGAAGTGCAAGCGTTGCGGGCTTTGTTTTACCAATTGTCCGGTAAGCGCAATTACAGGCGATAAAGAGAAGGGCTATTCTGTTATCCAGGAGAAGTGTATTAAATGCGGAAAGTGTTTTGAGGTCTGTAAATTTAGGGCGATAAATAAAAAATAATTATGATTAAGTCAATTCAGGCAAAGATAAACGGAATTTTATTAAGGGTTGAAGAGGGGACAACTATTTTGGAAGCGGCAAGAAGGGTCCAAATAAAGATACCCACTCTTTGCAAACACCCTGATTTACCTGCTTCTGCTGCTTGCGGTATTTGTATTGTAAAAAATAAAGGCTCAAGCAAGATGTTACGTTCCTGCTGCACGCCGCTTGAAGAGGGGATGGATATAACTACCCATGACCCCGAGATTGTTGAGATAAGAAGGACGGTTATTGAGCTTATATTATCTAACCATCCTAATGATTGTTTAAAGTGTGCAAGGAATAATGATTGTGAATTGCAGAAGTTAACCGCAGACTTCGGGATAAAAGAAGAATCATTCCCGCAATTTTTAAAGGATTTGCCCATGGACCAGTCTACAAAAGCAGTTGACCTTGATCCTAAGAAATGTATTCTTTGCGGACGGTGTGTACACGTTTGCCAGGAGAATCAGGATGTCTGGGCGCTTTCATTTTTAGAAAGGGGTATCAAAACTCGTATTTCTCCGGCAGGCGATATACAGCTTGCGGATTCTCCTTGTGTAAAATGCGGGCAGTGCGCGGCACATTGTCCGACAGGGGCATTTGTAGAGCAGGATGATACGGTTAAAGTTTGGAGGGCGCTGCAGGATGTAGATAAATATTGTGTTGTCCAGATTGCTCCGGCAGTAAGGGTCTCAATAGGAGAGGCATTCGGTTATACGGGAAAGAATTTTACCAAAAAGCTCTACGCTCTTTTAAGGCGTTTGGGTTTTCAGGCGGTTTTTGATACTTCTTTCGGAGCGGATGTAACCATTATGGAAGAGGCAAGTGAATTTGAGCAAAGGCTGCTTAAAGAAACACGCCCGCTTCCCTTGATTACCAGCTGTTGTCCTTCTTGGGTTGATTTCATGGAGAAATTTTATACTGATATGATCGACCATTTTTCTTCCTGTAAATCGCCGCATGAGATATTAGGGGTTTTATCAAAGACTTATTACGCCCAAAAAAATAAGATTGATCCGGCAAGCATATTTATGGCTTCGGTTATGCCCTGTACTTCAAAAAAATATGAGATTTCCAGGAATGAAGAGATGTTCTCTTCGGGATATCAGGATATTGATGCTGTTCTATGTACCAGAGAGCTTGTAAGAATGATAAAGCAGGCAGGGATAGATTTTGAGAATCTTCCGGATGAGGAGAGTGATAGTATTTTAGGGGAGTATGCCGGTGCAGGGGTAATTTTCGGGGCAACCGGAGGAGTGATGGAGGCTGCGATAAGGACTGCGCACTATTTTATTACCGGGAAAGAATTAAAAAAGGTTGAGTTTGAAGGTGTGCGCGGCATAAAAGGAGTTAAGGAGACTGAAGTTGATGTTGCCGGTAAGAAGATAAAGATTGCTGTTGCTCATGGCTTAGGTAACGTAGAGTATATTTTAAATAAAGTGCGCGATGCCAAGATTAATAATAAGGAGATGCCTTATCATTTTATTGAGGTCATGGCTTGCCCCGGAGGATGCGTTGGGGGGGGTGGGCAGCCTTATATGGTTACTGATGAGTTAAGAATTAAGCGCGCGCAGGCAATTTACCAGGATGATTCAAATAAACAAATTCGTTGCAGCCATCAGAATCCGTATATTAAAAGGCTTTATAAAGAATTTTTAGGAAAACCTTTAGGAGAGAAATCAGAAGAGCTTTTACATACTCATTATAAAGCAAGGCCCATTTATACAAGGTAAGTTTTAAAAAGTATTATCCTGCGGTAAGGGTTTGTTTGCTGAGCTAAGGGAGGGATAAGTAGCGAACCCAATCTTTCTGCAGGATAAGCAGTGGATTGGGTTTTTTGCTGGGGGACGTTCCCCAAAGGGACACTCCCCAAAAAAAGGAGGATATAATGGAGAAGCGTTTAGGATTCGTAGGGGTAATTATTTATAATCGTAAGAAAGCAGCTCCGTTGGTCAATAATATTTTGACTGAATTCGGCGAATTGATTGTTGGGCGTATGGGTATTCCGCATTTAAAGAGGGATCTTAGTGTAATTGTATTGATAGTGAATGCTTCTACCGATGAGGTTGGCGCATTAACCGGTAAATTAGGAAAAGTTGTTGGCGTATCGGTTAAATCCGGCTTATGTAAATGCGAATAAAAACCTTGGGGAGCGTCACCTAGAGAAAAATGAAGTATATTAATGAAGGTAAGATAAATAATTTACTGGCAAGCGAAGCTAGGGCAGGTTTTGATAGGCTGGATGCTATTCTTGAGAAGGCTAAGTCTCTTAAAAGGCTTAGCCTGCAAGAATCCGCTGTTTTGCTCTCTGTCAGCGAGCCTTCTTATATCCAGAAGATTTTTGCAGCAGCAAGTTTTGTAAAAGATAAAATCTATGGAAGAAGGGTTGTGCTTTTTGCCCCGCTTTACATCAGTAATCTTTGTAAAAATAGTTGCCTTTATTGCGCGTTTAAATCAGACAATGTTTCTATTAGACGTAAGGCATTGACGCCTTCTGAGATTGTAAGCCAGACTGAATTACTTTTAAAGCAGGGGCAGAAGAGGATACTTATGGTTTGCGGTGAAGCAGCCCCTGAAGGAAAAACAAATATCGATTATTATGTAGAAGCTGTTAAGGCTATTTACAGAGCAGGGGTAGGGAAAAATAAGATAAAAAGGGTTAATATCAATTGCGCGCCGTTAAGCGTAGAAGATTTTAGAGAACTTAAAAAATCAGGAATAGGGACTTATCAGCTTTTTCAAGAGACTTATCATCAAGAAACATATCTTCGTATGCATCCAAAAGGTCCAAAGAGCGATCCTGATAACAGGCTTGATGCGATTGACCGCGCCTTTACCGCGGGGATAGATGATATAGGAATCGGCGTATTATACGGGCTTTATGATTATAAATTTGAGACTTTAGGCCTTCTCTCCCATGTTGAGCACATGGAAAAGGAGTTTAATGTGGGGCCGCATACAATATCAGTGCCTAGGATTGAGCCGGCTGAAGGCGTAGAATTATCCCTTAACCCGCCTTATAAATTATCGGATGATGAGTTTAAAAAGGTAGTGGCAATTTTAAGGCTTTCGGTTCCTTATACCGGGATAATCATGTCAACGCGCGAAACTTCTCAAATGCGCGATTTACTTTTAAGTTTAGGTGTTTCACAGGTTAGCGCTGCTTCGCGTACCTCGCCCGGCGGATATTCTGATTTAGATAAAGAGGATGCTAGCGGGCAATTTTCTTTAAACGACCACCGAAGCTTAGATGAGATAGTAGGGACTTTGATAAAACATGATTATATACCAAGTTTCTGCGCTGCCTGCTACCGGAAGGAACGTACAGGTGAAGTTTTTATGAATTTAGCTAAGCCCGGGACAATTAAAGGTAAATGCAGTATGAATGCTTTAATAACATTGAAAGAATACCTTGATGATTTTGCTTCGGATAGAGTTAAGGAATTAGGATATAAGATGATTGAACGGTACTTTAAAGATTTAGAGAAAAAAGACCAGGAAAGGTTAAAGTTATTTTTCGCGCATGTAGATTCAGGCGTAAGGGATGAGTATGTCTAATCTTGAAGGGTTGTTGATTAAAATTAGGGATGATGTATCGCCAAGCAAAAATGATCTAGAAGTACTCCTTTCTAAAGAAGATAAAAGCGAGCTTAAAACAATTTTTTCCTTTGCGGATAAGATAAGAAAAGAATTTTGCGGAGACGGGATTTTCTTGCGCGGGATTATTGAATTCTCTAATTACTGCGTGCGCGACTGTTTTTATTGCGGCTTAAACAGGGGTAACTTTAAGCTTGAGCGCTACAGGATGGGTAAAGACGAAGTTTTAAGCAGTGTTGCTTTTTTAGCGGGAAATAATATTAAAACAGTAGTATTGCAATCCGGAGATGACCCTAATATAGATGTAGCGTGGCTTAAAGATATAATATTAGAAATAAAGAAAAGGTTTAGTATGGCGATTACTCTTTCCGTAGGAGAGAGGAAGTTTGAGGATTATAAGGCCTGGAAGGAAGCCGGGGCAGATAGGTATTTATTGAAAATAGAGACTTCAGGTAAAAGGCTTTATGAGTCAATGCATACAGATATGAGTTTTGATAGAAGAATAAAATGCCTTGATGCTTTAAGGGATTTGGGCTACCAGGTAGGTTCAGGCAATATAATCGGCTTGCCCGGTCAGACTTTGAAAACAATTGCCGAAGATATTATTTTCTTTAAGGAAAAAGACTTTGATATGATTGGGATAGGGCCTTTTATTCCGCATGATGATTCAAGGTTTAGCCGACAGAAAACAGGCGAGGCGCTGCTTACTTTAAAAGTAATTGCCTTAACGAGGATCGTTACTAAGAACGCCCATATCCCGGCAACTACTGCTTTGGGAAGCCTGGATAAAGATTACAGATCGGATGGTTTAACCTGCGGGGCAAATGTTTTAATGCCTAATTTTACCCCACAGCCTTATAGAAAACTTTATGAGATATATCCGGGCAAAAGGTGCGTTGATGAACCGGTGGGAGCTTGTAATTTCTGTATGGGTGATATGGCTAAAAGCCTGGGAAGATACATCGATTACGGTAGGGGAGATTCTTTAAAAGAAAGGAAGTTAAGTCAAAATGTATAAAACACCTGTAAGTAATAGATTGCACATAGGCATTTTCGGTAAGCGTAATACCGGTAAATCCAGCTTGATTAATGCAATTACCGGACAGGATGCCGCAATCGTATCTGAGACTCCGGGTACAACTACTGACCCGGTTTATAAATCAATGGAGATTCTTCCGATTGGCCCGTGTATACTCATCGATACCGCGGGAATTGATGATGCGGGGCTTTTGGGAGAAGAGAGGGTAAAGCGCACGCAAAAAGTACTACGTAAGACAGATGTAGGTATTGTCGTTGTAGAGCCTTCTACTGATATTGATAAGTTTGAGAATGATTTGATAGATAATTTTGTCTCTAAAAAGCTTCCTTATGTATTTGTTTTGAATAAGTGCGAGCTTGAGGGCGGGGTTTCGCGCAGGTACCTGATAGAGAAGAACATTCCTTTTATTGAGGTAAGCGCAAAACTAAATATAGGTATCGAAGCATTAAAACAAAAGATTATGGATTTAGCGCCTTCTCATTGGTCGCCTGTTCCACTGGTCGCCGATATTATTGACGAAAAGGATATAGTGGTTCTGGTTTGTCCGATTGATAGCGCCATGCCCCAGGGCAGGCTTATATTACCGCAGGTGCAGGTAATGCGCGATATTCTTGATAGAAATGCTATTGCAGTAGTTACTAAAGAAACAGAGCTTAAAAAGAGTATTGATACTTTAAAAAAGCCGGCAAAGCTAGTTATTACTGATTCGCAGGTTTTTGAAACTGTGCGCGACATTTTACCTGAAGATTACCCGCTCACTTCTTTTTCAACAGTATTTGCCCGGCATAAGGGTGATTTAGATGCGTTTGTCCAGGGAGTATCTGCGGTGGAGAAACTAGAAGACGGTGATGAAATTTTAATCGCTGAAGCATGCACCCATCATGTCCAGCCTGAAGATATCGGCCGCACTAAGATTCCTACCTGGCTTTTAAATTATACCAAGAAAGACTTGCATTATGAAATTGCTGCCGGAGGGGACTTCCCCGAGGATCTGAAGCGTTTTAAACTGATTATTTCTTGCGGAGGGTGCATGGTCAATAGAAGGGAGATTATGCATAGGATTGAAAGGGCTAAGGTTTATGGCGTGGCCATTACTAATTACGGTATCCTCATGGCTTATCTCTCAGGAATCTTAAACAGAGTCATTGCTCCCTTTAAATAGGGGACGGTTCTTTACTTTCTAATTCAATATGCTACAATAGTTTAGATAAACATCAAAATACACTTTTTAAGGTTATAATTAGACCAAAAAAGTAAAAGTGATGTTGTTGTAACTTAATATAAATCAAGGGGTAAGAAGCGGGAGAACCGTCCCCTAAGGAGGTTGTTATGGGTAATGTAAAAGCTGTAGGAGAGGTTTATAAGTGTAGCGTATGCGGTAATGTAGTTGAAGTACAAGAGGTTGGCGGCGGCGAACTGGTCTGCTGCGGTAAGCCAATGGATAAAATTAAAGGTTAATTAATTTGGATAAAAATACCAGGATATTAATTACCGGCGCGACCGGTTTTATCGGCATATACCTCGTACTTGAACTCCTTGCAAAGGGCTATAAAAACATAACGGCTACTGCACGTCAGAAGTCCAAGAAGGATTTTCTAAAGAAAAACAATATAAATATTGTTTTTGCGGATGTAACTGATAAAGGCTCCCTTAGCGGGATAAAAGGCGAGTATGATGTTGTATTTCATTGCGCAGGGTTTGTAAGCGACGGCAATGAAAAAGTTTTAGAAGATGTCAATGTTCGCGGGACAGAGAATATATGCCAGTGGGCGCTGGAACGTAGAATTAAGAAATTTATTTACGTGAGCTCTGTTGCGGTTAATTCAGGAAATACACAAATTCCCCTTACCGAGGATATGCCGTATAAAGCTACTAATCGCTACGGATTCTCAAAACTGGAAGCTGAGAGAATTGCCTTACGCTTTAGGGATGTTGGTCTGCCAATGGTGATTCTACGACCCTGTATGGTTTACGGGCAGGGGGAGCCGCATATGATGGAGTTTTTAGTCCGTCTTATAAAATTACGACTTCTCTTTCTACCTAATCGCGGAAAAACCAAATTACACCTTGTTTCCGTAAGAAATGTTGCCGCATGCCTTCTCTGTTGTATGAAGGATGGGCGTGCGCTGGGTAAGACTTTTAATATAGCGGATAATGAAGTATATACCGTATCCGAAATCTTTAAGATCTTTTCTAAGAGCATCGGCTGCCCTAACCCTATTTTACTCCCGTATTCTATAACCAAGATAATTGGTTTAATCCCGGTTATCGGCAAGCGTATTAAGTTCCTATGTAAGGATCGTGTATACAGTATAGAGAGATTGAGGAATGAGCTTAATTTTACCCCCCCCTATCAAGCTGATCTGGAACTTTCCTGGTCAGTCAAAACTTCTCCGTTGTAAGGCGTATATTTTGTGCTAAAATATAAGTTCAATGGACACCAAAAAATGTATTAATTGCCGGGAATATAAAAGGTGCAAAGAGAACCGCATGGCGGGGATTTTCTTTATTATCGGTTTAATTGCCACTATTGCTATCCGGGTAGTTACTCTTTTAATCCATGTTAACCCTCTTTACGGCCAGATCGCTTGGTATATCGGCGTAATCGGTTTCCTGCTTTTTTTTGTTTATAAATATAATATTGATTCAACGCGGTATAAGATTATAAAAAAGAACGGACTAGTGGTTAAGATATTGGGCAATGAAGGGTTGAAGAATGAGGATAAACAGGTCTTAAGCGCTA
>JAQTTQ010000075.1 GCA_028710685.1 Candidatus Omnitrophota bacterium | reverse complement strand
CGTACGGATTGCGATAATTATTTTGAAGGGGTTCTTGTTAAGGATGAGATTAGCGGGCTTAATGAGAGGTTGAAGAAATTTCTTGGAGAGCCTGCCTGGCCATCCAAGAACAGGCTTGATTTTAAAGCCCAGGAGGCGATAAAAGGTTTTGGGGGGATAATGCCCGGCCAGACCCTTTATTTTAAGAGTGAGGGCGAGGATTCTATATTTGCTATGCTTTGGCCTTGGCAGGATGGTGTGCGTACTACCCTTAAAATTATCCAAAAATAAATTTGCAATCGGGGACGCTCCCCAAAGGCATACTCCCCAAAGTAGATAGTCATTCCGGGGAATATCCCATAGAAGAAAGAGGATTTATGAAAGAGATAAAGTTTGATTTTAATAATATGTTGAGTATTAATGTAGGCAATGTCCATGGAGTAGAGAAAGATGACCTTCTGGAGATGGCTAAGGATATCAGCCTTGGGCATAATCACCTAAGGGCGTTGGCGCAAGATTCCCGTAATCGGATTAATCTGGGCTTAGAATGGATGGTGCTTCCTTATCAGGAAAGCAGGGTGGTATCGTTAATTAAAAAGCTTGGAGATGAGATTGCTAGTAAATATCATAATGTTATTTTTTTAGGTATCGGCGGTTCATACCTGGGGCTTAAGGCAGCGCAGGATGCGCTGGCTTCGCCTTATTATAATGAGTTTACCAAGTCCAGGGATAACCGTCCGCGTGTTTATTTTGAGGGCAATAACCTTGATCCGGATACCCTTTCTGTTTTATTAAAGAATTTAAATCCCAAGAAAACCTTTGTTGTAGTTATTTCAAAGTCAGGAGAGACCACAGAGACAAAAGCAGCTTTTATTTCTGTAGAGGGCTGGTTAAAGAAAGGTGCCGGTAAAAATTATGGGCGGCAGATCTTTGCAATAACTGATCCTGACTCCGGTTCTTTGCGCAAAAGGGTTACCCGGGAGAATGCAAAGGATAGCCTTAGTTTCCGTAGCCTGCCTTTGCTTAAAGGAGTGGGCGGGAGGTACTCGGAGTTTAATATGGGCCTTTTGCATTTAGCTGTAATAGGCGTTGATATAAATAAAGTCTTTAAGGGCGCAAAGGATATGGAAAAAAAGTGCAGCAGCGCTGATTATGCTAAGAATCCGGCTTATATGTATGCGTTATTGCATACAATTCTTTATAAGAAGAAGTCAAAACCGTTGGCGATTATGATGCCGTTTGCTGAAGGGTTAAAATCTACGGCAGATTGGTATGTGCAGCTTTTAGCGGAGAGTTTAGGTAAGAAATTCAGGCGCAAGATTAATGTTTCTCGTGATGGCGTTGAGGAATGGGCTAAGGATAACAGCAGTATAGTTAATGTCGGCAGGACCCCGATTCCTTGCCGCGGTACAGGTGATTTGCACTCGGTTCAGCAGAATAATATCGAGGGGCAAAATGACAAGGTGGTAACTTTTATAAGGGTGGAGAAATTCAATAGCGAGATAAGAATTTCCGCTAAAGGGGATATCCTTTCTCAAAAAGGTTTTACCGAGTTGATTAAACTCGCCCAGGAAGCAACCGAATGGGCGTTGGTTCGGGAATTGCGTCCGAATTGCACGATTATTTTGCCCGAGGTATCGGCTTATTACTGGGGAGCGCTCCTCTTTTTCTTTCAGATGGCCACTGCCTTCGAGGGTGAATTGTTGAACGTAAATGCCTATGACCAGCCCGGGGTAGAGGGGTATAAGAATTATATGTATTCCAAATTAGGTAAACCAGGCATCCCTAAGGGTATAGTGGAAGAGATAAATAATAACCCGCTTAAGAAAGACCAAAATTACATAATATAAGAATATGACAGGGCCGGATTATGTTTTTTAATCCTGGCCCTATTTTTCTATGCTAAAAATAGGTAATTTGAAGTTAAAATCTAATCTTATCCTTGCCCCTATGGCCGGGATCAGCGATTTGCCTTTTCGCATGCTTAACCGCAAGTTCGGCGCAGAGTTATGTTTTGTTGAAATGATTAATTGCCGTTCTATTTCTCATAAAAGCAGAAGGACACAGGCTATGTTAACAAGCGGTAAGGAGGACAGGCCTTTGGGTGTTCAGCTCTTAGGGTGCGAAGATAATTTTATCTTAAAGGCATTAGATGTGCTTAAGGGGTATAATTTTGACATTCTGGATTTTAATTCCGCCTGCCCCGCTAAAAAGGTGATTAGAAGAGGCGAGGGTTGTAGCTTAATGCGCGAGCCTAAAAAATTGGCTCAGATTCTAAAGCTTATTGTAAAAAACTCTTCCTGGCCGGTTACGGTTAAAATTCGTTCAGGCTGGGATAAGGGCTCGGTAAATGCAAGAGAGGTGGCTTTGTCTGCTCAGGATTGCGGCGTTAGCGCCGTGTTTATTCATGGCAGGACTAAGATCCAAGGTTACAGCGGCAGTGTAGATTACTCGGTTATAAGAAAAGTAAAGAAAGCTTTAAGAATTCCTGTTATTGCAAGCGGAGATGTTTTATCTGCGCAGCTGGCTAAGAAGATGTTTGATGAAACAGGCTGCGATGGGTTGAGCGTGGCCCGCGGATCTTTAGGTAATCCTTGGATATTCAAACAGATAAAGGAATTTTTGGATAAAGGTAGAGTTCCGGTCAGCCCTGCGATAAACATAGTTGTAAAAATAATGATTAAACACCTGAATGCTTCGGTTAATTTCTACGGTGAGAAGAATGGCGTAGTTCTTTTCCGCAAGTTTTTTTCTTGGTACACAAGGGGTTTCCGTAAGGTCAGGCCTTTAAGGGAAAAGTCTTCGCGTGCTAAAACTTTTCAAGATATGCTCTCAATCTTTAGGGACGCTCTCCAAGGTGCCAGTCCGCACTCAGAATAAACAAAAAAGCCCCGAATCCTTCGGGGTTTTCTTGTAGGTGATAGGCCTTTTTAGCTTCCGCTATCTTGACCACTCCTCCTAGTTGTCTTTCTTCCTTAACTTCAATGTAAGTATGCCATATTTTGATTATAATTTCAAGTACCTGCGGAATAATTTACTAAAAATCTTTAGGGAGTGTCCCTTTGGGGAGCGTCCCCCAGGTTTTTCTTGCAGGCAAGGTTAAAGATAGTATAATAATAAAAATGAATAATCTGCAGCATATTTCTATCCGGTATTTAAAGGGTATCGGGCCTAAGAGGGCAAAGGCCTTTAATGATATCGGCA
>JAQTTQ010000074.1 GCA_028710685.1 Candidatus Omnitrophota bacterium | reverse complement strand
TTTTCTTAGAGAGAAAATCAATCTTCTCTTTGTCCAGGAATATGCATAAATCATCCTGCCCTTTCTTTGCCCAAGACCCCCTTACCGGCATGCCGCAGACTTTGCCCACAAAATACTCGTTATGCTGCTTGCTCACCCTGCGCGTGACTTTTCCGATAATAAACGACACCCTGCACCTCCTTCGTTTTAAATGATATCCAGGGCCACCCTTAGCCCCGGATTGTCTTTCAGCAGAATGTTCTCTATCCTTGCATGCCTGAAGGCCTCGTTCAGGCTCATCTTGGTAAACGGTTCATCTTTCGCCTCCAAAAACACGATTGCCTCAAACCTGTAGCGGCCGCCAGGCATACCTTGAATAACTGCCGACTCAAGCGAATATTCAGGAGGCATTGACTCAATAAACAAACCCAGCAAATAAGGGAAATCCACCTTTTTCCCGTGCTTTAGGATATCTTTATACTTCTCCCGGCAGGCGCGCTTTAATGCCTCATTACAGGAGGCTTCTTCAACTTGTAAGTTCTTTAAACGCGCGGAGGCGGTCTTATTTATGCCCAGACTTCCTAAAAACATAACTACCACCCCTGCCAGAACGCCAAGCATTACAAGGAAACGGGAAACGCGCTTCCGGGCCTCTTTTATCCGCCTTAAGCGGATAAACTGCTCAGGCAGCATGTAATGCATTGAGAATTCCCCATGTTTCAGGCCGCTTAACGCCGGACAAGGATCCTGCAGAAAAACAATATTCTCTTTTGTCTCCAAACCATTAGAAACAATCTCATCGATTATCTCTTTGCTGTTGGTAACTATCTGAAAACTGATTTCCGCGCCAAGTTTATTTTGTGCCCTGTAATTCTCCCGGCTCCTAATTAACTCCCTGGTAATCTGCCAAGGAACTACTGACAACGGCCGCGGAGTGGTAAACGCTTCCTTGTTAAAGATCGTAAGCAAGACCTGGTTGCCCAAATGGTCCAGAAAGATTATTCTCGTCTTTTCGCCGGATATATTGTTATTTCTCAGGAACTCCCTTAAGGCTGCCGCGTATGGCACTACAAGCCGGACATTCTCTACCCCAAGATATTTATATACTTCGTTAATCTTCCGTTTTTCAGCGGCGACGACCTGGAATAAGTTCTCCGCTATTTTCTCCGACTGAACCAGGTATTCTCCGGAAAACGCCGAAGCGATAACCTCATCTTTTCGATATGGCACTTTTTCAGGGGCCGCGACCTGCTTTTGCAGTGTCTCTATAACCGCAACCGAAGCCTCCATTGGCGCCACTTTAAGAATTGCCAGTGCTTCACTTTTGGCGGCAACGCCTGTTTTCCCGTCTATATCGTAATAAATATCGTTATCAAATATTAAATAGTTCATTTTTACAATATTTTAGGTGTTATGAAGATTACCAGCTCTGTCCTGGTATGTGTTTTACTCTTATATTCAAAGAACCTTCCTAAAAACGGTAGATCACGCAAAACGGGTATGCCTTTCTCAATATTATTGTCCTTAGAGGTAATTAAACCGCCCACCGCGATGGTTTCACCGTCTTTAATCTTAACCAGGGTATGCATGGACTTTGTTGAGGTCTTGGGCGCTTCAATGGTCGTACCGGATCCCATATCGATGGTTCTTATTTGATCCAATGTCGTCACCACAGGCGTAAGCTGCACCAGGATCTGCTTATCCAGTATGCTTGCCATCAACCTTAAGGAGACTCCCTCCTGAACCTGATCGGTCGTGGCGCTGGTGGAAGCAATACCGGCCTGCGTGGTGGTAGTAGTGGTATCGGAGACATAGCTGGTAACGGTTCCCACCTGAACCATAGCTGCCTGGTTGTTAAGAAGCATTATCTTCGGCTGCGAAATCACCTCAACGCGCCCTTGCGCCTGAAGCGCTTTAATAAGCGCGCTTAATCCGCCGGAACCGGTCCCCGAATCGGCATTCGGGCCTGTCGCGGTAAGCGTAAACAGCCCTGTAGAAGCAATGTTCTGCGCCGCAAAGTCGGAAGATAAACTCACCTGCTTTATGCCCCCTATGTTCTTGTAAATAGCATTCCAGTCTATTCCATAAGTGTTTTCGCGGGATAAAGTGACTTCCAGGATTTTTACCTCAACCAGTATTTGTTTATCGGCCTCGGCGTTAGCAAGGTCAATATAGCCGGTTATCTTATCCAATACCTGCGGGCTGTCAGTTACCATAACCAGACCTGCAAGCTTATTAAACGAATATCTGCCTGTGGGAGAAATCATTTTGGCCAAGTTCAACTCCATATCTTTCCAGAAAGAGAGCCCGTCTTCTTTGCTTTCCACAAAAACCCGTGCCCCCACTTTTATGTTCATATTAGAATTGCTATTCGTATCGGATGAAGTGTTGGTCTCATCCGCTTTTGTCCAGGATTCATTGCTTATAGCATCGGAGAATGTCTGAGTATTCGGCGGCAAGGTAAGCTTAAAGGTACGCGTCTCCTTGGAAAGGATCACTAAATCGTTATCTTTCACCTTAAATCCGTAGTTTAAAGGGAAAAGCAGGGTATTTAAGGCCCGCCAGACAGGCACATCCTGAGTGTCAAGCGATAAACTGACATTGGAATCTATATCAGGGTCATAAACAATGTTATATCCGGTTATTTCGCCGATTTCAGAAGTTATGCTTTTCAACTTTACTCCCGAGGCACGCAGGGTAATCTTTTTCTCAAAGGCTGCCGGAAGCTCAGGCTTGCGCGCAATTGCCGGAAGCAAAGGTATCTCCTCCGCGGCTTTACCCTGCTGACAAAGACTTATCTCCGTTTTTGTCGCCTTTTCCCATTCCTCAACGAGAATCTTTGTCTTTTGCCCCTGGCTTTGCGCAAATAAAAGATTCTGGCAGGACAGTAATATCCCTGACGCCAAGATTAAGGTAATTAAACGCATACTGTTCATCTCCTTCGCTTTTGTTTCGTGCTTCTTTATGTTCCGGGCAGCTTATCGGATACGCAAGTTTATTCCTCCATTGCCCCGCTTCAATCACAACCGGCTCAGAATGTTCAGGAATAAACACACCGTTTTCAATGTGTGCCGGAATCTTTACGTTTTGCACAACAGGGCTCGCCCAATAAAAGTAAGGGAAATCATTTCCATAAAAGTTCCCGGCAAAATCCTGCATATTTTCTTTTACCCCCGCGCGATAGCCTGATTCAAAAGTCATATTCTTATTCCCCA
>JAQTTQ010000028.1 GCA_028710685.1 Candidatus Omnitrophota bacterium | reverse complement strand
CATCACCCAGCCAAGGGAACTTTTGCAACTCTTCGGTTGTCTTCTGTTTGATTAAACCGCCGATAGCCATGGTCTGGCCGTCATCAAGAATAAGCTCGCTGGTAGCAGAACGTTTTATAAATGTATAAGCTAGCGCATAATCAGTTTCTACCTTCTCACCCAATTCACTTACCTCTACGTTAAGATTAATATGCACCCGTCCTTGCTCATTAACCTGTGGCTTTATATTCAAAACAATGCCATAATCTTTATATTCTACGCTGGCACCCGTGGTGGCGCCGGTACTTCCGGCCCCGGATGTACCCGGAGTGACTGATCCGCTTAATACCGGGACTTGGCCTCCTACTAAAAGTTTGGCCTCTTTCCCGCTTAAACAGGCAATCCTCGGGCGTGAAAGCACGCGCGCGCTGCCTTCCTCAATTAAGGCATCCAGAGTTAAGGTAAAGGCATCACGGGTTACATTTGCAACCTTAAAAAGCTTTCCCCAGCTTGTCCCTGCAGCGGCTATACCGGGAGAGCCTACCTCTGTAATATCCAATGTCTGCGGCCATTTAAAACCCAGCTTATCTTCCGCGCCTTTATTTATCTCAAAGACTTGCACGTCTATCTCTATTACATTCTCTTCTTCCTTAACCGCCATTAAATCTACAATCTTTTCTTTCAAGGGGCCCAAGGCAGTAAGAATCATCGCTTTCTCCTTATCATTCTTTGTTTTACCAAGGAGAAAAACCTTACCTTCCTCATCCTGAGCCTGAGTATTAACCTCTGCCACTTTTAACTGTTTTAGTATATTATCGATGCGAGACTTTATAAGATTCGTATTCTCATTAAAAACCTTTACCACGTAAGACTGCTCCCCGTAATTATCCCAGACGACAAGAGTTGTATTGCCTGCGGCCTTCGGGCTTAAAGTAAGGTCGCTTTTGGTAACTGCGGCGATATCCGCAACAAGAGGATTTCCTATAGCCACACGAGTAGGATTTCTAACTGAAATTACCTTTACCTCTCCCAGATAAAGCTTTAATTCTTCATCTGCGTTATCTAAGGCGGCATACTGCTTAAAAGGAAACGCCATAGAAAAACATAACATTAAGAGAAGGACCGAAGACAATTTTTTCATTTTTCTCCTTATTTAGATAAAGGCATCTTTTGTTTATTTAACCCGCGATAAACTTCTATGTATTCGGTATCATCTACTACCGGGGTATCCCCATCACCCTGGACCATCTCCGGAGTAGGCATTATATACTTAAACAGGGTTTCCCAACTTGCCGGCTGAATCGGCCCTACCTGGGCATCTGCCGGTGAGCGTAATGTCAGGCGGATTTTACCTTGTTCCTGAACAAAGGCAATAAGGCTTGCTTCCTGTGGGCCTAATGCTAAAGTTATAAGCCCTGACCCTGCGGCTTCCCCGGCACCTTTAGTGGTATACCTGCTGCCGCTTTGTTGAGCAGATACCCTTCCGGTATCCTGGCCAACTGCTAAAACCAGAGTATTTTGGAATAAAGGCAAGACCGCCATCTGAGAAACCATCTCTCCTTGCGGGCCTTGCACCGGGATAGGAACAGTTGCAATAACATCTACATAATCTCCGGGCTTAACCATGCCCACCAAGGAAGAAATATTATCTACTGAGATCGTAACCGCCCTCTTGCCTATCGGCGTAAGCCCTGCCAGATCTCCGCCTCCCTTTGCCTGCGTAGCACTGAGCTTAGAAAGGGTAACCTGCTCACCCTTTGATATTGGCGCAACCGTAATCATATCTGAAACCCTATCCAGAGAAGTAGCGGCATTAGGCTGCACAAACTTGTTAGGTACGATAGCCGTCTCCAGCATCAAAGATTCAATCATCGCGCCCTTTGGAATATCCTGTTTTGCCACTAAAACAGCAGTCTGGTTAGCCTGTATATTTGAAAGCGCCTTCTTCGCCTGATCCTGGGCTGCCCTTCTTTGCTGTTCAATATAGGAATTAACCATTATAATTGCAGCTACAGCCAAAACTACTCCGGCAATTAAAATAATCTGCTGCTTCTGTAGTTTTATCGGCATTATTTTATCTCCCCTTCATAGATTTCAATCTTGGCATCTCGGGAAAGCTTTCCGATTAACTCCTCTATCCTCTGCTGTTGCTTTAAAAAGGTCAATCCCCTTTTTATGTCATCCCAAAGCTCAGAGAGCGATTTTTGCTTGCCGCCCTTTTTAGCCTCTAACTTTATTATATAGTAGCCATCCGGGCCCTTAAATATGTTGCTGGTCCTTCCAACATCCAAAGTATCGGAGAAGGCTACTTCGTCAAATTGCACAAATTTCTTGCCCTTAGATATAAAACCTAAATCCCCTCCCTGCCTGCTGGTTGCAGACCTGGATTTATCCTTTGCTAGAGTAGCAAAATCTCCTCCCTGCAAAAGCTGAATCAACACATCCTTTGCGTCTTGTTCGCTGCTAACTACTATCTCGCGGATTTGGCGCTCTTCGGGCTCCTTAAGCTGATCCTTAAAGGTATTATAATATTCTTCGATCTCTTTAGAGGTTACATCTATCTTCTCTGTCTCATTCTTAATTAATTCTAAAACCAAAAGCTGCATCTTTGCCTTATCCAAAGCATCCAATACTTCAGCATTCCTGTCTAAACCCCTATCCATCGCATTCTGATATAACAGCGTCCTTCTAACTACCTCATTTTTAAGATAATTGACCTTCTGTTCGCGCGTAGTAATCTTTAGCTCCGGCCTATCCACGGGAACAGAGGCATTAAAGGCCTCTATCTCCTGGCTTATATCCTCGAGGGTGATCGGTATATTATTTACCCTGGCAATAACCTTCCCCTTAACCGGGCCCGAGGTATAAGACCTTTTCACCTCTGTCTTTTTAGCAGGATTAACGGCGCTTAACTTATCGCACCCCATGAAACCGAGGAATGCAACACAAACCAATAAAACCAGCATTATTCTATTTTTCACAGCCCCTCCTTTAAAAGAGATACTATTCTTTTTTAATTTCGTTTATAATTTTAACCAAGAGATCCGCTATTTTTGCGATTAAATAGAAAAAGAAGAAAAAGAAAACATAGACGGATAAGATTATTATGCCCATCCACTGAGGGTTACCCGGCACCTTATTGAATATAATTGCCAGCCCGCTTATGCTTCCTAAAAACAAAAAAATCCAGGCAGCTATCTTAACCACTGCGCTGGATATCTTCAAGAATCCTAAATGCTCACGCATACACCCTCCTTTTATCTTCCTTATTTTTTATCACAAACACTGCCTAAATGCAAGAAAAATATTCTTTTTTACCCCCAACCGGATTTGAACCGGTGTTTACAGGCTGAGAACCTGACGTCCTAGACCAGGCTAGACGATGGGGGCAGAAAAATGTTAAGTTATTTTACTATATTAGCGAATTTAGTCAATAATTTTGTTGACCCTCTAAGCAAAAAGTGTTATATAATAAAACCCATGCAGATAGGCGTAGGTTTCAGCTTAAATAACGACCACATAAAAGCAGCCCAGGAAGCCTTTAATGAAGCCGCCTCTGCCATTAACCGAAGAAAACCAGATTTAGCGCTTTTATTTAACACCACAAAACTCAGCCACCCCCTGGTTTTAAAAACTATCCGGGATTCATTGGGAGATATCCCTCTTTTAGGCCTAAGCTCTCCCTCAATAATAGTAAATCAGGGTTCATACAAAAACGGTTTGGCCATAGCGCTTTTTAGTTTTCCTGAGGATATATATTTTAACACCACCTGCGTAAAGGAAGTCTCTGAGAATAATGCCTCAACTTTAGGGGAGAAGCTTGGCGAGGACCTTTTATACGGGTGCAAAGGAATCCGCCGGAATTTAAGCATAATCTTTCTTGACGGGCAAATTCCTGAAGGGGAAAATATTATCTTCGGGATGCAAAAAAAGGTAGGAAGAAGCTTTCCTATGGTAGGCGCCTCTACCTTAGGGCCCATATATTTCAATAACTCCATATTGAACAATGCTGCCTGCGGCATACTCTTTGGAGGAAAATTAAATTTCGGTTTAGGGGTGAAACACGGCTGGCAGCCGTTAGGAAAACCCAGGAGGATAACCCTCTCTTTAGGGAATACCGCCCAGGAAATAGACAATAAACCCGCGGCCAGCCTTTACCAGGAATACTTTGCAAGGGATAGCGCAAGCCTGAGAAATGACCTAAAACATATTTCTCCATTTTATCCCCTGGGCATAGACATTTCCGGGAAAAAAGAGTACCTTTTAAGAAGCCTCTCTTCTATAGGAGAATCCGGTTCCCTTGCCTTTAACGGAGATATACCGCAGGGCAGCCGGATAAGATTAATGATCAGCTCAAAAGATTACTGCCTGGAAAGCACCCGGCAGGCGGCTGAATTGGCTAAAGCAAGCCTGAGAAATCAAAAGGCAAAGTTTGTGCTTGTATTCAACTCTTTTGCAAGATTCATGCTTTTGGGCAGACAGGAAAACGCAGGGATAGATGTAATAAAAAATGTTTTTGGCGCTGATGTGCCAATACTAGGGGCATATACCTTAGCTGAAGAGGCCCCGCTGAACTCCACTGATTACCTGGGGATACCTTATTTTCACAATAATTCAATAGCTATATTAGCTATGGCGGGGTAAAAAATGTTTGAAGCCAATATTCTTACTATTCTGATCGCAACCTTAATAATTATTTATCTAACCGCCATGCTCCTTACAAAGATGCAGAAGGCTAAACAACTTGAACAAGAGGCGGAGGAATTAAAAAAGTCGCTCGATAATATGGACGAGCAGGCTAAAATCATCGTGCGCACGGATATAGAACTAAACCGCATACAAGAGGAGCTGGATAAAAAGATATCCGGGTTGTACGCACTGCAAAAGCTATCGCACTCAATCAGCATGACCTTGGTAGAAGACCAGATATTCCAAAGGCTAAGCCCCGAACATATTGATGAACTTGGGTTTGAGAAGAGCCTCGTTTTCCTATGGGATAAGAAAAGAGGCGCCTTCTTCTTGAAAACTGCCCTGGGCTACCTGGAAGAAGAAAAAGAACTCATCTCCTCCCATTTAAACGGCAACAAGGAAAAATTCTTAAATATTATAGAGGCGGATAAAACCTTATCGAGCATAACCATGCCTGATAATTTTATCGATAAAAATACCCTGCACAGCATTTTTAAAACAAACTACTTTATTATTGCGCCGATATTACCCAAACAAAGCGAATGCGGCTTTATCTTTATCGGTACGGAAAAAACCGACACCCTCGTTACCGAGGGGGATGAAGAATTAATTAAAATATTAGCCACCCAGCTCGGACAGGCCCTGGAAAACGCCCGGCTATTTGAAAAAACCTGGAACTCCCAGCGGGAATTGGAAGAAAAAGTAGGCGAGAGGACGCAAGAATTAACGGCTGCGCTTGAGGAAGTAAAAAAAATGAATAAACGCAAGACAGATTTTGTATCTAGCGTCTCGCATGAGCTGCGCACCCCTTTAACTTCTATTAAAGGATACGCGGCTATTTTACTTACCGGTAAACTCGGAGAAATCCCGGCAGAGGCAAAACAGCGCTTGGATAAAATAAACCGGCATAGCGATGAATTAGGACACATAGTAAATGAGCTTTTGGATATATCACGCATAGAATCGGGAAAAGTTACCATGAGCCTTGAGCCGTGGGACTTAAGAGAGGTTATAAATAAAACCGAAGACTTATTATCCGGCCAGCTTAAAGAAAAAAAGATAAACCTGGAAATTCTCCTCCAGCCAAAAGATTTCAGGGTATTGATAGATCAAACCCAGATAGGAAGGGTTTTTATTAATTTAATCGGCAATGCAATGAAGTTTACCCCCGCAGACGGAAAGATAAGCATATCCGCAAAGAAAAATGAAGGGTTAATCCAGGTGGATGTCTCTGATACCGGATGCGGGATACCCCCAGAGGCGAAAGATTCAATATTTGAAGAATTCTTTAGGGTAGAAAATTCTATAAATCAAGAGGTCAAAGGCACGGGATTAGGGCTGGCATTAGTCAAACGCATTATTGAGGCACACCAGGGTAAAATATGGGTCAACAGTATAATGGGTAAAGGGACTACCTTCAGCTTCACCTTAGCGCAGGGATAAAAAATATGGCAATAAAAATACTTATCGTGGACGATGACCCGGATATAAGGGACGTACTGAAACTTACGCTCTCCGAGGAGAACTATGAAATACTTGAGGCCTGCGACGGAGAAGCGGCGCTGAAACTTGTGCACAGTAATCAGCCTGACCTTATACTGCTGGACTACCAGATCCCGAAAGTGGACGGACGCGAGGTATGCCGCAGGATCAAAAAAGACCTCCTTCTTCGCCATCTGCCGATCATAATGGTAACCGGAAAAGGTGACATTAACGATAAGGTAGGAGGAATTGACGCAGGCGCAGATGACTATGTAGTCAAGCCATTTGAACCAAAAGAGCTAATGGCTCGTATACGTATGATTTTAAGGCACACTGAACGTGATTTAGAAGCCAACCCCCTAACCCGTCTTCCGGGTAATGTCTCCATCTTAAAAGAGCTCTCTAAAAGGTTGGAAACAAAATCCCTCTTTGCTGTCTGCTACCTGGATTTGGATAAATTTAAATCCTATAACGATAAATACGGCTTTGAACACGGAGATGAGGTCATACGGGAGACTGCCAGGCTTCTGATTAGCGTCACAAAGGAATTCGGTAACCCCGATGATTTTGTAGGGCATATCGGAGGCGATGATTTTGTTATAGTAACCACGCTGGATAAAACAGACCTGCTATGCCAGAAGGTAATCCTTAACTTCGAAAACTTAGTCCCATCCTTTTATAACGATAAGGATCGAAAGAATGGATACATATTCGCCTTTGACCGAAACGGCAAAGAGCAAAAAATACCGCTAATCTCCATATCCATCGGGGTAGTAACTAACGAACACCGCAAGATAACCCACGTAGCCCAAATCGGTGAGATCGGTGCAGAATTAAAATCCTACGCAAAAAGCCTGGAAAGAAGCAATTACGTAAAGGACCAGCGTAAAATCGTAAAATAAAAATAATTTATGGTGCGCGGGGAGGGAGTTGAACCCTCACAGGTTGCCCCACTACCCCCTCAAAGTAGCGTGTCTGCCATTCCACCACCCGCGCAAGAATTGAGCACCTTAAGATTTGATTTAGCGAAATACTTGATCGAGTGATAGCGAGATCAAGTATAAGTAGCGCTATTATATAATGTAAAAATCAAAAACTCAATAAAAACCTTAAACCTAAAACTACGGCAGTTTTAGCGGACTTATCCGCATTGGGATGGTTAACAACTTGAAGGCTGGGAGTTAAGTTAATCAAGGGACTTAAACTATAACTGTAGTAAATCTCATACATTGTTTCCGCCCTTGATGCAGTCTCTTCATTAATACTACGGAAATCATCGCCCATAATCGAACACGCCATACCTATGCCAAGGTAATCAAGCTTCCGTCCGGGGACAGGCTCAAGTATCTGCCCGCCGAATGACCAAAAATGTTTTATATCCCAAACTTTTTCGTCAGCATTCCCGTAGCGAAAAAATAAAGTAATCTTTTTGGTTATCTCTTGATCAAAACTTACTGCGTATCCTAAGGTATTCTTCTTTTCTCCTTCCTCATCAATCCGCTCAATTTTCTCATGATTTAAATAGAAGATAACCCGGTAATTTCCCTTAAGCTCGCCGGTCTTCGGGCTTAACCCTAATTCATTTATAAAAAAGGTGCTATTGTATCCGTTACTTAACCCTGTTTTTGTGGAAGATGCCCTGGCGGTGGCAGCCCCAGATTGAAAATATAGCCATTCATAAGGCATAAAGCCAACCAAGCCCCCCAGGCCTTTTGAAGGAAACGGAATAGCCAGATTATTTACCAGGGCGCTGGATAAAAACTGCGTATCTGCTGATTCTGCGGCGGTATTGGCGTCAAACCAGTCTGATAAATCCAGCTTCCCGAAGGATAACGATATCTTGTCCGAAAATAAATTTTGTTCAAGGTAAAATTCTGGAATATAAATATCTACGTCTTTTCCATAATTGCTGTTAAATACAGAGTATGTGGGGATGAATTTGTCTATCCCCATCCCGCGATCCGACTCCACCTCCATAAATACCGCGGCATTTCGCCAAAGCCTCTGCTTAATCTCAAGATTGAGATACCCCACCCCGCGGCTCTTCCCCTGATTACTTGCATCACGCAAAATCACCTGTTGGGTAAAATTGAAAAGAAAAGCAAACTCTGTACCGTACTCCTCAACCACACCCTCCCTATATTTACTAAGATTATTTAACCACTCATCAGAAGAAGGAATTGTTTCTTTTGCTTCGGATATCTCAATCGGGGTGAGATTTGCTTGTGCGCAAGGAAGGGTGAAAAACAAAATAAAAATTAATGATAAAACCGCATAAAACATAAAACCTACTATCTTAAACCGGCGCCTTGCCTTTACCTACTATAATTAATGCGGCGATAATAGCAAAGATCATCGCCGCCTGTATCAGGCTCATTATCGCATCAAAAGGAAGGTTATCATTGATGATTATTGCACTAATCCCCAAGGCGCAGGTTATAAAATAGATAAACAAGACCGCGCCGTAAGGCTTAAAACCAAGGTCTACCAGGCGATGGTGAAAATGATCCCTGCCTCCATACTGCATCCACTCTATTATTCCTTTAACCTTGCCCTCGCTTAGCCTCATAATAGTGGTAAAGACCATATCGAATATGGGCACACCGAGGATTAAAACAGGTATAGAGATCTTTACTATATTCTCACTCCCCCAATATCCGGCCAAAGAAACAGAGGCGAGCGTAAACCCAATCAAGGTAGAGCCGGACTCCCCCAGGAATATCTTTTTCTTGCCTAAGTTGTACGGTAAAAACCCCAAAATAGCAGAGGCAAAAACAAGGGCAAAGAGTTTAAGCGGATACTGGGCTGTATTATTGAGGATAATCGCCAGAAAAAACAAATTAATTATTCCTGAGCCCGCAGCCAAACCATCTAAGCCATCAAGGTAATTAAAGGCATTGGCTAACCCCACTAGCCATACTACGGTGATAATCACCTCCAGGCTATCCCCTATAATACCGGGAGGAAAAGAACTAATCCTTAAGCCCATAGTTATGACAAATAAAGATATAAGCACCTGGCATATAAACCTCACCTGGGCCTTAATCTCTCTTAAATCATTAATCAGCCCCAGAATGAAGATTAGGGTAGCCCCCGAAAGAATGGGAAAAATCTTGGAGAAATCCGGAGAATTGAAGAATACTGCAACACATAACCCCAGATAGATCGCCACACCCCCGATTAAAGGAGTAGGATTTTTATGAACCTTTCTTCCTCCGGGAAAATCAAGCAGCTTAATGCGCCAGGCAAGCCTGCGCAAGAAAGGCATAGAACAAAAACTGAACAAAAAGGCAACTGCACATGCAAAAAAGGTAACCATTAAATGATGCTCCTTAACACACGCAAAGCCTTGAAGCCTTCAGCAGACCTTATCCTTCCCTGGTATCCGCGGAAAGTCGCGCAGGCCTGGATACTCTCCAGTATAGACAAATTATTCACCTTAGTCTTATGAATCTGAGAGGCATGTATGCTTAAAAGCTTGACCTTCTCTTCCAAAACCTCATGAATATCCACAAAGATATCCGGTTCAAAATGCAAGGTTGTAGGAACTTCATAAAAAAGTACTTCCTTTATATAACGAGTGGCGGACAACCCTGCCTGAGCTACTGCCCTATGGTCTTGATGAACGTCGTCATAATAATTAAGAAAAACAATATCCGGAGAAGTCTTCTTAACCGCATCTTCAATTTTTAATATAAGATCGTGGTTATCTACTACCTGCGTATCGGTTAAGCCTCCCCAGAGAATATTCTTTGCCCCCATAAACCTGGCTGACTCCTCCTGTTCCCCCATACGCAAATGCCCGTCCGCACCACAGCTTCCGTCAGTAATAACCATCAGGCTTACATTATGCCCTAAACGGCTATACTTTAATAAAGTACCCCCGCAGCCAAACTCAATATCATCGGGATGAGAACCAATAGCTAAAATATTCATATAACCTCCTTAGCCGGCATACAGGCAAATTATACCATAATATTCCTTAAATAATTCAATTTGTCACCCTAGCACTCCTCAAGAATCCTGGCTGACTCCTTGCCGCAGTTAAACAACAAATCAAGAATAGATAAATTAGGGATAAAAGGCATATACCTTTGGGGGTATTGTAATAAAGAAAACTTCTGGTATTTAAGCCTTAGTCCTGCCTTCATAAAAAGATCTTCCTCTAAGTAGGCCTTTCCGCCCATGCCGGATAAATAGGTATCCGCCCCTAAACGCCCGCAGATATCAATTATCCGGGCGGTCTTTGTATTATTAATCCCCAGCCCTGATTCTAAGTATATATCCTTATTAATATTAAGAAATTTATTGATACCCTTGATTATATAGATATTTAAATCTAAGAGCTTTTCCCATTTTTTGCCATATAGACCGTGGAAAAAATCTGAATATTCCTTAAAATAAGGGCTGTGGTTGTAATTCAGATAGAGGGCCTTCCAATGCCTGGCTGCCCAATCCTGGGAATTATCTACCAATACATCCTTAATTTTAATAAATCTATCCGGAGATTTCACTACCGGAACAGTAAGCCATTGTACCCCGTTTTTTGTCCTTATGCGGTTGCGGTTTTGATATTCACGCTTCTTATATTGAACATTGTCCAGGAATACAAATGTATCGCTTTTCAATATCTTATGAAAATAACCTATCCAAGCCAGGTATTGCGGCTGGTGCAAAGAAAGTATCATTTATATACCTCTTCTTTATATAGCTGCCTGATACCCTTAGCCATTACTTCCATAGAGAACCTGTCTTTAACCAGCTCCCCTCCTTTTTTGGCAAAAGCCTCTCTCTTGGCTGTATCGCTTAAGAGGCTGACAATTGCTTCGGTAAGCTTTGCTGTTTCAGCCGGGGGGATAAGTATCCCGGTTACCCCATTGCATACAATATCGGGGATCCCCCCTGCCTGCGTAGCAATAACGGCAATCCCCAGGCCCTGGGCCTGCAATAAAACCCTCCCGATAGCCTCATTGAGGGATGGCTGGACTAAGATATCCATTAACCCCATTAAAGACCCGGCATCCTCGCGCCAACCGGTAAATATTATTTTATCCCTTTTTTTATGATTAGCTACCCAAAGCTCCAGCTTAGCGCGCAGGCTGCCTTCCCCTACGACCAAAAAACATACATCATTACGCTTTTCCAATACTTGAAGGGCGGCAAGTATAAAATAATCCGCCCCCTTGACCGGCTCAAGCCTGGAAACCATGCCTACGACAAAATCCTCTTCCTGGATACCTAACGATAGCCTCTCTTTTTTAAGCCATTCTTTATCGGGATAAGGCAAAGGATCTATCCCCGCCGGGATAATCATAATCTTTTCTTCTTTAGCTAGCCCCAGCTTTAATAATATTGCTTTCTCGGATTCCGTAAAGACTATAATCCTGCTAGTTATAATCGCAAGGAGTTGTTCAGCTTTTAAAATAAATAAGGAAATTATCTTGTTAAAATATCCGTAAAATATATTGCCATGAGGAAAATGAATGACCTTTTTTAACCCCAAGCAAAATGCCGCCAGCCTCCCCAAGGCACCGGCCTTAGCAGTATGGGTAGTAATAATATCGGGCTTAAGCCGATAAAATATGCGGCAAAGCTCAAAAAAGGCCATAAGATCCATAAGCGGATTGATTTCTCTCCTTAAGGAAGGAAGATAGATAGACTTATCTTTGAGCTCCCTTAGAAAATCTTTTGTCTGCCGGGTGGAATTCTTAGTTAAACCAAAAATAAGGTAAATATCAAATGACTCTTGGCTTAGGGAAGTAAAAATCTGCCTTACTATATCCGGAGAGCCTCCCCAGTCCATCCGCGTTATGACGTGTATAATCTTTGTTTTCTTCATAATCTGACTAGTACCTGTATAGCTCCGTACACTTGGGGCAGGCGGGGAAAATCTTATTCTCCTTCAGCTGCCTGCGGAAATTAACTGCCGCCTCTGAATTCCAGATATCCACGAAAGAGGTATCCTTAATATTACCGAAGGAATAGCTTGAATTAAGGCATGGCTTTACCCGGCCGTCATAAAAAAGATACGCGTCTATCCAGGGACTTACGCATCTTCGGGCAAAACCTCTAGGCACTCCTTGCGGATTATCATAATATTCCTTAAGGGCTGCCGGGGAGAGATTAGGATATAAATCTATATTAAGCCCTTTTGCCGATGCAAAAACATCTTTAAGTTTTTCCTGAAGGATGCGCGCATCAATGCCGGGGTCAAACAAGAAACCCTCCCATCCCTTGGAATCGGCTTTCAATAATAAATCCTGCTTCTTCTGCTCCTCCAACATTTTTTCGTTTATAAAAATCAGGTTATGGAAAGTTAAGGAGTCCACCTTAAGTTTCTTTGCCACCGCAAGCAGCTTATCCAGGAACCTGTAATTCTCGGAATTTAAGGTACACTGCAGCCCTATCAGAGGATTCTTAAGGCAATGCCTCATTTTAAAATAATTTATTCTTTCGATCCCGCAGGCTATCCGGTTAAATAAACCCTCCTGGCTGCGTATCTTATCATGCAACTCTGCGGGGCCGTCTAAAGAAATATTCAATTCATCCAACCCGGACAATACCAGGCTCTCGGCATTTTCCTGCAAGAGAGAGCCATTAGTTATCATCAGGCAGTGCAGCTTGTGCTGCTTGATATAATCTATCAGCCTTATGCATCCGTCTTTGTAGAGAAGCGGCTCTCCGCCAAAAAGTGTTATGTTCGGCTTAAAGAATGACACCTCTTTTATAAAAGCACTTAACTGTTCAAAGGACAGCTCCTCCTGCAAGGCAGCGCTTTTAGCCTTCAGATTAACTCCATGCCTTCCCCACTGCCCGCACATATGGCAATGCAAATTGCAACGTTGGGTTAAAAATATAGTCAGGGATTCGGGGAGGAAGCTTCTGCCTCTGCCAAAATGATAAGAAAGGTAGCCTAAGCCTCGGCGCCTTAGAACATTTAAGGCATATCCGGGCTGCTTAAGGAACTTATAAGAAAACCTGCGTAATCTATT
>JAQTTQ010000027.1 GCA_028710685.1 Candidatus Omnitrophota bacterium | reverse complement strand
CTTGGAGATAAAAATAATAGCGCTAAACAGGCTAGCGCTACGGCGTTAGATCTGAAAAATTTATTTTTCATAATTAGAAATATTATACTTAAATCTCTAATTATGTCAACAAAAATATTAGATGGTTATACCGATAGGCTTAATTTACAGTCTGAGGCGCTGAAGCCAGATCTATCCTTAGGGAATGCATAAAAACAATTAAAAAAAGCTTATCCCCGTTTACGGCGCAGATACTCCCCTTCACCTTGCAGAAGAATTTCTGTTTTTGCTCTTTTGAGTCCTTCTCCTTAAGCACATAGAGGTAAGGTTGAGGCTTATCCATACCAGTTCCCTGGTTGTTGATTTCCTTAACCATACAGATAAAATGCCGTCGGATAACACTATGCACGCCCAGCTTATCAGAAACCTCTAAGCTGCAGATTATCCTCTTTTTATGGTCGCGGGAGGTTAAATTCTTAAATAATAAGTCGCGCATAACTCATCTCCTCTACCCTAAATTACCTCTTATTAGGCCGGATTACCATTACGGTAACCCGGCCATCCCTCTTAACCTTCTGTGGCTGGCTTACCTTAGGATAATACCCTAAGGCGGGGTTTAAAAACTTTTAAAAACATCTTAAAAAGAGCACAAAAAAATATTTTTCTTCTTATCATTATAAAGTATAGAGTGTAGAACAATGGTTTTCAAGGCGATAACGCCCTAAAAAGAAAGCGGTTTCTAGCTTCTAACGGGGTTTACTTCTTTAAACTCAGGCGGGGCTCTTCTCCTTTAAGAAGCCTCTTGATGTTGGATTTATGACGAAGAATTACAAATAAGGAGAGCAGTATTCCTGCCAAAATCACCAGATTTGACTGCCTATAAATAAGAGTAAAGATCGGAAAACTTAACGCAGCTAATATAGATGATATGGAGATTATCCGTATTAAAACAAAACTGACAATCCAAACTAATACAGTAAGGCCTAAAACTACATTTAATCCCGGAATTCTAAAGGCCAGTCCGATGAGAACACCCAAGGTAGTAGCCACACCTTTGCCTCCCTTAAAATTCAAGAAAATTGTCCAGTTATGTCCACAGATGGCACTTAAACCTATGATAATGGATAAGTTACATTCCTGTACTAAAGATAGGCTTGGAACAAACAGGCTTCCCAGAACGATTACCGGAAAGAATCCTTTGAATATATCCAAGATTAGAACTGTAATCCCCCAACCTTTACCTAACACCCTGAGTGCATTAGTAGCACCCACATTACCAGAGCCTATCTTACGTATATCAGCTTTTTTTATCAAGCGGACAAAGATATAGGCAGTAGGTATCGAACCTATCAGATAGCTAAGAATTACTGCGAGAATTATCGCTGGCATATAATACCTTAAACCCCCGGTTAATATAAATTATTCCAGAGGCAACAGTAAATATAACTGCCGCCCACCAGAATATAAAAGAAACCCTCAGCTGCACAAGAACAGCGATAACCGCTAACATCTGAAAAATAGTAGAGAGCTTACCCAGTTTAAGAGGGATCATCGCTATATTCTGCCTTACTATATATATTACAATAGAGCCCAGTATTATAATCGCATCGCGGCTAATGACAATCAGAGTGACCCAAAGAGGAAACCTCACGGCAACTGCCGGATTAACAGTTAAACAGATAAAGGCGCTCATAAGAAGCAGCTTATCCCCTAGCGGGTCTAAGACCAAACCGGCCTTAGACTGCTGTTTGGATTTCCTGGCAAAATATCCATCAGCGGCATCAGAGATAGCCGCTAATATGAAAATTGCCAGCGCTATAAATCTTAAAAAACTCCTTTGCGGAGAATAATAAGCAATACTGGCTATAAAAAAAGGTACGCTTAGTATCCTGAAAGTCGAAATCTTATTAGCTATGTTCATAATTATTTTATTGCCCGGATACGAAGCGGCGGCCAATAAATAGCCACTGCTACCCCTAATACATTATCCTTAGGCACAAACCCCCAGTAACGGCTATCCTTTGACGACCCGGAGTTATCCCCCAAAACAAAATAAGAATCCTCAGGCACGGTAATTTTCTCTCCCTCATTCATAAAATCGCCGCGGTTATAATAGTAGCGCTTATTAAAGGCGGGATCCAAAAGAGGCTTATCATTGATATAGATAGTCCCGCTTTTAATTTCGACCGTTTCATTAGGGAGGCCCACCAGCCTTTTTATGAAATCCTTCTTTGTATCTTCGGGGTAAATAAAAACAATTACATCCCCCCTGGCCGGCTCGCGGAACCCCGGAAGCCTCATTTTAGTGAAAGGCACCTTAGCCCCGTAAATGAACTTATTCACCAGGATTAAATCCCCTTCCAGCAAAGTAGGCCTCATAGAGCCTGTGGGAATTTTAAAGGCCTGTATTACAAACGGCCTGATGATACAAAATGCTAAGAATGCCGCCACTAAAGCTGCCTCAAGCCACTCCCTGAAAACCGATTTCTTCTTATGGGAACTCATATTTTTAATACCTCCAAGAATGCCTCCTGCGGAATTTCCACCTTGCCAAACTGCTTCAGCCTCTTTTTTCCTTTTTTCTGCTCTTCCCAAAGTTTACGCTTACGGGTTATATCCCCTCCGTAACATTTAGCCGTTACATGCTTGCCTACAGAACGAACCTTGCTAGATGCCAAAATCTGCCCACCTACTGCTGCCTGTATCGCTACCTCAAATAACTGACGGGGAATCAGCTCCTTCAATTTATTAACTAAGGCATGCGCCCTGGAATAGGCCCTCTCCTTACACATTAAAGAAGAAAAAGCATCGCAGGGCTGCCCGTTTATCAGAATATCTAATTTTACCAAATTAGCCGGCAAGTAATCCTTGAACTCGTAATCCAAAGAACCGTATCCGCGGGTAAGCGACTTAATACGATCGTAAAAATCTACTATTATCTCGGATAAGGGGATGCTAAAGGTAAGCTTTACCCTATCCTCAGTCAAATATTCGTTAGATTGAAATACCCCTCTTCTTGATTTTGTAAAATCGCAGACCAGCTCAATGGTCTCTACGGGTATGATCATTAAAAGGCTTACAAAAGGCTCATAGGAATTTTCAATATCTGAAGGCTGCGGAAGCTCAGCCGGGGCATCCACCTCAAGAACGTCTTTATTTTTCTTTATGACCCGGTAGACAACATTTGGGACAGTAAGTATGAGATTTAATCCGTACTCCCTCTCCAGGCGCTCCTGGACAATCTCCATATGTAATAAACCCAGAAATCCGCAACGGAACCCCGAACCAAATGATTGGGAATTCTCCGGCTCAAAAACAAAAGAGGCATCAGAAAGCCTTAGCTTATCCATGGCATCGCGTAAATCAGGAAAATCTCCGGGATTAACCGGGTATACACCGCAGAAGACAAGCGGCTTTGGCTGCCGGTAACCCGGAAAAACTTCGGTACAAGGATTTTTGGGGTCAGTAATCGTATCCCCGATAATTATCTCTCTGGGCTCCCTTATATTAGCCGTAAAATAACCTACCTCTCCGCAGGATAAAGAGTCAACCTCGCTATATTTTAAATTTTTAAACACACCCAGCTCTTCAATTTTATACAAGGCCTGTGAATGCATCATCTTAAGCTGGGTGCTGGAAGATATGGACCCCTCTACTACCCTTACGAAAACAACTACCCCCTTATAGGCATCAAAACGACAATCAAAAACAAGCGCCTTTAAGGGGTTATCCACTGTGCCGCTTGGCGCAGGAATAACCTGTATTATCCGCTCTAAAATATCCTCTACCCCCGTGCCTTCTTTTGCCGAAGCTAAAATTATCTCTTCTTCCTTGAAGCCGAGTATATTAACAATCTGGTTCTTTACGCTAGGCAGGTCAATGGAGGTTAAATCTATTTTGTTGATTACCGGTATAATCTCTAAATTATTCTCCATCGCCAAATAATAATTGGCTACGGTCTGGGCCTCTATCCCCTGTCCGGCATCAACTACTAAAACCGCGCCTTCACAAGCAGCAAGGGATTTGGAGACCTCATAAGTAAAATCAACATGCCCCGGCGTATCAATCAGGTTAAATATATAATCTCCTCCGTCGCGGCTTTTATAAGAAAGCCTGACCATGGAGGCCTTAATGGTAATGCCGCGCTCACGCTCCAAATCCATATCATCAAGAAGCTGGCTTCCCTTATGCTTCTTATCTACCGCACCGGTAACCTCCAGTATGCGGTCAGCCAGGGTAGACTTGCCATGGTCTATGTGGGCAATTATTGAAAAATTTCGTATCAGAGATTTATCCATTGATAAATACCAGTAGTTTTTCAACTACCCCCTCAATACTAAGAAAGGTTGTATCTATATAAACAGCGTCCTCAGCTTTTTTAAGCGGGGCAAATTCACGGTTGGTATCGATCTTATCGCGGTTTGATAAATCAAGCTCAACCGCATTTAAGGTTATCTCCTGGCCTAACCCGTTTAACTCTTTATGTCGCCGGTTAGTCCGCTCCCTTAAATCGGCATCAAGATAAAACTTCTTTTCTGCCTTTGGAAATACTACGGTGCCGATATCCCGCCCGTCTAAAACCACATTCCCCCTGCCTCCAAGTTTTCTCTGCAGCTTAAGCATAACCTCGCGGACATCTTTAATCTTAGCTACATCCGAAACTGATTTTGTTATATTCGGCTTACGGATAGCTAAACTCACATCTACTCCATCAAGAGTAACGGTTAAGGTTCCGTCAGGTTTATTTATAAGGTCGATTGAGCTATCTAAAGCAAGGGCGGCAATCGCCTTGGCATCGTTTATAGCGATACCTTTCTCCAGCACCTTAAGGGTCAATGCCCGATACATTGCGCCGGTATCAAGATAAAGATAGCCTAATCTCCTGGCGATTAATTTAGCAACGGTGCTTTTGCCTGCACCTGCCGGCCCGTCGATTGCAATAATCATTCCACTGAGTCTCTTTTTATTTTGGATTGCGAAAGGATCTTCCTTAAGGACTTTGCATCATTAGCTTTTACTGCAGACTTTATCTTCTTTAAGCTATGCTCAAAAGAATTTATCGCCTTCAATAAATTATCCCTGTTAGTCAGCAAAATATCACTCCACAGCAAAGGGTCTGAAGCAGCGATACGGGTAGCATCTTTTAACCCTCCGGCGCTAAACCTTAAAGCCTTTCGGGGAATACTATCAATAAGCGCATAGGCGCTAATATGCGGGAGGTGGCTGGCAAAGGCTAGGTATTTATCGTGTTCCCTGGGAGCCAGAATAATTGTCTTAGCCCCTAATTTATTCCACATCGCCTTAATCTTCTTAAGGGAGGCAGAAGAAACCTTATTCCTGCCTAAGGTAAGCACGCATAAAGAACCATCGAATATACCCAAAGAGGCATTAGCAATCCCCCGCTTCTCTGAGCCTGCCAGAGGATGCGAGCCTACATAGTTTGGAAATATCCCCTCTAAAAAATTACTGATAGCATCCTTAGTACTCCCTACGTCGGTTATAATACAACCCTTGCTTATATATTTAATAATTGACTCCCGCAGGTTGATAATGGTCTTGACCGGTGTAGCAAATATAACCAGGTCAGCTCCTTTAATAATACTCAGAGAAAGTGACCCCCTGTCTATAGCCTTTTTTTTAAGGGCTAAAGCTATGCTTTCCTTATGCCGGCTAATCCCTACAACCTCACGGGCAAGGCCTCTTTTCTTAATATCCAGCCCCAGAGATCCGCCGATTAAACCTACTCCGATAATAGCAACCTTATTAAATAGAGGCATTAAATCTCCCTCCCGACTGCACGAGCCATGGTCTTTAGCTCATGCATAAGCTCGGAAAAAGTAGACGGTAACAGCGATTGTCCGCCGTCAGAAAGTGCATCCTCCGGAGAGGTATGCACCTCAATAATTAAACCGTCGCAGCCCACGGCGATCCCTGCCCTGGCCAGCGGGGCAACCAGGCCCCATTTACCTGCAGCGTGCGAAGGATCCACAATGACCGGCAGATGCGAAAGTTGTTTTGTAACCGGGACAGCGCTGATATCCAGGGTATTGCGCGTAGAATCCTCAAAGGTCCTGATCCCTCGCTCACAGAGAATAACATTAAAATTTCCTCCCGAGAGTATATATTCTGCGGACATCAGCATCTCCTTAACGGTAGAAGAAAGCCCTCTCTTTAAAACTACCGGCTTCTTGGTCATCCCGACTTCCTTTAAAAGGTTAAAGTTCTGCATATTACGCGCACCGATTTGCATCACATCCACGTATTTAGTCACTAGTTCAACGTCTCTTGTATCCATAACCTCGCTTACCGTTACTAACCCGAGGCCATCTCCAACGCTCTTTAACATCTTTAAACCCGCCTCCCCTAAACCCTGAAAACTATACGGAGAGGTGCGCGGCTTAAATGCGCCTCCGCGCAGAATGGTCGCCCCTGCCTTCTTTATCTCAACAGCAATATTATGAAGCACTGTTTCATTTTCAATAGCACAAGGCCCTGCCATTATCGGTATCTTCTTGCCGCCGATTTTAACTCCTTTTCCCAAATCGATAATCGAACTCTCTGATTTAAACTCACGCGAAACAAGCTTATACGGAGCAAGGACAGGAATAACCTTTTCTACCCCGGGAAAAACCTCCAAAGGGGTAACCCTTAAGACATCTTCCGGGCCGATAACCCCGATAATAGTCCGTTCCGTACCCTTGGATACATGCGGAGTAAGCCCCAACTTCTTCACCTTTTCAACAATATGATTTACCTGCTCTAAACTCGCCTCAGGCCTTAATACTATAATCATCTTTTGCCTCCTTAATTACTAAAATGAGAGTTAACGAAAGCGGATTACTTTCTTCAAAACTTTGATAAACCTGATATTTTCTTTTTTTGTCCCGATGCTAACGCGTATAAAATTCTTTAACCCGTATTGGCGCATATCTCTTACGATCACGCCGAATTTCAGCATTTCTTTGAATAAAACAAACCCGTCCCTTCCCGTATCAATAAGTATAAAATTAGCTACGGAGGCAACATAGGGAATTCCCATTTGCGCAAGATTTTTATAAAGAAAACTTTTCCCGTCGGCTATTAAGGCCTTAGTCCTGGCCAGAAACTTTTTGTCATCAAGAGCCGCTATAGCAGCTACTTGCGCCAGGGAATTAACATTAAAAGGCTGCCTTGCCCTCTCAAGATAACTTATAAGCTCAGGGCTTCCTAAACAATATCCTAGCCTTAAGCCGGCTAAACCATAAGACTTAGAGCAGGTCTTAAGGACTAAGACATTCTTCCTCTTAATATAATTTAGGCTTTTAGGGAAATCATCAACATCGATAAAAGCATCATATGCCTCATCCAGCACCACAAGCACCCCTTCTGGGATACCCTTTAAGAATTCCTCCAACTCATATTTAGTAACATAGGTACCCGTGGGATTATTGGGATTAGCGATAAACACAACCTTTGTTTTCTGGGTAATCCGCTTTTTAATCTCATCCAAGTCAAATTTAAAATACTTCAGAGGCACAGTAATCAATGGGCGGCAGTTTAGCGAAGACATAATCTTATATTCAAGGAAAGCGGCCTCAGAGGTTATAATACACTCCCCTTCATCCACAAATGCCCTGATAATGATATCAATCAATTCATCAGAGCCATTGCCCACGGAGATATTCGAAGGCTCCAGTCCGTAAAACTTAGCCAGTTTTCTTTTAAGAAAATAGGAGTTTGAATCAGGATAGCGATTTAGAGAAGAAAGCGCCTTACGTACTGCCTCAAGCGCCTTAGGGCTGGGGCCTAAAGGATTTTCATTAGAGGCAAGCTTAATAACATCCTTAAGCCTTAGCTGGCGCTTAATTTCTTCTATCGGCTTGCCGGCCTGATAGGAATCGACTTTTAAGAGGTGTTTTCTCGGTAAAACCATTTGTTTATTCTCCCACCGGGTAAGATCCTAAAATTTTTAAGAACTTGCATTTACTATCAAGCTCTGCAAGGGCCTTGCGTATCCCGGGTTCATCCTTATGCCCTTTTAAATCCACAAAAAAATAATAATCCCACGCCTTTTTCTTTGAAGGCCGGGATTCGATCTTAGTCAGATTAATCTTATTTTTCTTGAAAGGTATAAGCATTTCGTGCAAAGCGCCTACCTTATCCTTAATAGAAAAAAGTATCGAGGTCTTATCGCTTCCGGTTGCCCTGGCATCATTCTTCCCGATAACAAAGAAACGCGTAATATTATGCGGCGAATCTTCAATATCGCTAGCAAGGACCCTCAACTTATAAACCCGCGCTGCCAATAAAGAAGCTATACAGGCACTATTCTTCTCCCTTGAGGCTATCTGAGCTGCCCGCGTAGTACTGGAAACCTCAATCTGGTCTGCCTGCGGCAGGTTCTCCAAGAGCCAACTGCGGCACTGGCCAAATACCTGAGGATTGGAATAAATCCGTTTAATTTTAGGCTTGGCAGAATTACTCAAGAGATTATGCGCCACATCCAGAATTACTTGCGAACATATCTTTAAGTCCGAATCTACCAAAAGATCCAAGGTGTGGGTAACCGCGCCTTCAATGGAATTCTCTATCGGCACGACCCCATAGTCTGCCTTTCCTCTTTCCACTTCCAGAAATACATCGGCAATACTTGTACAGGCAACATATCCTACCTGTGAGCCGAATTTCTTTAATGCCGCTAAGTTACTGAAAGAGGCCTCCGGCCCCATATAGGCAATCCTTAATGGCTTTTCCATCTGCAGGCTGCTGGACATTATCTCCCGGTATATTGCCTTAAGCGCTCCATTATCTATAGGGCCGCGGGAAAAATCAGAGACCTTTCTTAATATCTCACTCTCTCGCTCAGGGACATAAATATCCTTACCCCCTTTATTCTTTATCTTTGCAATATCCAGGATAATTTTAGTCCGGTCGTTTAATAACCGCACGATCCCCTTATCTATCCTATCGATTTTATTGCGTAATATTTTCAGGTCCATTCTCCCCCTCCGCTTGCTTTTCTCCTTCCGGGAATTCTTCAATCAGCTCTGTCTTCTCTGCTAAAGATGAAAAATCCTCGATTTTAGGCAGGTCCTGAAGCGACTTCAGCCCAAAATGCTCTAAAAACTGCCGGGTCGTGCCGTAAACATAGGGATTACCCGCAGCCTTCTTCCTGCCGCTAATACGAATCAAACTTTTATCCAATAGGCTCTTCATTACCCCGTCCACATTAACATTCCTCAATAACTCTATCTCGCTCCTGGTTAAAGGCTGTTTGTAGGCAATGATGGCTAAGGTTTCAAGGGCCGGCTTGGATAATTTTTCGGTATTGCGGCCCTTAAAGAGTTTTTTTAGAAAAGGTGCGAACTCCGGCGCAGTTATCATTTGGAATCCTCCGGCAATCTCTACGACCCTTATACCGCGGCTGCCATCATTATATTCTTTCCTTAGCTCTTCAATCAAATCTAAGGTATCCTTAGCCGGCAAGTTATCCAACACATCCCTTATCTTCTCCAGCCCCAGGGGCCTTTCGCTTGCAAGAAGCAAAGCCTCAATTACAGATTTACGGTTATCTCCCATTATCTTGCCTTCTTCTGTTTATATACCAGGTTTAATAATTCTTCGGTTGTGGCAACTTTAGGGGATGACTCCAGCGCCCTTCTAATCATATTCAGTGCCTCATGTTTCTTATACTCCAGCTGCACCAGGACCGCTAAGGCCTCATCCGATATATCCCTGGATTTAGTAAAATCTTCTTTTTGCCAGCAGCTATCCTGAATCAATCCGAACTTTCCAATCTTATTCTGAAGTTTAGCAATAATTTCACGGGCCCTTTGCTGGCCTATGCCCGGAAGCGATTTTAAGTAAGCCAAATCCGCCTCGTCTATTGCCCGGGCAATCTCAGATATCGGCTTATTTAAAGCCCTCAAGGCCGCGCGCGGGCCTATGCCAGAAACGGTAATAAAAACCTCGAAAAAATCCCTCTCAATATCATTCAAGAATCCGACTAAAACCGGGATACTCTTATTCGGCTCAGACTGCAGGTAGTGAAAAATCTTCAGGTTAATCTTGCCATCCAAATCCACTGATTCGCCTATGCGCTCCATAACCGCCGTAGGTATTAATACCTGATAGGATATCCCGCCTACCTCCAGTATTAAATAATTATCCCCCTTTTCAACTACCTTTCCTGAAATTCCTGAAATCATATTCCCTTCCTTGCTATATAGCTATGGGCTATAGCTAAAGCTAAGGCATCAGTTACATCCATATACCTGGGGAGTTTATCTAACCCCAAAATTGATACAACCATCCTCTGCACCTGAAGCTTGGAAGCCAGGCCTTTCCCGACTATTGCCTTCTTTACTCTTGTTGCAGCGTATTCAACCAGAGGGACATCGCTAATTGCACAAGCCAGGCAAATTACCCCGCGCGCCTGCCCCAATATATATGAAGTAGCCGGATGCCGGTAATGCGAATATATTTTTTCTAAGACCAGGCAGTCCGGTTTAGTATCGCTTATAAGTTTAACTACCGAATTAAATATTTTCTTCAGCCTTATGGCTATATTATCTTTTGGCCTGGTGGCGATTATGCCCGCCTCAACCAGGGAAAAATTATTGTTTTGGGAAATAATTACCCCGTAACCCGTTAAAGTTAATGCCGGGTCGATTCCCAGTATTTTCATTTAGCTTTCCGCGGCTATTTTTTCCATTATCTCATCCGGGATATCAAAGTTTGCGTAAACCTGCTGCACGTCATCATGGTCCTCCAGGGAATCGATAAGGCTTAAGAGCTGCTTGGCATCGCCTCCGGTTAATTTTATGGTAGAGGAAGGAATCATAGTTACCTCTGCATCCTGAGGCTTAATTCCTTTTTCTTCAATAGCCTGTTTTACTTTTTCGAAATTCTGCGGAGCGCAGAAGATTTCGTAATTCTTATCATCCACCCTCATATCCTCTGCCCCGGCATCTAAAACAAGATTCATCAGTTCGTCTTCCTTTGCCTGGGACTTCTCAATAAGAAAGTAGCCTTTCATGGTAAACATCCAGCTCACTGCGCCCGCTCCGGCAAAATTACCGTTTTTCTTTGACATAATATTACGGATCTCAGCACTGGTACGGTTTTTGTTATCCGTTAAAACTTCTATCATCAACGCCACGCCGCCGGGTCCATACGCCTCATACATGGCTGTCTCATAAACCACACCGGGCAACTCCCCTGTCCCGCGCTTAATAGCCATCTTTACGTTATCGGAAGGCATATTAGCTTCTTTTGCCTTCTGCATCACTGCGCGCAGCCTGGGGTTTGTATCAGGATTACCGCCCCCTTCGCGGGCAATAACGGTAATCTCCTTAATTATCTTTGTATAAGCAGCGCCTTTCTTAGCGTCGGCTATACTTTTCTTTCCCTTATTTGTCTTCCATTTAGAATGACCTGACATCTTGTTCCTCCCTTTTTTTGTATCGTTGTATCATCATTTAAGTGAGCAGGCAAAATAAGCCGGGTTCTGTCTCGATTGCGAGTTTAAACGCATCTAAAGTGGCTATTCCTCTGAGATCCCAGGGCCTTAAAGCCCTAAGATTCTGGCAGCTTAACACCCGAGATTTAAGGCGCCGGAAAAGCACCTGTCTACCTTACGGCAGACTCATCTCCTATTCGCCTTGCTCCGCGCAGAGATTGCCTCGTTTCACCTTTAATCGTCTCTGTGGCTCTTATCCTCCCGCTAAATATCAACGGGGACAGGTATTAGCCTGTTACGCCTTCCTTTGGAGCCCGGACTTTCCTCCCGCCGGTTTACCCGGCGAGCAGCCACATTTTGCCTGCTCATTTTCACGAAAGAACTTATTCACCGCCAGGGTTGCTAATTTATCGGCACCCTTATTTTCCTCGCGCGGTATATTGTGAATAGAAAACTTCTTAAATAAACCTAAAAGCTCCAGAGACTGGCTATAAAGCCCCGATATATTTGCATTCCTGACCTTGTATACCTTATTTAACTGGCGGGCTAAAAGCTGGCTGTCCGTCTTTACAGTTAAATAATCCGCTTTCAGGTTCAGCGCCTCTTTTAAAGCGTAAATCAGGGCCGTGTACTCGGCAACATTATTCGTAGCATTACCGATATAAGCGGATATATTCTTTATAACGCATCCGCAATGGCAGATTACCACCCCTACCCCGCTTGGCCCGGGATTCCCCTTAGAGGCTCCGTCAATATATATCTCTAATTCTTTCATTAAGAATACTTAAACTTAATCAGCCTCATTTATATAAAGCATCCGGTTGCAGGTTTCGCAGGTAATGATGCGTTCATACATCTTGATTAAGTTGATTACCTGGGGCGGCACAAACATATTGCAACCTCCGCAGGAATTTCCCTGCACCGTGACTATAGCCAGCCCGTCGCGGCTTGCAAGTATCCTCTCGTATTGAGATAGGATTTTAGGTTCAATATCCACCAACGCCTGCTTTCTTTGCGCATCTAACTGGCTCAAGCGTTCGTCTATCTCCTTGACTCTTAATTCTACCGCTGCCTTCTCTGATAAAAATACCTTTTCCTCTTCTTTGACCCTGGACTTCTCCTCTTCCACCTGCGCCCCTACCTTATCCGTCTCTACTAACAACGCTAATATTTTATCTTCTATAACAGAGACATCGGCCTTAGAATCCTGTATCTGCTGGAGCATCGTCTGGTATTCTTTATTTGTTTTTAGTGAATACAACTGGCCCTGCAGCTTTACGGTTGCCTCCTCTTTAGAGCCCAGCTCTAACTCCCGGTCTTTCTTCTGCTTGGCCAGATCAAGCCGGCTTTTCTCCAGTTGCGCCAAATGTGCTTTCTTAGCCTCAAAGGAATCTTCAATCACCTTTATCTCCTGCGGCTTTAAAGACTTCTCCAGGCGTAATTTATATATCTGAGTATCTAATTCCTGAAGTTTAATTAAGCTTCCTAGCTGCGCTTTAAGATTAGCCTGCGGCAAAATCGTCTCCTTTTTTAATGGGCATTAGAGGACTCGGACCTCTGGCCTCTACAATGTGAATGTAGCGCTCTAACCAACTGAGCTAAATGCCCTAATTTAATGGGCCCAGAAGGATTCGGACCTCCGACCAAGTGATTATGAGTCACCTGCTCTACCACTGAGCTATGGGCCCAAAAGTTAGAGAATTATTTTACTATTCTTTAATGATTTTAGCAAGATAAAAGTTAGGTAATTTA
>JAQTTQ010000073.1 GCA_028710685.1 Candidatus Omnitrophota bacterium | reverse complement strand
ACTGAAACCATAAAAGCTACCAATGCCCCTAAGCTAAGCAAAGAAACTGAGATTTTGCCGGATTGATTATGGCCTTGTCGTAAGTCATTGTCTCTCAAGAGCTGCGGAGTGCGAGAACCGTCCCCATTATTAAAAATTAATGCATTTATCCACTCATCTTCAAATACAGCCCGATTATTACCTTCCATCAAATCTACATATTTTATATCCTGTCTTGAAAGTACACGGGCATATTCAAAATTAGATTTATCAAGTGCTGATAAAATCGCTCCCTTTAATGAACCATTGCCCATTTGAATATATCTTTCTCTTGCTAACATCCCCCGTTTATCCCGTAACAAAGGAAGCAGGCCGATCTTTACCGCCTCTTCAATATTAATATACTGGCCAAACCCTCCAGCGACATAAATCCTGCTGATATCTTGTATATCTTTCCCGCATTCTCTTAAAAGTACCTTTATAGCAGCAGCTACAGCTGCCTTTGCCTTTAATATCGACTCAATATCTCTTTCGTTAATAACAATGCTCTCGTCTCCTTGCTGCCAAAGGACATATTCATATCCCCCTAATAAAGATCTCCTTATACGAAGATGCTTTATGTCCTGGTTAATCCTGCCTATTTCATTTATTATTCCGCATTTATACATCTGGGCCAAGCCATCTATTAACCCTGAACCACATATGCCAACCGGCATACCATTGCCAATCACTTTTACTTCAGGTTCTAACGTCTTTTTATCTATAAATACTTTCTCTATCGCCCCATCTTGCGCTCTTGTGCCCGAAGAAATTTCCATCCCTTCAAAAGCCGGGCCCATAGCACAGGTAGTGGAGACTAAACCATCTTTACTCCCAAGGATAATTTCGCCATTTGTACCTAGGTCTATCATTAAACACAAATCTTCGGATTCTTTTAACTTGGCAATTAAAAGGTCCGAAACTATATCACCGCCTAAATACCCATGAACGCAAGGAATTGTAAAAATTTCTCCTTCCGGAAAGATTTTTAACCCAATTTGGCTTGCCTTACGCGGGGAAGGCATAGCCTCAACCATTTTGTAATCCGGGCCTTGTCCTATAGAATGAGGATTTAAGCCTAAGGAGATATGGGCCATCGTTGAGTTTCCTGAAAAGACCGCATACCTAATTTGTTCATTATTTACCCCTGCTGCTTTTACTAAATTTGTTATTGAACTGTTTATTGCAGAAATAACCAAACCCTGCAATACCCTAAGCCCTTCATTATGACTATCTATATAACTTATCCTTGAAATAACATCTGCTCCAAACTCTGCTTGCCAGTTCAGAGAAGATACAGTACAAATTTCTGTTGTAGAAATTGGGCTTTTCAGCGGAATAAGACTAGCTACAACAGTAGTCGTTCCGATATCTACAGCAAGGGCGTACGCAGGCTCTATTGCAGATACTTCAACTAAAGGCCGGATATCTTTTATCCCGCGTAAAAAATTATCCTCTCCAAGGCCGAGTATTTTTGCCCGGGTAATCCGGTGGGAAAAAGGAATTAAAATATCGATTTCCCCAACTACTTCAGACTGACAAGACTTTATCATCTTCGAATTATCAGATTTTATTATTTCTTGGCCTTCCTTAACACTACCCTTTATTAGCCTTACGCCACATCTTCCACAAACACCTTGTTTCCCACAGGCTGTATTTAATTTAAAACCGTGCCTCTCTAAAACATCAAGAAGATTCTCCCCTTTTCTTGCCCGAATTATTCTTCCTTCAGGCAATACTTGGATTGTATAAAGAGGGCCGCTCAAATTAAAAATTTTAGTATTAAACCACTCTGAGCAAATACGTTGAATCGCCAAAAGATACTCCTCTTTGGTTATCGGTGGAATATCACAGGCGCTAGCGAGGATAAAGTTGGGACAATCTTGCATTTTATTCAAAATGTTACATGTTTCTTTCTCGATTGATTCAAGGGGCCCAAACGCAAGTAAAGTAGTATCAATGTTACCAATTACAATTTTGTGCGTTTCCAAAGGGGCTAAGATATCATATGCCTCTCGGATATCTACATGCGAATCAAGACTATACCCCTGCACATTGAGCCTTGAGAGAGGAGTCAGCATGTCCTTCCGAGTAATACAGGAATGCATTAAAACCGGAATTTTTAGCGAATTGATAAACTGCGCAACTTCATTAATGGGCTTTTCGCAATATCTTTCAAACCCTGTCTGGGCCATTGTTTCGCTTATAGATATCCTCGTCAAAAGCGAAGCGCTTGGATCAAGGACCATGATTACATCCGCCCCCGCCTCAATAAAAGCGCTAGCATTACTTTTAACAACTTCTACGCAGTAGCGCATTAAAGCATCAAAAACCGGGCGTTCTTCGTCAAATTTATAAACTGCCAAGGCATCTATGCCCAATAACTGTACAGCAAGAGTATAGGGACCGGTAATATAAGCAATCTTTGTCCAATCGCGTTTATCAAGTTCCTGCAAAGAATCTATGGCCTCTAGGGCCCTTAAATAAACTCTTAATCTGCCGTCAATTAAGGGCTGCGGGATTTTTAGCCCCTTTACTACTTTTTCGTTAAAAAGAATTCGGTCATCTCTAAACATTGTTTCAAGGGGTGAGACGAATTCAGGGGCTTTATCATCTGCGATATTTACCTGCATCATAACGCCATTAGCCAAGGCTACTGCCTCTGCCTCAACTGTTAAGTCCATAGGGACAAAAAATGCCCCCATGTTAAAATTAGTTGCGATAAAAACCATTAGCTCGAATAGATCTTTACTATTTTGGCAGGCTTGGGCAACACTCACCGGCCTCCAACCGCTTTTATTCTCATGCTCTTTCATAATTTGCGCTGCGGCATAACCTAATAACGGAAGCCATGGTTGCCGGAATACGCTTAAGCTTTTAATATCCGTACCTTCAGTGACGACAGTCTCGGGAACAGTTCTTTCGCTTCCATCCTGAAGCGTTGCAAGGAGTAACGGCATGGCCAAAAATAATCCGGTAATTACACTCCAATTAGCGATAACAACTGTAACTATGAAAGCTATCAATACCCCTAAACCAAGCATACCAATTAACGAATGACCCGATTTATTATGGCCTTCTCCTAAACTATTGGCTGCCAAGGGCTGCGGAGTGCGAGAACCGTCCCCATGATGAATGTTGCCGTTTCTAGTTAAAAGAAAGTCGCCGGTAAGAAAATGTTCCTGCGTAAGCCTGACCCTTTCTTTTTCAGAGCTCTCTATTCCTTTGGA
>JAQTTQ010000072.1 GCA_028710685.1 Candidatus Omnitrophota bacterium | reverse complement strand
GAAGATAATCGGTACCTACAAAGAGATTGAATCGATCATCATGGAAAAAGGGATAGATCAGGTGATTTTCGCGCTGCCTTCCGGGGAAGAGCGTATAATACGGGCGCTTTTGAAAAAAATAGAAAAAGGGGGGGTGGATATAAAGGTCATTCTTGACCTAGGGGATTTTTTTACTTTGCGCAAAAGTTTCGACGATCTGGCCGGACTTCCCGTTATAACCTTAAGAGAGAGCCCTTTGTTCGGCTGGCCTCGGATAGGTAAAAGGATGTTTGATATCGTCGGTTCTATTCTCTTTATTATAATCAGCGCGCCTTTGATGTGCTTCATAGCACTGCTGGTCAAATTGACCTCTGATGGTCCGCTATTATACAAGCAGGAGCGCGTAGGTTTGGATGGTGAAAAGTTTATTATTTATAAATTCAGATCTATGCGCGTGGACGCGGAGAAAAGCTGCGGGCCGGTATGGACGTCCAGTTCAGATAGACGACGGACGCCGGTAGGGGCTTTAATAAGACGTACCGGACTGGATGAGCTGCCGCAGTTTTTCAACATTCTTTGGGGAAAAATGAGCCTGGTTGGGCCCAGGCCGGAGCGTCCGGTGTTTGTGGATAAATTCCGTGAGCATCTGCCTAATTATATGCTGAGACATAAAATAAAAGCGGGAATGACCGGCTGGGCGCAGGTACATGGATGGCGTGGAGATACTTCCCTTGAAGAAAGGATTAAATACGACCTTTTTTATATCGAACATTGGTCTTTATTGTTTGATTTAAAGATACTTTGTATGACACTACCTGCCATTTTTAAAGGAGAGGGCGCTTATTGACCGGAGCCGTGCGTGAAACCAGCTCGTTCCCTTTCGATTGTTTTCCCTATAATAATGGAAATCTATCTAATTTGGCTTAATATCTAATATGCTGGATAAAGATAAAATATACAGATTTTTCGATAATCTTCAGTTTTACGGGTTCTGCTTGATATTATTGGCTGCGCCTTTCTCTCTGGCGGCGATAGAATCCTTTTTCGGCGTAGTCCTTTTATCGTCGGTGGTGAAACTTGCAATCAGACGCGATTTATCTTTTTTCCAAACCAGGCATGCTATTTTGCTGGTTGTGTATATGTTCTTTCTCGCTCTTTCCCTGTTCAATTGCGGCGCGTACCTTAACATCGGGCTTAAAGCCTGGTTTTTAAAGTGGGGGGAATATGCGCTTATGTTTTTGGCCGCTTCCGACACCTTCCGTTCGCGAAAACGCCTGACGGCAGGGATACAGGTCCTTATTCTTTCTTCTCTCTCGGTACTCATTTCGGTCATTACCCAGATATGGCAGGGAAAGGACATCCTAAGGGGAAAGCTGCTTATTCCTATTGCCTCCGGCGTTAACGGAATTACCGGTTCTTTTAACAGTCACAATGATTTAGGATGTTACCTTGCCATAATACTCATCCTGCTCATCGCTAGGTTTCTTACGGAGCGCGGCCGTAGAACCCAAGTGTTTCTCGGATTATGGAGCGTGGTGATCGGCGCAGGGCTTCTTCTTACCTTTTCCAGAGGCAGTTGGCTTAACTTTACCGTTGCTATGCTACTCTTCCTGGTTATGTTACGCAATGTCACCGGACGAGTTTTACTGAAGGCCGGCATTTTTGGGCTTCTTTTCATAGTCCTTATCCTATCAGTACCATCTTTCAAGGCCAGGATGCTCTTCACCTTCTCGGCTGAAGGTGACGCGTTAAGGTTTTCAATATGGAAAAGTTGCTGGCAGATGATTAAGGAGCATATTCTTGTAGGCAGGGGGCTGGGAACGTTTATGAGTTATTTCCCCAGTTTTTCGAGCGATTTTAAATCGGCCTATTACGCGCATAACTGTTACCTACAGATGTGGGTGGAGTCGGGGTTGTTTTCTCTGTTGGCTTTTCTTGCTTTCACCGGATCTGTCATTGTTTCCGCGTGGCAATATGTAAGGCGTTCCAGGGACGTAATGAAAGCGGCATTGCTTGCCGGATGCGTGGGTTTCCTGGCGCACAGCTTTCTCGATACACAGCTTTATTCACTTCAGCTTTCGACGTTATTCTGGATATTGCTGGGAATGACGGCTGCGGAGGATGAAAACATGGCTCAACCCCGTTGAACGCCGAGGATGTTGTGAAGGAAAAATATGGTCACGCGCAGTAGAAAAATCGCATCCACGCTGTTTTTCCTCGGCGCAGCCGGAACTGTTTTATGTCTATCCCTTTTTTTTACCAACTATTCCTTTCTTTTTAGAAAACCTGCTTCCTTGTTATTTCCTTTTCTTCTGATTACGGCAACGTTGTTTTTCGCCTCCGTCTATATAGCCGCAAATAAAAAAAGATATATCATGCCGGATATTGCCGCTAATTTGCGCCGAATAGACGAATGGAAGGCGCTCGGAGCCGCAATATTTATTCTTTCGGGTATCATATTTTTGCTTTCGACTACGCGTTACAACTCCTACTCCAGCAATTTCGACCTCGCCATATACGAGCAGATCATCTGGAATTCTGCGCACGGCCGCTTTTTCGTTTCTTCTATAATGGGGGATTGTAATTCGCTCGGGAATCATTTCGAGCCGGTCCTGCTTTTTCTGGCTCCATTCTATAGGATATTTCCGGATGTCAGGTTTCTTTTTGCGGTGCAGGCGCTGGCGCTTTCTTCGGCGATGATACCGTTATATTTGATCGCCAAACGAAGGCTGGAGAGTAGAGTATTGGTTTTCGGCGTTGTTGCGGCGTATTTTCTTTCCCGCGGCATACAGGGAGCGGGGATGTTCGAGTTCCATACCGATTGTTTTCTGCCGTTATTGCTTTTATATGCTTACTATCTGCTGATTACGAGCCGGCGCCGCGGAGCAGTATGGATGTGCCTGCTAATGCTGTTATGCAAGGAGAACGCCGCGTTCCTGGTGCTGGGACTCGGCATATTCGCGATAACCGGAAAAGAGAGCAGGAGGATAGGATTTATTCTTTCCGCCGCGGCCCTGCTTTACTGGATCATTCTCACGAAATTCGTTATGCCTGTTTTTTTTCGTGCGCCGGGAGCGGAACAATACCAGTATTACGCCTGGCTTCCTTTCGGGCCTTCAATCAAGGATAATTTTACTGCTCTCGCTCGTGATCCGGCTGGTTTTATCCGGGTATTTTTCGATGAGGTCAGGTTGAGATACTATTTTCAGTTGTTGGGCCCTACCGGTTTCCTATCTTTATTGAGTCCGGCGCATTACGCTTTGTTCATGCTTCCGGCAGGTATTT
>JAQTTQ010000071.1 GCA_028710685.1 Candidatus Omnitrophota bacterium | reverse complement strand
CCTGACGGTTCCTTTGATAGGCTATTCCGCATGCACCTGACAAACCTCTACAAGCTGCTTGAAAAAGATCCTCCGGCATACCTTCGGAAATGAAAACGTTTTCTGGCACAACTACATTGCCCTTGAAATTAAGGCCTCTATAGATTATAATTTAATAAGATAATAAGGAGGACTTATGAAGAATGTACTAATATTAACATTTGGGGTCTTTTTTTTGTTTTCCGGCTATTCCCTTGTTTTTGCCGAAAGACGAACTACTCCCGCTAACCCTCAAATTAACCAGCATAGAGGCGTAAATGTAAATACCCAAACATCTTTGAATACTCCTGTTGTTTCAACGGGTATGGGTACAGGTAACTCTGCTCTACAAAAACCTAGCCTTGGAGCACCGAACATAGATACTATGCGCCAGAAATCACAGGCTTTGCATGATAGCCGGGTGGAGAGGAGGGCTCAAGCTACAGAAAATATACGTTCTCAAATCACTACACCTAGCTTTGCAAGCACACAACAAATAAGTAACCCGGCTCTACAAAAACCTAGCCTTGGAGCTCCGGATATGGAGGCAGCTCGAGTAAGAATGCAGGCTTTACATGATAGCCGGATGGAGCGAAGGTTACAGGCTACCGAGAGGATACATTCTCAAATAGAGACCTCTTCAGTAAGCACTAATCCTCAGGAAGAACCCAAACCAGGATACCAAAGGCCAGAGATGAAATCTCCGGATATGGAAGCTGCTCGAGAAAGAATGCAAGTTTTGCATGATAGCCGGGTAGAACGAAGGCTGCAGGCTACCGAGAAAAAAGCAGACTCTAGAGAAGAACCCGAAGAAGAAAATTAGCCGTAAAAGGCCAAAATAAGTAATAAATAAAGTTTTATCAAGAAGCCCTTAACTACTTGACAGTTAAGGGCTTTTGTGTTATAAGATAAAGAATAAAAAATGGACAAGAAAGAGATTTACGAACATTTAGCTAAGATCTATCTTGACGCCTCAAGCAAAAAGAAGAAAAGAACCAAAGTACACCTTAGGCTTTATAATAATTTATTTGTCATAGGTTTGGTTCTACTTCTTGTTGGCGGCTCTAGTGTGGCCTATTTTTCTCCCAAGAAAAAGGGACTGCCTTCAGAAACAGCGTTATTTATCCTGCATGATCCGGCCAAGATAAATTTCAATTTTAACCCCGTAAAGAAAGAATCCTTTACCATTAACTTAAACCGCCTTAACTTAAACCGCTTTAAAACATTAGGTTTTTCAATCAAGAATACCGACGCACGGGATACGATATCGATGCGCATAGAATTTACCAACTCTTTTAAGGAAAAATCTGAGGTATACGTAAAAAACATTCCCTCAAAATGGAAAGACTTTAAGATTTCTTTTCTGGATTTTAAGAATATAACCGACTGGTCGCAGATGCAGAGTATCTCTTTCACCGTAGAGGAATGGAATACCCGTAAGGAATCCGGCATCTTGTACTTAGATAATGTGCGCTTCTTAAAATAACAAAAGGAGAAACCTTTATGCGTATAATTGCTATTACTAATCAAAAGGGCGGTTGCGGCAAAACCACCACGGCAATTAATTTAGCAGCCTCATTAGCTACCAATAATCGTAAGGTCCTTTTAATCGATTTGGATCCCCAGTCACACGCAACGTTAGGTTTAAATATCAAGGCCCCCTTAAGCATATATAACGTATTATCGAAAATAGCCCATCAAAAAACAAAACTCGAAGGAATCGTACAGAATATAAGCCCTGATTTTGATATCGCTCCAAGCAGTATTGTTTTAAGTACGTTAGAGCAGGAATTAGCCGGTGAGATAGGCAGGGAATCGCGCCTTATGGATGTTTTAAGGAATTTCCGCAATAATTACGACTATATATTAATTGATTGCCCTCCTAATTTGGGGATACTGACTATAAACGCCATCCGCGCTTCATCCGAGGTAATAATCCCGGTTGAGGCAAGCCGATTCTCCCTTGAGGGGCTTGATCAGCTGATTAGCATAGTGAATCTTGTCCGCGACCGCCTAAACCACGAAGTTAAATTTAAGGTATTAGTCACTAATTTCGACTCCCGCCTGGCGCATTCATTTAAGATGCTGGAAAGAATAAAGGCTGATTTTAAGGATAAATTATTCAATAATATTATACATGTAAACGTAAAGCTCAAAGAAGCGCAGAATGAGGGTACCCATGTATTCAGTTACGATAAATATTGCCGCGGAGCCAAAGATTATTTCAGCCTATCCAGAGAGATTATTACGCAGGAGAAAACACCCACGCCAGCATTAGTCTTAGAAAAAAGGATGAATGAAATCCTTAAAGAGCAGCTTCCCAGGTTAACGGAAGTTATGTTTTCCGTATTTTCTCCTGAGGCAAAGGATGTATTCTTGGTGGGAGAATTCAATAACTGGCAGATTAACGAATCAGGAAGAATGATGCAAAATAACGGTACCTGGAGCAAAAGGATTAATTTAAATACCGGTAAATACCGCTACCGGTTTGTAATTGACGGAAATTGGATTGAAGACTCGAGCAACCCATTAAAAGAAGTAAACCCATATGGTTCTGTGGATTCCCTGGTTGAGATCAAAGCCAAATAATAGGGAGGCGACCTATGATTAAGAAAAAGAAAAAAGTCGTTAAGAAATTAAAGAAAAGGGTTGTACAAAAGAAAAAGGTTGTAAAGAAAAAAACTATAAGGAAGAAACTAGGTAAAAAGAGCGCACTAAAAGTATCTAAGAAAACAACAAAAAAGGTCAAGAAAACCGGGAAAAAAGAAGGGGTTGTAGGAGCGATAACACATTATTTCCCGCATGTTCAAGCTGCTGTAATTAAGTTAAAGGCCCCTCTTGCAGTAGGGGATAGGATAAAAATTAAGGGGCATACCACTGATTTTACCCAGGTTATAGGCTCTATGCAGATAGACCGGGTGGATATAGCTTCTGCCAAGCCCGGGCAGGAGATAGGGCTTCTGGTAACTTCCAGGGTGCGCCAGCACGATATAGTTACTAAGGTTTAATATAAAAAGATTTAACAAGGGGGGATGCTTGAAAATGAGGCTTTCAGAGATTGAAAAAAGAGCTAAAAACTTAGGAATTAGAGACACATGGAGGCTCTCTAAAAAAGAGTTAATAAAGACTATCCAGCGTAAAGAGGGTAATTTTGACTGCTTTGGTTCAGCGCGTAATTTCTGCGACCAGCTAGTCTGCGTTTGGAGAGCGGATTGTATCAGATGAAATACCACTGCCAGATTTGCGACCGTGATATAGATGATTT
>JAQTTQ010000026.1 GCA_028710685.1 Candidatus Omnitrophota bacterium | reverse complement strand
GCGAAGTTCTTTGCGGTAAATCCCGGCCAGGGCATTTTAACGGAGTGGCTACAATCGTAGCTAAGCTTTTAAATATTGTTCAGCCGGGTACTCTCTACTTAGGACAAAAAGACGCCCAGCAGGCGGTTATCCTCAGAAGAATGATTGAGGATTTGCATATACCGGTAAAAGTTCAAGTTATGCCGATTGCGCGTTCAAAAGACGGGCTGGCCCTAAGCTCAAGGAATGCTTATTTGAGCGAGAGAGAAAAAAAGGATGCTCTTGTTCTATCGCAGTCATTAAAATTAGCCGAGTTTTTCATTAAAAACGGGGCCTCTGATACAAAAAGGATTATTCTTAAGATGCGCCACGTCATAGAAAATATGCAATCCGCTAAAATTGATTATATAGAAATAGTAGATCCGGCCACCTTAAAGCCGTTAAAGAAAGTGGCAGGCAGTTTCTTGATAGCCTTGGCAGTATGGATAGGCAAAACCAGGTTGATAGATAACCTTTTAAGAAAATGAAGAAAATAAAGATCGGCATTGTAGGCTGCGGGGCAATAGGTAGTTCGCTATCCAGGGCCATATTTAAGAATTTTTCTGGTAAGGCGGAATTGGTTGCCCTTTATGATTTAGATAGCTTAAAATCCGAAGCCTTAGCCAAGAAACTTAAAAGAAGGCATTTAGCGCTAAGGAGCCTGGAATCCTTAATCAAGAGATCAGGCCTGGTGATTGAGGCGGCTTCTGCAAATGCCTCCTTTAAGATTGCTAAAATGGTTTTATCTGACGGAAAAAGTGTTATGATTATGAGTGTGGGCGGGATAGTTAAGGGTTTTAAGGCGCTCTCCAGATTGGCTGTCCGTAATAACTGCAGGATTTATATTCCAAGCGGCGCCATATCCGGGATTGATGCCCTGAAGGCGGCAAATATAGGAAAAATCAGGAAGGTAACGCTTACTACTACGAAGAACCCTTCAGGTTTTAAGGGGGTTAAGTACGTCCAAGATAAAGGCATAGATTTAAACCGGATTAAAGGTGAAAAGGTTTTGTTTTGCGGGAAGGCTAAAGATGCGGTTAGATATTTTCCTCAAAACATAAATGTTGCCGCGGTCCTAAGTTTATCCGGGATAGGGATAGCTAATACTAAAGTCAGGATTATTGCTTCGCCTAAGGCCTTAAGAAACATACATGAAATAAAAATTGAATCCGCCGCAGGCGATATCTCAACGCGCACCGAGAATATTCTGCACCCGGATAATCCTAAGACAAGTTATCTGGCGGTACTTTCAGCGGTGGCTACATTGAAAAGGATTTTGGAGCCGGTTGTAATCGGCACATGATTAAACAAAGGGAAGGGGGTGAATTAAGACTATGGCAGAGAAATTAGTGAAGCTGGGAATCAAGAGGGAGAAAGGTTTCCTCTATTTTATTGACAAGCAGGGTGATGTCTCTTGCGCCAAGATGGCTAGAGGTTCTAAAAAAGGCGGCGGGAGAAAGAAGGTAGCCAAATGCGGAATCAAGAGAAAAGAGGGTTACCTGTATTTCCTTGATAAAAAAGGCGACGTATCCTGCGCCAAGATGAAAAGAGGCGGAAAGAAGAAAAAGAAGTAACGCCGCTTTCTTAAAGATAAGCCCCTGTAGACTCTTTATAGGTTTACCGTGTTTACAGGGGTTTATCTTTTTGCTATAATCTAACCAAAATACCAGAGAGAAAAGATGAAGGAAAGAACATCCTTAGGCCTGCTTTTAGTTTTTGTATCAGCTTACATTTTATATTTCAGTTTTTTATCCGTACTTAAATATAATTCTTTTTCCTATCAGGATTTTGACCTGGCAGTGCATGCCCTTACCTCCTGGAATATAGTCCACGGTTCAATCTACAATTCGATTCTAGGCATACCTTTCTTAGGTAACCATATGCAGCCGATTTTCTTCCTCCTGGCCCCTTTATATGCCTTATTTCCTCATCCCCTGACCTTGCTTTTACTGCAGTCTTTATTGCTTGGTTTGGGCGCAATTCCGCTTTATCTTATCGCCAGAAAACATATAAATCAGGGATTTGCTTTAATTATCGCCTCAGGTTACCTTTTATATCCCGGGCTTGCCTTTGTAAACCTATTTGAATTTCATCCTACTGCATTCGCCACTTTCTTTCTTATACTCTCTCTCTATGCCTATGATTTTAGCCGGCTTAAACTATTTATAGCCGCTTCAATATTGGCTATGCTTTGCCAGGAAAATATACCTTTAGCTATTATTATGGTTGGGGTGATGGCGGCATTTGAGAGGAAGCCGAAGAAATGGATATTTATCCCCTTAGGTATGGCAGCGCTTTATTTAATCCCCGCCCTTATCCTTATGGGCTATTTCAATCAGAACACCGTACAGTTTTCCAGCTTATACAGCCATTTAGGTAAAAGTCCTTGGCAGGCGCTTTTAAACCCGGGCCCTGCCTTAAGTTTTCTTTTTCGTAAGGAGTGCCTCTGGTATTTATTCCTGCTTTTTCTCCCGGTGCTTTTTACCCCGTTTTTATCATGGGTCAGGATGCTTCCCTTGGCCCCATTTTTGTTGCAGCATATGCTTTCCATAAGGCCTTCTGATCTGAGTATATCCTATCATTATACCGCCGAACTTATCCCGTTTGTTTTTTTTGCCGCAATTTACGGGATAAAGGCGCTCTTAACTCTGAGAATTGTCAATAGGCATGCCTTTGTTTTGAAATCCGCGCTTATTTCATTTATCATCTTCTGCGCTGTTTATTTTGGCCCGTATTTAAATGAGGCCTGGCGTATAAAGGGTTATTATAAAAAGGACCATTTGGATGTATATAAAGAGCGCCTCATAGCCCGGATTCCTGATTCGGCAAGTACGGTGGCCACCTTCGAATTCCTCCCCCGGTTAGCTAATAGAAAAAATCTCTATTCTCTGCATCATGCCTATATGGGTTTTCATACCCTTTCGGATAAAAAGTATGCCCTGGCACAGGATGTTGAATATGCGGTTATTGATTTTAATGATTGGCTTACCTTCAGCGGGTTTTATTCTTTAGAAGGGTACAAGAACCTGCAGGATATATTCTTGGGTTCGCGCTGGAGGCTTCTTGATATGGTTGATTCCCTTGTTTTGCTTGAGAAAAGTCCTTCGGATGCAGATTTTATCTGCAGTAAACTAACTGCCAGGCAGGATAAATCGTATAAAGAAATACTAAGGGTGGGGGATTCCCTCATCCTTATTAAGGCAAACTTTTTGTATTATTGCGCTGATGAGGCCCTGGAGGCGGTTTTCTACTGGCAGTCCCTGGAAAAGACCGATAAGGATATTCAGATGTTGATAGAAATTACTTCAGAAGAGGGGAGGGTCATCAGGAGGCTGGTGCATCCTATCTGTTATAGGATTTTTCCCACGCACAGCTGGGAAAAGGGAGATTCCTACAAGGAGAAGGTACGCATATATATGCCTGAAGAATCCCCTGATGATATTAATATAAGCGTAGTTTTTATCGATAATATGAGCGGCGGCATTATTCAGGCTAAGTCAGGCAATAATAGCTATACTGTGATAAACCTTGGGGTAATAAGATGCCGGGAGTAACCTGCGGTTATTGTAATTCTAGCGATATTGAAGTGCTTTATGCCTTAAGTAACGGCAGTGTTTCTTTTAGCCGGCGCAGACTTTATAGCATCTCGGAGGATGATTTTTGTTTCTCAGATGCCAAGGTTTTGAAGTGCCGCAGTTGCGGCCTGGCTTATCTTTTTCCCAAGCCGGATGCGGATTACCTGCATAAGGCCTATGAGACAATGGAGGATAGCCTTTATTTGGCAGAAGAAAAAGGGCGGGCAAAGTCCGCAAGGCTGCTGCTTAATAAATTATCGCGCATTAAGAAGACGGGCAGGCTCTTGGATATCGGCTGCGCCAGCGGGATATTCCTAAACGAGGCAAAAAAATTAGGTTGGGAGGTTTATGGCGTGGAGCTATCCTCCTGGGCTGTTAATTACGCTAAAGAAAACTTCGGTATCGGCATATTCCGCGGAAACCTTAAGGATGCGAAGTTTCCTGCCGGGTATTTTGATGCTATAGTTATGCTGGATTCTATCGAGCATCTTATGGACCCGTTAGGCTGCCTTACGGAGGCAGGGAGGGTGCTTCGGGATGACGGCCTGCTCTTTATATCTACGCCGGATATCGGAAGCCTTCTAAGCAGGCTTATGGGAAGGTACTGGGTAGGGATAAAACAGTCACACCTGTATTATTTTAATAAGCGTATTATTTCAAGGATACTCAATGACATCGGTTTTAAGGCGGTGAGGTTTTCGCGGCATATAAGATTTTTCAGTCTGAATTACCTTTTGCTAAAATTAATACCTTCTAAAATAAGGCCCAAGGTTAAGCCCTTGCTTGATAGGCTGCCTTTTATAAGCTCGTTTCTTTTAACCGTTAACCTGGGAGATCAGCTTGAGGTTTATGCTGTTAAGAATAAATGAAAATTATAGCCGTGCTTCCCGCATATAATGCCGCAAAAACACTCGAAATTACGGTTAGGGATATCCCTAAAGATACCGTTGATGATATAATCTTGGTTGATGATGCCAGTTCTGATAACACGGTTGCCATTGCCAATCGCCTCGGGCTTAAGGTTTTCAGTCACAAGTCTAATTTAGGTTACGGCGCTAACCAGAAAACCTGTTATCTCAAGGCCCTTGAAATGGAAGCGGATATTGTGGTGATGGTCCATCCCGATTACCAGTATGACCCTTTATCTATACCTGAATTAGTAAAGCCAATCTTGGATCAAAAGGCAGACGCGGTTTTTGGCTCCCGTATGATGAAGGGGGGAGCCCTTGAGGGAGGCATGCCGCTATGGAAACATAATGCCAATATACTTCTCACTGCTCTTGAGAATGTAGTCTTGGGGACCTATCTCACGGAATACCACAGCGGTTTTAGGGCTTACAGCGCTAAGTATCTCAGGTCAATTAATTTCACCGCTAATTCCGATAATTTTGTTTTTGATACCGAGATAATCGTGCAGGGGTTGATGCATAATATGAAGATAGAGGAGATACCTATAAAAACCCGCTATTTCCGGGAGGCCTCGACGATTAAATTCTTTCCGGCGGTTTTATACGGATTAGGAATACTGAAGACTATGCTAAAGTATGTATTGCACAAGTCCAGGATCCTGCGTTTTAGGCAATTTGCGTAAATAAGGAAGGCACCATGAATAATGATTCGATAGTTATCCGGGGGGCAAAGGAGCACAATCTTAAGAATGTGAGCTTAAGCCTTCCGCGCAATAAATTAATTGTGGTTACCGGGCTCTCCGGTTCAGGAAAATCCAGCCTTGCCTTTGATACTATTTATGCCGAAGGCCAGCGCAGGTTTGTGGAAAGCCTATCCAGTTATGCCCGCCAGTTTCTTGAACAGCTGCAAAAGCCTGACCTGGAATATATCTCAGGGCTTTCTCCCGCTATAGCAATTGAGCAGAGGTCAGCCGGAGGGAATCCCCGTTCTACCGTAGCCACACAGACTGAAGTTTATGATTACTTGAGGATAGTCTTTGCCCGCATCGGCAGGGTATATTGCTATAAATGCTTAGGGCCGATAGAGAGGCAGAGCGCCCAGGAGATCGTGGAGAAGGTCTTATCTTTTTCCGACGGTACGCAGATAAATATCCTGGCTCCCTTAGTTAAGGGTAAAAAAGGGGAATACCGGGATATATTTCTTTCCATCCAGAAATCAGGTTTTGCGCGCGTACGGGTAGACGGCAAGGTTTATGAGTTGCCGGTAAAAATAAAATTATCCCGCTATAAGATACATAACATTGAGGTAGTGGTAGACAGGCTTACTATAAAGGAGGGGATTCGGCCAAGGCTCACTGATTCCATTGAAACCGCGCTTAAGTTTGGGCATGGGGTTGTTATTATCAGCCGGGCGGATACGCAAACCGACATTCTCTTCAGCGAGCAGTATGCCTGCCCTAAGTGCGGGATAAGTTATGCTGAAGTTGAGCCCAGGATTTTTTCTTTTAATTCTCCTTACGGGGCCTGCCCCGAATGCAATGGTTTAGGCAATAAGCTTAAGTTTGATGCAGACCTGATTATCCCTGACAGGTCAAAGTCTATTAATGACCGGGCTATTGCTCCTTGGAAACGCGGTGGTAGGGGGTATATACTTTATTACCGTTGGCTTATCCGTGAACTATCCGCTAAGTTGAGGTTCAGCTTGGATACGCCTTTTGATAAATTGGATAAAAAGGTTCAAAAGGCCATACTTTACGGGACCCAGGAGATCATCGGCAATAAGCCCTTTGAGGGGGTAATCCCGCATTTAGAGAGGCTCTTTAATGAAACCGATAGCGATTATTTAAAGGAAGAGATATCCAAATTTATGTCCAGCCTCCCCTGTCCTTTGTGTAAGGGCGCCCGCTTAAAGAGGGAGAGCCTTTCGGTTAAGCTTAAAGATAAGAATATCTGGGATGTTGTGCAGATGCCGATTAAGGAGGCATACCATTTTTTCAGCAGCCTCGAATTAAACCCTAAGGAAAAATTGATTGCCGGGCAGGCGCTTAAAGAGATTACCCGTAAACTGAAGTTTTGTATTGATGTAGGCTTAGACTACCTTACCTTAGACAGAAAGAGTTCTACTCTCTCCGGAGGCGAGGCGCAGAGGATACGCCTTGCAACTCAGGTCGGATCTGGGCTTGTGGGTGTATTATATGTCCTGGATGAGCCAAGTATCGGCTTGCACCAGAGGGATAATAACAAGCTTTTATCTACGCTTAAGTCTTTAAGGGACCTTGGAAATACCTTAATTGTGGTGGAGCATGACGAATCTACCATACGTTTCGCGGATTATATCGTTGATTTAGGCCCGGGCGCAGGAAGGCACGGAGGAGAGATTGTTTTTGCCGGTACCCAGGAAGAATTATTAAAGGATGAGAAATCATTGACTGCTAAGTATCTAAGGAGAGAGCTTAAGATTAGCCTGCCAATCCAGCGCAGAAGCCTTAAGGGAAGAAAGTGTTTAGAGATTAAGGGGGCCGTGGAACACAATCTAAAGAATATAGATGTAAAGTTTCCTCTGGGGGTATTTATCGGTATTACCGGAGTCTCCGGCTCAGGCAAGTCTACCCTTATTGATGATATATTATACCGTGCGCTGGCACAGGGGCTTTATCAGGCAAAAGAAAAACCCGGTGCTTTTAAAAAGATCTTAGGCCGCGAGCATATTGATAAGGTTATTGTGGTGGATCAGTCTCCTATAGGCAGAACCCCGCGCTCAAATCCTGCCACCTATACAGGAATATTTAACCATATCCGCGAGATCTTCAGCCTTTTGCCTGAATCAAGGGCCAGGGGTTATGGCCCGGGAAGATTTTCTTTTAATGTTAAGGGCGGACGCTGCGAGGCCTGCCAGGGGGATGGGATTAAGAAGATTGAAATGCATTTCCTGCCGGCAGTTTATGTAAAATGCTCCTTATGTAAAGGGTTAAGGTTTAACGATGCTACCCTGGATATTAAGTATAAGGGTAAGACCATATCCCAGGTTTTAGAGATGACCGTAGAAGAGGCAATAGATTTATTCTCGAATATCCCAAAGATCAATAATGCGCTTGCTTACCTTTATGATGTCGGATTAGGCTATATACAGCTGGGGCAGGCAGCAACTACCCTTTCCGGAGGCGAGGCGCAGAGGATCAAGCTATCCGGGGAATTAAGCAAGCGCTCAACCGGTAACACCCTTTATATATTGGATGAGCCAACTACTGGATTGCATTTTGCCGATGTAGAGAGGCTTATTGTAGTTTTACAGAGACTGGTGGATAAGGGCAATACCGTTATAGTGATTGAGCATAACCTGGAGGTTATAAAAAGCACCGACTATATTATTGATTTGGGCCCTGAGGGAGGGGATATGGGCGGGATGTTAGTAGGAAGCGGTACCCCGGAAGAATTAACCAGGAATAATAAATCTTATACCGGAAATTTCCTCAAAAAGGTTATATATGTTTAAATATCTTAGAATAATATTCCTGATATTGATAGTGAGCTCATCCTGTTGGGTTAATTTCACTTATGCGCAAGTACAGGATGAGGAAGAGGTTTTCTTTCTGGCAAGAAAATCCTTTGAAGATGCTTACTATGAGGTAAGTATAGGCCTTCTGGAGCGTTACTTAAATAATTTTCCCGAGGGGCTGAGGGCCGGAGAGGCTGAGCTTTTGCTCGCCGAGGCTTTATTCCTTCAGAATAAATTGCCTAAGGCTCAGGAGAGGCTTGAAGCCCTTTTAGATAAGCCTTCCGCTGAAAGGATAAAGGATGCGGTTTTATACTGGATTGCCGAGGTTTATTTTAAGGGTAATAACTTCCCCAAAGCAGCAGAAGCCTACCGTAAGGTGATAGATGGTTTTCCCAATTCATCTTATACCCCTTTAGCCTTATACTCATTGGGCTGGTCTTTGTTTGAAGAGGGAAAATTTAATGAGGCCTTAGATTATTTTAAGCTGATGGAAGAGAGATACCCGAAAGAGCCCCAAGCTTTAGATGCTTCCTTTAAGGCTGTGGAATGCTTGTATAGCCTTAAGGATTATACTGCGCTTAAAGAGAGGATTAAGCCTTTGCTTAAATCCTTCTCCAAGGATAAGCCGCGCCTGGCGTATCTGTATTTCTGCTTTGCGGAGTCAGAGTATTATCTTGATAATGCCCTCCAGGCTGTTGACTTATTTAAGAAGGCAATAAAAGAAAGCTCCGATATAAAAATGCAGCTTTTATCGCGCCTGGGGCTGGGATGGTCGTATCTTAAACTTAAAGATTATAAGAAGGCCGAAGATGAATTTATGAATATCAGCGAAGATAGCCTTGATAGTAAAGGTTTGGAGGCCTTACTTTTGGGCAAGGCAGATGCCTTATTAAAACAGGGCAGGTTAAGGGAGGCATCCGAAGAATTTCAGAAGGCAGTAAAGGCCAGCGATGATAATCTTGTTAAGGCAGGGGCGTTAATGAGGGCTGGTGATATTCTTCAGGATTTAAAAGAATATGGCGCAGCGATAGATACCTATAAGGGCATATTAACCAGTTACCCGGACAACCAGAATAAAGATTATATAATCTCCCGCATCGCTTCGGCCTCTTATGCGCTAAGCCTGGATTATTTCCAGAAAGAGGATTACGGTTCTTCTTTAAAGATATTGGAGCAGCTGCGCAGCGAATTTAAGGGGAGAGGGTCTTTGCCTGAGGTATCCTATCTATTGGGGAGCAGTTATTATAAAATAGGAGATTTTAACCGGGCTATAGAATGCTTTAGGGATGTTACTTCGCGCAGCCAAGACCCTCTATTGCTGCAAAAGGCAGAATATGCCATGGCGGATTCGTTTTATCATCTGGGTAAAGAGGCTGAGGCGCTCTCCCGTTTTAATGCCTTGCGTTCAAGGTATCCCGGATCGGATTTGACGGCAGGCGTAATCTTCTGGCTGGGAGGTTATTATTACCAGCAGGATGAAATGGATTTGGCAGCCAGGTATTTTCTCTCTTTGGTTGAGGACTTTCCTAAAAGCGTATTAGTCGCAGATGCCTATTATTCCATGGGGTTGATCTGCTCTGCCAGGGGCTTACCCCTGGATGCAGCAGAAAACTTTAAGAAGGCTTTAGGGTATGCAGGCCCTGAATTGAAATCCCTCTCTACGTTTGCCTTGGCAGAGTCTTTGGAGTCAGGAGGCAGCTTTGAGCAGGCGCTGGAGTGGTATATAAAGGTATCCTGGGATGATAAATTTAAGGAGAGGGCGTTCTTAAGGATTGCCCGCATATATGAAGATAAGGAGAATTTTAAGGAGGCGCTAAAGTATTATAAACAAACCCTTTTGATAAATGGTAAGAGTGCCACCTATGCAAAAGAGAGGGTTGACTGGATTGAGTCTAATATAAAAAAATAGTTGACTTCAGAGGGTTTTGCTATAAAATTAAAAGATGGAGGGGGAAGATGATTACAGAAATTGGTATTGTTGCCGGTGAGATTTGGCATTACCTTGATCAGCACGGAGAGGTAAGCCTTTCAGAGTTAGTTAACGGTATAGATAAGACGCGCGACAATGTTCTAATGAGCTTAGGGTGGCTTGCCCGGGAGGGCCATGTTGTCTTGGATCAGAGCGGTCAGGAATACAGCGTATCCCTTAGAAAAGATGGGCAATAAGAAAAGGGGAGTCGTACTCTTTGTTGTTTTAGCTACCATACTTTTAGTGGTTATTTTATCCGGTGTAATCTTAAGGATAATCTCCAGTCAATCACGCCTTACCCATCACAAAGTTTCCCGTATTAAGGCTTATTATGCCGGCAGGGGTATGATTAATTATGCCTTTGAGAGGCTTAGAACCGGCGCATGGACCGCTAATGCCCCGGGTGGGGCATCTAAATATGCTTGCCACCGGGGTTGTATTGATACATTGCCGGGTGTTCCTGATTACACTATTCCAACTGATGCAGATATACCATACCGTATACAGATAAGAATATACCCTCGTGATAGCGCTTTGAGTAACACCGTTACCCGCCTGGATATCAAGACCGATTACTCCTACACCCCATAAAATAGGGACAGCCACCATTTTTTTATTTAAAAGGTCGCTGTCCCTATTTATGTAAAAGCCCTTAAAATCATCGTCGGGAAGAGTGTAACTATAAGTAAGTCTGAGTAAGTCTATAATGAAGAACATAAAAAAACACTTGACAAGTTAACTCTGTTATGTTTTAATTAAATCCACTCTTTTACAAGGGAGAAACTAGATAGAAATATGGCAAGGCTTATAGATATTGATGAATTAGCGGATTACCTTAGGTTAAAGAAGCAGACTATTTATAATTGGCTTAATCAGGGTAAGATCTCCGGTATTAAGGTAGGCGGAGTCTGGAGGTTTGAGCGTAAAGACATTGACGATTGGATTAAGAGCCGCAAGCGCTTAACCAGGTCAGGAGAGAAATAATGAATGCCCTAGGCGTATATTTTGGCCCTAAATCAGTAGATATCGTAGCAGCTAAGGGGAAGAAGTTAAATAATTTCATAAGAATTCCTCTTTCTGATGTGCAGGGTTCGGATTTAGAAGATAAGGTCCCCTTAGAGATAAAGATAGTGGCGCTTATCAATGAAGCCTTGAGGATGAATAAGGTTGAGGCTAAAGAGGCAGTCCTTTCCCTTTCCGGGAAGGACCTTATTGTGCGCACCTTTGAGATACCGAACTTGCCTAAGGATGAGATAGCCGGGGCAATAAGCTTCGAGGCTAAGAAATATATCCCCTTTAAAGTCGAAGAGCTTATCTCCGATTACCAGGTTACTCTTGAAAAGTCCAGCCACGTTAATACCGTATTATTCGTAGGTATAAAAAAAGAGATCCTGGATAAGTATTTTTCTATTTTTAACCAGCTTAATATCAAGATATCCCGCATTGAATATTCAGGTTTTAGTATTGCCAGGGTGCTCAAGCTAAGCGGAGTTAAGGACAAAGGTGTAATGGGCTTGCTCTGTGTTGATTCCGGTGATGGCGATGAAATAAACTTTGCGGTTACGGAGAACGGTTTCCCTCTGTTTAACCGGGATATAAATTTAAGCCTTGGGTTAGCCGATGACCTTGGCCAGGGGCAGGCGCAGGTACCTGTTTCTTTAGAGAAGCTAAACGCGGAGATACGCGTATCTTTAGATTATTACAAGCGTAAATTTCCGGGGAAGAATATACAAAACTTCTTTGTTTTTGCTAACCGGGATCAGTATCATGAGGTAGAGGCATCTTTGAAGGAGTTAGGTTTTGCCAGCAGAGTGATTGATTCCTCTAAATTAATAGGCAAGCCAATTGCTTATTCATCAGGGCTTATCAAGGGCTACGGGGCTTCTTTATGTAATACAGTTGCCGACGATGTGAAAATTAACCTGGCCGAGAGGAAGGCGCAGGGGCCTCAAGTAGGTACGCCCGGAATGAGAATAGATACAGCTTCGCTCTTTAAGTCTGTAAAGATTGATTACCGTATGGTTATTCTCGGAGGTTTAATCTGCGCTGCTGCCTTTGGCTACGGGATATATCAGGCTATCCCGCTTCAAAATGAACTGAATAATGTAATAAGCAGCAGGATTAAGGTTGAAAATATAGACAATAATCTTTCCTCGCAGGGGTTCAATGATATCAGCGAGAAATACAGGATAAGGTTAAGTAAGCTGGACGATTTAATAAAAAAACAGCTATATGTTACTGAGGCCTTGGATTCTATACCCCGCTCTATTCCCTCTGGGATCTGGCTTACTAAGCTCGTCTTGGACAAGAAAGGGGATGGCAAGGCCGAGCTTATTCTTGAAGGGTTATGCTACCTTAAGAATAGCGATAAGGAGTTTGAGGCAGTAAATAAGTTCCTCACTAATTTAAGGTTGGATTTAGTATTCGCCAAATATTTTACCGATTTAAGCATAGCTTCCATTAATCAGGTTCAGGTTGATAAGGTTTATGTAACCAGTTTTTCGCTGTCCTGCAGGAACTTTAAAGAGGGAAGGTAAAATGGATATGTCCGGTTTTATAAATAAAGGAAAGAATCAGATTGCAAGCATAGGCGTACTTATTTTATCCCTAATTATCGCTTTTAACATTTATAAAGGTAAGGTGGCCGAGGTTGAAAATTTAAAATCGCAGATAGCCGAGGAAAATAAGAAAAATGAGACCCTTACCGTTATCAATAAGCTCTCCGAAGACCTAAGCTCTTATGAAAAGCTTCTGGCAAGGAGAGATACGAACTTATCTATGTCTGATATTACTAACCTTGCCAGCGAAGAAGGGGTTAAGGTTATCGCTATAAAACCTTCAGGGCAGGAAGAAACTTCTGAGTATGTAAAGCTTGTTTTTGAGCTTTCGGTTACCGCTTCTGATTACGACAGCCTGGCTGGCTTTGTTAACAAGTTGGAATCTTTTGAAAGTGTTTATATGGTAGATAGTCTCAGTATAGATTCGCCTTCTTATAATAATGACAAAGAACTGAAGGCTAGCCTGCGTGTGAGCGCGGTGGCTATGTTACAATGATGAATAAAATATTAAGGTATATAACGGCGTTTTTATTGTTGAGCCTTGTTTTTATTTTAAATGGCTATGCTTTTGATATCGGCCAGCAGTTGACTGAAGCTGAAGCATCTAATAAAGGCACCGGCAGGATAATAGAAAGGCCGCGCATTGAATATAAGGCAAGGGGTTTACGTAACCCCTTTCAACAGCCAATATCAAGCACTGAAGATAAGCCTGAAAAGACAGAAGAGCCTATTGTTGCAGAGCCGGTATCTTTACCTGTCTTAAATGTGCAGGGGGTAATATGGCAGGGAAATCCTAAGCAGGCGATAATTAATAACAAGGTAATGAAGGTAGGAGATTCATTAGATAATATAGATGTAATAGATATAAGTAAAGAAGGGGTTACAGTTTTATATGCCGGCGTGCAGCACCATATCAGCACGTCCCCTGCTACGGGTCAGCAGGATAGCGAGTAAAAATAAAGAAGATCCTGCGCACTGCGCAGGATTAATTAAACGCTAACCGCCAGAGGCAGCGTTAATTAAGGAGGGGAACATGAAAAATAATTTTAAATCATTTGTATTGGT
>JAQTTQ010000025.1 GCA_028710685.1 Candidatus Omnitrophota bacterium | reverse complement strand
CGCTTTCGCTCCCGATATAACACTCTTTTCCGCGCAAACCTTCGCTTGCCAGGAAATCGGTCGCCTCGGTATCAAAAGGATAGGCAAAAACAAAACTCAGCCCATTATCGGCTTCCACAGGAAGAAACACCCTGTCCAAGAGAAAATCCAGCCCGATCTTTTCTATTACCGGGATGTTCAAAACGTATTTCCTGTTAAAATACCTCCAGCCGACTTGCTTGCTTAAGGCCCTGGCGATTTCCTCGTCGCTTGCGAAGTTATAATGTTTGAGAATACGCCCCAACCTTTGTCCCGGGCCGGTATTCTTCTGTATCGTCAGGGCGAACTCCAGCTGTTCTTTGCTGATTGCCCCGGCGTTCAAAAGGATGTTTCCGATTCCCTGTACAGGCATTTTAGTTTATGAAGTTGAGCTTCAGGATGCTTCCGTCAACCTGCCGAAAAACAACCCCCGAGGCATCAATCCCTTCCACGGTTAATTTTGCAGCGATGGAATCCCCTTCTTTAAAACTGTAAGGAACGCCTTTGAGACTGATCATTCCTTTTCTCAAATCATCCGCTATCAGCAAAAGCAGTATCTTTATATCCGCGGCATCCACCAACTGCTCTTTCACCTCCGTAACAAGAGAATCTCCCGCAGAAACGGCATCCGCCTTGACCTGAGGAAGGACTTTATCGATCTCGAATATCTCTTTCTCCGCCTGCTTCTTTTTCAGCATAAGGTCGCTTTTCTCGAGGTCAAGCCTGATCACTTCAAGTTCCTTCTGCTTATTTTCCAGCACCTCCCGGTAAGCTCTTATCTTCTCGAAATTCTTTTCGAAATCATCCGCCTCCGCCGTTTCGTTGGCAAGCGTTTCAGCCTTCTCCGGAGGTGAAGCTTGGGGAATAGCCGCATCTTCCTGCGCTTGAGGTTTTAAACTGCCGCCAATCTTATCAACCGCCAGAAGATTATCCTGGCAATATGCGCATTTTAGTCCGGCTGCGAACACAACCAGTAATATGAACAGGAACTTTTTCATTTTAGTCTTTCCTCCTTAGTTCTGGATTCCGTAAAGCCGCAGGGTTAAATTAAAGGCGTTCTTCTCCAGCCGCGCCTCTAAAACGTCCACAGGCATAGAGCTAAACATCTTATAAAACTCATTCAACAGACAGACATCCTGCCGCCTTTTTAACTCAAACCGGCATAAAACATCCACATACTTTATCCCCTTATACTGTGATTCCTTGAAAAACTCACGGATATCCACGAGGTCCCTTGCGCCGTTAATCTTTACTTCGCCGCCGACGCGGTAATAGAACGAAATGTCTTTCGCGCGGTTGAATAATTCCAGATATAGTTTTTCCAGCGAAAGAGGGTTTTCGCTTTGATACCGGGACAGCGCATCCTGTTCATTCCTAAGCGCGTTGATAGCCGCGGTAGATCTTTTTATCCCGCCATTAAGAACGCGCGTGTTCGCGGTAAGATTACATAACAAAACCAGCAAAGCAGAAATCAGTATCCAGAAGAGAAAAGTTATTATTCGCATAATCTTTAAAAGTTTAAGGAGCAGGCCGGCGGCTTCCAAAACAAGCCGGGCCGGCCGCACTCCGGTTTTAACCGCTACTCCTTGGGACCCTCCTGAGTTCCCTGCTCAACAGCGGTTTGGTTTTTCTTAGATAGAAAATCAATCTTCTCTTTGTCCAGGAATATGCATAAATCATCCTGCCCTTTCTTTGCCCAAGACCCCCTTACCGGCATACCGCAGACTTTGCCCACAAAATACTCGTTATGCTGCTTGCTCACCCTGCGCGTGATTTTTCCGATAATAAACGACACCCTGCACCTCCTTCGTTTTAAATGATATCCAGGGCCACCCTTAGCCCCGGATTGTCTTTCAGCAGAATGTTTTCTATCCTCGCGCGCCGGAAGGCCGCATTCAGGCGCATTCCGGCAAAAGGTTCACTCTTCGCTTCCAGGAACACGATTGCCTCAAAACTGTATCGGCCGCCGGGATAACATTGAATGACCGCCGACTCAAGCGTATATCCGGAAGGCATTGACTCAATAAACACACCCATCAGATAAGGGAAATTAACCTTTTTCCCGTGCCTTAGGATATCCTGGTATTTCTCCCGATAGACACGCTTTAACACCTCATCGCAAGAGGCTTCTTCAATTTGCAAGTTCTTTAAACGCGCGGAAGCGGACTTATTCAGTCCCAGAGTCCCTAAAAACATGACTACCGCCGCCGCCAGCACACTAAGCATCACAAGAAAGCACGAAACGCGTTTCCTGGCCTCTTTTATCCGCCTCAAACGGATAAACTGTTCCGGCAGCATGTAATGCATTGAAAACCTGCCCTGTTTGAGCCCGGTCAATGCCGGATAGGTATCCTGCAAAAAAATAATATTCTCCTTTGCCTCCAAACCGTTGGAAACTATTTCATCGACTATCTCTTTGCTGTTGGTAACTATCTGAAAACCGGTCTCCGCGCCGAGTTTATTTTGCGCCCGGTAGTTTTCCCGGCTCCGAAGCAGTTCCCTGGTGATCTGCCGAAGAACTGTCGACAGCGGCCGCGGAGTGGTAAATGCTTCCTTGTTAAAGATAGTAAGCAGAACCTGGTTGCCCAAATGATCCAAAAAGATTATTCTCGCCTTTTCTCCGGATATATTGTTATTCCTAAGGAACTCCCTTAAGGCTGCCGCGTATGGCACCACAAGCCGGACATTTTCCACCCCAAGGTATTTATAGACCTCATTGATCTTGCGTTTTTCAACGGCGACGGCCTGGAATAAGTTCTCCGCTATTCTCTCCGACTGAACCAGGTACTCCCCGGAAAACGCCGAAGCGATAGCCTCTTCTTTCCGGTACGGCGCTTTCTCAGGCGCCGCGACCTGCTTTTGCAGTGTCTCGATAACCGCAACCGATACTTCCATCGGCGCCACTCTAAAAATTGCCTGCGCCTCGTTCCGGACGGCAACGCCTGTTTTCCCGTCTATATCGTAATAAATATCGTTATCAAATATTAAATAGTTCATTTTTACAATATTTTAGGTGTTATGAAGATTACCAGCTCTGTCCTGGTATGTGTTTTACTCTTATATTCAAAGAACCTTCCTAAAAACGGTAGATCACGCAAAACGGGTATGCCTTTCTCAATATTATTGTCCTTAGAGGTAATTAAACCGCCCACCGCGATGGTTTCACCGTCTTTGATCTTAACCAGGGTATGCATAGACTTCGTTGAGGTCTTGGGGGCTTCGATAGTCGTGCCGGAGCCCATATCAATGCTTCTTATTTGATCCAATGTCGTCACCACAGGCGTAAGCTGCACCAGTATCTGCTTATCAAGGATGCTTGCCATCAACCTTAAGGAGACTCCCTCCTGAACCTGGTCGGTCGTGGCGCTGGTGGAAGCAATACCGGCCTGGGTGGTGGTAGTAGTGGTATCGGAAACATAACTGGTAACGGTCCCCACCTGAACCATGGCTGCCTGGTTGTTAAGAAGCATTATTTTCGGCTGTGAAACCACCTCAACTCGCCCCTGCGCCTGAAGCGCTTTAATAAGCGCGCTTAATCCGTTGGATCCGCTCCCCGAATCGGCATTCGGGCCTGCCGCAGTAAGCGTAAACAGTCCGGTAGAAGCAATATTCTGCGCCGCGAAATCTGAAGATAAACTCACCTGTTTTATGCCCCCTATGTTCTTGTAAATAGCATTCCAGTCTATTCCATAAGCGTTTTCCCGGGACAAGGTGACTTCCAGTATCTTTACTTCAACCAGTATTTGTTTATCGGCCTCGGCGTTAACAAGCTCGATATAACCGGTTATCTTATCCAGCACCTGCGGGCTGTCGCTTACAACCACCAGGCCTGCGAGTTTATTGAACGAAAACCTGCCTGTTGGAGAAACCATCTTGGACAAATTCAGTTCCATATCTTTCCAAAAGGAAAGCCCGTCTTCTTTGCTTTCCACAAAAACCCTTGCCCCGACCTTTATGTTCATATTGGAGTTGTCGTTCGTACCGGAGGAAGTGTTCGTTTCGTCGGCTTTTGTCCAGGATTCGTTGCTCACAGCATCGGAGAATGTCTGCGTATTCGGCGGTAAAGTAAGCTTAAAGGTGCGCGTCTCCCTGGAAATGATTACCAAATCGTTATCTTTGAGCTTAAATCCGTAGTTTAAAGGGAAAAGCAGCGTATTTAACGCCCGCCAGACAGGAACATCCCGCGTATCAAGCGACACACTGCTATTGGAGTCAATATCAGGATCATAAACAACGTTATACCCGGTTATCCCGCCGATTTCGGAAATTATGGTTTTCAGACTTACTCCCGAGGCGCGCAGGGTCACCTTTTTCTCAAATACTGTCGGAAGCTCAGGCTTGCGCCCGTTTGCCTGAAGCAAAGGTTTCTCCTCCTCGGCTTTACCCTGCTCACAAAGGCTCATCTCCGGATTTATCGTCTTTCTCCATTCCTCAACGAGAATCTTCGTCTTTTGCTCCTGGCTTTGCGCAAATAAAAGATTTTGGCAAAACAGTAATATCCCTGACGCCAAGATTAAGGTAATTAAACGCATACTGTTCATCTCCTTCGCTTTTGTTTCGTGCTTCTTTATGTTTCGGGCAGCTTATCGGATAGGCAAATTTGCTCATCCACTGTCCGGCTTCAATCACAACCGGCTCAGAATGATCGGGAATAAACACACCGTTTTCAATGTGCGCCGGGATTTTTACGTTTTGCACAACAGGACTCGCCCAATAAAAGTAAGGGAAATCATTTCCATAAAAGTTCCCGGCAAAATCCTGCATATTTTCTCTTACCCCCGCGCGGTAGCCTGATTCGAAAGCCGTATTTTTATTCCCCAGGGTGGAACAACCCGATAAGAAAAAGGCAAAACAAATCATCAAAAACTTCTTAACGCAATCCATAAGGCCGCTCCTTCGCGCAAGACTCCAGCGCCTCCAAATATCTCCCGTCAAACTGCCGAACTTTATTCTCCAGATACTCATTATCTTTGGCGTCGCTTGTAGCTATCCAGTAAAGGAACGGATCGGGAACCAGCCGGATCACGCCTTTAGACGTATCGGAAATAATCAACGCTTCCGAGAACTTGCCTTTCTGGGTTTCCACAGTCTTCAATATCTCGATCTCTTTATCGCTCAAAGAAAGGGAACTTTTCAGGGAATCGACAACGTTCGGTTCCTGCTTCAAGAAAACCTTGTTTGCGGCATTGGCCTGTATGGCAATGCCGCAATCCCCTCCCACAAGGTCGGCTGTCTCCTGCGTTATGGCCACGGCCGAACAACGGTATTTCCTGTATGTCTTAAAAGAATTGGTGATGAATTCAGCGGTGTTCTTGAGCCTTAAAAGGCTCCAGGCCTCGTCTATCAACAAAAACTTACGCTTGGGCTTCATTTCCGCAGAGGAAACAAAATTGGTAATAAAATACATAATGTTTAAAAGAACCACCAGCTGCAGGTCAGAATGAGCGCTTAAATTGCCCAGTTCGAATACGGTAAACCTGCTGCCGAGATCAAATTGATTCCTGCCGTCAAAAAACCTACCGAACTGCCCTTCTCTTGTAAAAGGAGTCAATTTTAAAGCGAGTTTCAACCCGATACTTTCGCCCAGACCGAGTTTCCGGTTGCAGGCGTGGCTTTTCAGCTTTTCCACAACATCGGACAAAACCACTTCTTCGTTTTTATTCTTCCTTTCTTCGTAAGCGGAAAGGATCGCTTTCTGTAAAACCCCTTCCTGTTCCCGGTAAAGGCGCTCTCTTTCGTCTCCGCCGGAGCACATTTCTGACAATACCGTCACCAAAAACGCTAAATGCTCGCTATCCGGCTCTTTCAAGAAAGGATTGATGGTCACCGGATTATTAAGTTCAAACCTGATATACTGGCCGCCCAATATCCGACAGAGTTTCTTATACGAATCGCCTTTATCCAGGACAAAGAAATGCGCGTCAAACCGGGCATTCTGCAGGATGAAGTCATTCACGAAAAAACTCTTTCCGCTGCCGGAAGCGCCGATAATGATCGCGTGCGGATTGGTATTTGAATCGAAGAAGTCCCAATTGACTAATTCCCCTCTCCTGTTCAGGTATATCTGCGTCGGCGTTTGCGTCCCCCTGACGGAACCGTACAAGGGAAGCATATCCGCCAGATTGGAAGAGATCATACGCCGGGTGCGTTTGATGAACTTCTCGTAATAGTGGTCAAAGCACAACGGCAGGCAGGACAAGAATAGCGACGCGCCGATAACCTCTTCTTTCAACCCTTCACAGCCCAGACGCGACAGCATATTCAAAATACCGGCCAGCGATATCTCGGCTTTTTCCCCGGAACTCTCGGAAACAATAAAATGGATCCTGGGATAGATTATTTTGTGGCCTAAAGAGAAGGTCTCTCGTATGACGGAATCGAGTTCTTCCTTCTTTTCAGAGGCCTCAACCGACTTATCGCCGAAATAAGTGGAACGCTGCATAAAAGCAAATGCTTTCTGTATTTTTATCCTTCTTATCGCCTCTTCCTGTTTCGGAATGTAAAAGTTAATCACCAGGATAAAATCCTTCAACAAGTCCAGCATAGAAAAAGGCATTCCCCGGGTAAGTTCTGCGGTGAACATACCGCTTTCCGTATTCAACGGCAGTTCTTTCAGGGAAACCATCTTAAAAGAGGTTCCCTCGAATTCGAATCCCTCGCCAGTTACTTTGGGGGAGTTATATAAAAGCTGATCCAGCATGAGTTCGTCTTCCCTGAAGGCGGGGACAGGCAAGACTTTGGATCGTTTGGGATTCAACAGCTTGTAAAGCAGCCGGTACAATTCCCGCTCATTGAGCCTGGAATGCCTGATCTCACAGGCCTTAAAGATACCTTCAACCACATCGGAAAATCTGGAAAGGCTCTGACAGTTAAACAGGAAATCTCCGGAGATCCTTTCTTTTATCCTGTTTTTACCCGCGAAATAAGACTGGAGCTTATCGGCAAAGGTCGCGCGCGTCCAGGAAGAAAAATAGCGCAAGCTAAAGAAACAACGGACTCTTTTTGATGAATACGTTCCCGTATGCTGTTCAAAAAAACCTTGTTTTCCCCGCTTCAGATGCTCAAGTCTGGCCTTGCCCGCCTGTTCTACTATCGCATTATCAGGGCCCTTTGCGAAATCGCTATAAGCCTGTAGACTATCCTGGAAATCATCGTCGCAAATCAGTATGAACTGGCAGCTCACCAATTCTTCCGGCAAGCGAATAATGATCCCCTCTATCATCTGGGCCAGCTGCTCCAAATGACCTGGTGACTTTGTTTCGCTTTCTATCAACGAAACCTCCCAGATCTGCCCCAGACTTGCGTCTTTTAACACAAAAAAGCCGTTTTCGTGCGTATAATACGGCAGGAGTTCCGTAAACGCCTTCCCCTCTTCAAAAAAGGACTCCAATAGGCTTCTTTTAATCATTTCCTGCCTGTTTCTTTATAGGGAATTATTAAAGGCACTTTTACTTCATTCTTAGCCTGTGAATCGATAAACCAGGTTGATCCTTTCACCATGATGTACACCCAATGGCCGCTCACCAGAACTTCAGGGTAATATTTCGACTTATGCGCAGGCAGCCACACCAGGCGGACATCCGCCGGTTCAACCACAGGCGCGTATGGTTTAACATAACCAAACGCCTGGTTAACTTTTAAATTCTCCTTTATGTAATTCACAGAATCGTTCCTGCCGATAGATACGGCTTCCAGGTAGACATCCACTGCTTTATTCGGATCATCCTTTTTAACCGATGCTTTAGACGCAGAGCATCCGCTAATAATCAAAAGAAACGAAATTATCGCCAGGCGCTTCAAAACCTTCAATTTGCACTCCTTTCTGGATAACGAGAACCGCTTTCCTGCCCGCGTCAATCTTTACGGCAGGAATCATTGCTTCCAATTGTTTTTGATAATAAGCTGACATCCCCTGCGCGCTATTAGCCAGTCCGGAGAACATCGCGTAGCGGCCGGTGTTCCCGGTAACGTTCTTGGCGGTCTGGCCGTAGGCGCCGACAACGGTTGAGGTTTCCGCCTGCGATAGGGCTTCAGATCCACCCGCGAGAAATCCTGAAAGAAAGTTCAGGCTTAACTGCCTTCCCGTATTGTAAATAACCTCGCCCTCTATACCCAAACGGCCGTCACTATCGGCCAGATATCCCAAATTCGCCTCCTGTTCGAAAACCCGGCCATTCGGTAATACCATGGAAAAACTCACAATCTGGACGACCGCCCTTTTAGAAACGGTGTCTCCCACCGCCTTGCCGATGGCAAAGGCACCTTTAAGGGGAATCCTTGAGTTATTTGGGCCGTAAAAAGCCTCATCAACGCTGATTAGGACAGGAAGAGGGTTACTTTCATTGGCGGGGGCATACGCACCGGTAAGAAGAGTACATTTGACAAAACTACCTAAAGGAAGATAAACGTACCTCTTTGAGATAGCTTTCTCCTCGCCTTTTATTTCGCCAACCTTAGCCATTTCCAGATTAATTGTCTTGTCGGCTGGTTGCGATAAAGAAAGAGGACTGCCAACTGTCTCTTCAATAGAACCGGTGCGCTGCCCCCGCTCAAAGCCGCTATTGATTAAACCGGTGTTTTTCGTAAAAGTGTCGGTTACTCTCTTATCAAGATCAATGACGATCTTACTAACCTGGCTTTGGTTCTTACGCAAATCCTGGTTACCCTTCTCAAGGGCATCGATACGCTCATTCAGGGAATCAAACTTTGAGCTGATATCATAGTATTGCTTTTCAATCCGGTTAATATAAGACTTTGTGTCTACGGATTCCGTCAATACGCCAACATCTTTATCCTGAGTAAGCGAACCGGCTTTTTTTGCTTCCGGCTTATTCAGGTTCTTCCTGATCTTCAAAGTCTCCCTGCTGCCGGCAAACAACAAAAATGAGAGCACACTAACTAAAGAGAGGATAATAATAATCGCAGATTTAGGATTATTGCGCAGGCCAGGCGGAAGCTTATTAAAACCGGGTATTTTATCAAACTGTATTCTCATTGATTCAACCTTTCCACAATCATATAAGCCTTCGTGGTATACGCCGAAGTCTTCTTGTTAAGATCATGCGGCTTTGCCTCTAGTATCTGACTGTCAACGCTTATTGCCAATAAACCGGGGATCTCTATATGTTCAATAGGCACGACTATTGGCTTACAATCTAAATTCTCAAAAATCAGAACAAAGGCTTTTGCATTAACCGAAAGATCATAAACTTCCTCTATCACCATACGGAACTTGCCGTTATTAAAGATCTCCTGCGGGTGCAGCTTTGAACCGGCTGTGCCCAGAGGCAGACTGCCGGTAAAAAGCGCTTTCATCATTTCGAGCGTATTCGCGGTATCCTTGTTTTGCTTTTCACTGGACGTTTCGCGGGTTTTTTCAATCTTTATACGGGAAGGCGCCTGAGTTCCATCCATAATCAACCGTAGACAATAGGAAACATTCTCCTGGGTAACCACGTATATCTGCGAATCACAGTTTTCTTTCGGCAGGAGAAACATTTTGTTCCCCAGAGTCTCGATTTGCAGGACCGTGCTTGATACACTCCTTGTAACATTGGCGATCTTCTCCGGCAATTCCACTTCCGTGATCATCCCTGTTTTTAATCTTACGCTGACCTCATCATTGCTATTCGATACCTCAAGGGCGCCGGCCTGGACTATCGCAAGCAATCCGAAAATGACACCTATGATAAATACCCTCATTTCTCTTTTACCTCTTCCTGCTTCACCCCGGCGATCACCAAGCCGTAGGGATTAGTTTCAATAGGGGGAACTCTCTGCACAGTGATCGTGTAACAAAGAATACGGTCATCAAGTTTCTCTTTCCCCATAAAGATGATCTTCTCCCCTGTCAACGTCACTTTAAAATCTTTCCCTGAATCTTCTGATTCCGGCTCTTTGCTTAAAGAAAATAACGAAGAGATATTATCGCGGGTAACCCGGGATATTTCTTCTTCAAGGCTTGCTTTTGTCCTGGCAAGAAGCTCCGGCGACATATAGCGCATCGCTCTTTGATAAGTATCCTTAACTGTAACGGGAGTGAAGTTGTTGCGGTTTAGAAGCCAGTTTGAAGCGAAACCGCAGACAGTGTTTTTTTCTATGCGGTTTGGATAAGCAATACCCGCTTCCTGCGCGCTTGGAATGTAATAAATGGCCTGCGGCTTTGTCGATACCTTAAATAATGTAATCAGCAAGGCTATACAAAGAATGATAACGGCATAGAGGGTAAGCCCCAGGAATGAGGATGTTTCTTCAGCCTTGCCCCACTTCTCGACTAATCTTGTGCTCTTAGATTTCTCTGTTTTAAAATCGTTCATGGCAAATAAAAAGGGCTGGCTCTCTGAAATTGCTTTCAGAAAACCAGCCCTATTTTCCTCCGACCTTACGGCCGAGTGATAGCGACTGAATTAAATCTAAATTACCTAATCTTCAACTAAAATATACACTCGTACCTTTAGAATGTCAAGATTTTTATATTCCCTCGCGTCCCTCTCTCAAGAATCATTTATCCCAAAGTATAGTTTTATCTGTATCAACTTCTCGGGCAGAATTTATAAGTCTTAAAGCAGATGGATTATTTAGTATTTCATCTCGGATTTCAAAACGCCAAAAACTATCAGGAGTTAAATATTCACATGCATAATCATTAATAATGGCATAATTTGTTGCATTGTTTTTGCTACTTACACTAGGATAACAAATACAATCTAATCTCGAAGAATCTGAATTAGGATTATCCAAATACATTTTCGCTAAAGCAGCGGTTATTTTATATCTATAGTCTCCATATGAACAAACTAATTTGTCATTATCGCGAAAAATACTATTAAAGAACAAATCAATTATTTTATTCTTTTCAAGACTATCTTCATCCATGTCCAAAGCAGCTTCTCTATGTTCCAACAAATTAATACTGTTTCCGTTACTAAAAATCAATCTGGAATTATCGTGAAACCCGAAACTAATTGCCGACATATTTTTAGCGTTTATATTTCTACATTTTATTACGGTAATAAGATCACCAACTTTAGGATGAATTTCTTCAATTGCAACCTCACATGAATCTGCGCAATAAAAAACTGAGAAACCTAACCAATTTGCTCGTCCATATAGAACTACTTTTGCAGGATCAAGAGCCCAAATCTGGCTTAAATTATTGATACGTTCAGAAGTCTTTCTTGCTCTATAAACAAAGTTATGTCTTCCGGGGAAACTTCTGATTTCATATCCATTTATCATCAATCGCCGAATTTTTTCAAAAACTTCCTCAAAAGGAATCTTTGCGAGATCAAGATTACGAATTTCTTCAATTTCTTCTTTAATTTCCCCAGCTGTCATTCTTATTTTAGACATATTATTTAGAACTTAATTTTCGCAAAATGCGCTCTTTTCCTTATATTCAGTGATTTCCTGCTCAAGTTTACGACATTGTTCTAATTCTCGCTGTCTCGTCGCCTCTTGGAGATATACTTGATAATCTGAATTAGCCCTTTCTATGGAATAACGATATATTCTTAAACCATGTTCATTCTTATACCCATATTTTACTTAAATGGCAACAATAATTCCCCCTTCTAAAAACGAAGCAATCTCCTGCCCACCCAAATTCATTAAATCTCATGTTTGCTCAATGGCTTTTGATAAGTTCGTTATGACACCAACACGACTTTCATAAAGTGCGTCTATAACGTCAAGCGTCCGACTCACGATATCCGCATTCCGTTCCTGAGTTGCCTGATCGTAAAGACGCAGAAGTAACGAAAAGGATTCTGAAATTGTATACGAAACATATGTTCCTGGATTTTCCGATTCTTTCTTAAATGACAAAGAAAAAGCCTCGTGCAAAGATAATATTATATCCGCAAGAAAAACTATAGAACCTTCCTTTTCTTTTAACCAATGGACAAAGTAACCGGCACCTTCGCGAAACGATTGAGACTTTATATATTCAATAAGAAATGGCTTAGTTTGTTCATTTATGTCGACATCGTGACAAATAGCGTGGAGCTCATTTCGCACTTCTTTCTCGGGATCGTTTAAAAGTGGTCTCAACAATTCTTGGCATTTGACTGAATATTCAGTGTCTTTTAAAAAATGCGCTGCGACATCCGCCACACCACGTCGTTGTGGAATCGTGCCAGTCAGACAAACTTTTAATTCTTCTTCAAAGAATCCATAGGACAACCATCTCGCTGTAATCTCGGAAGCCCCGGCCTTTGAAACATCTTCAAACGGTGCTACGGACATATTTTTTATAATTGGCGCTAATTCTTTTAGATATTCCTGAATTGTATAATTAAAAAACCTCTGTGCATAAGGCGATGCAGCAATTCTTAAGTCATCACAACAAATAACACGGAACCATTCAACAGCCTGTTTTCGATCAATATTAAGCATCGGTAATACAACTTCTAATGAAGCCATCCTTACCACAGGATTGGGATTATTAATCAAAGACTCGATTGCCGGTCGTAATTTCTTTATTAATTCTTGTTGTTTCCATAAAAGACCAGCAATAGCTTGAGCCGCTGTACCCCTAACGCAGTTAATAGAATTCTGAAGCAGGTCATCAACGGTAATATACTGACCGTCTTCTCTATCAAGTCGGCGAACATTCAATTCCCCAGGCTCAGGATCAGGATGATGTTGGGCATAATGTATCAGCCTTTGTAATGCGTCATCAGACCAAGTTTCTTCGGCCCTACTCAAGATAAGGCGAAGGAAAGAATACGCCGTTGATCGGTCATCACCCGCCTGAAATCTCTTAAATAACTTTTCTATCGTTTCAACAGTAGCTGGCCTCCAAGATAACTTCTCCTTTTCAGGCATATTGGAGTCAGGCGAAGTTGCGCTACATGCGTCAAAAATAGCAGCCACATACAACGGATCAACACCATCAGGAAAAGATAACGCTAACTGCGCAAATCTTTCTGGATTCCGCCTTGCTATCTTCCCTAAACTAGAAGAAAACTGACGCACTGAACTTTCAAGCGCATGGTTCTCATCAACCTGATCCCATTTACCGGAAAAATCTTTCTTGAGAGTCCTGTTTCCAACAATTTTAAGCCAAGCCTGATCGCTAATCTTTGCAAGATTCCGGTCAAGCTTTGAACCTATCATACCCCCGCTAATCGATCCCGACCTGTCAAAGCTATATCCATCAAATTTACGTTGTAATACTTTTATTAAATTCCTTGTAAGAATACTCGACCGCTGCTCATCCAATGCTGGCAATAGAAAATACTGCGCCTCCCCCCAATAATGTCCAGAATATCCCTTTCGCCAATGATTTAGGTAAACTTTAGCATTATGCTTTTCATCGGGTGCATGATAGTAATAAATTAGTTGTTCCAATTCTTTAAATAAAGCAAAGGAGCAAAAAGGAGACGTTGCTTCCACGAGATTAACAACAGCCCCCCATTTAGACTGGTGACAAGAATGATCTACGCGCAAGTACTTAGGATCATGTAAAAGCCATAAAATACCCTCATCTGCGTGCTGATTTGGTAACGCCACATAAGATTCAGTTATTATTTCCTGAATAATTAAAGATTGACTATCCTGTAGCGCATGTACCCTATCGATCAACTCTTGTGGCGAGGAAGCCGCCATTTGTCTTCCAGCTACAATGACTAA
>JAQTTQ010000070.1 GCA_028710685.1 Candidatus Omnitrophota bacterium | reverse complement strand
GAAGGCCTATGGAATCTTTCCAGATTTTATATGCCTCATCATCATCTTTGTAAACCGAAACCCAGAGCTTTTCTTCTTTTATCTTTAACTCCCCGGTCAAAAACTCCCATGCCCAGGAGATTGCCTCCTGCTTAAAATAATCACCGAAGGAGAAATTTCCCAGCATCTCAAAGAATGTATGGTGACTGCTGGTCTTGCCGACCTTGTCCAGGTCATCGGTACGCAGACAACGCTGCGATGTAACGGCACGCTTAAAACCAGAATCAAAACCCAAAAATTCCCTTTTGAACTGGTTCATACCCGCCGGGGTAAATAAAACAGTAGGGTCATCTTTAGGCACAAGCGAATCGCTTTCAACTATCTTATGGCCCTTAGATTTAAAAAATTCCAGGAATTTCTCTCTTAATGCATCTGCTTGCATATTTTATTTAAGGTATCTATAACCATCTCAGGTGAGAATCCGCGGCGAAGTAAGTAGGCATAAGTGCGGTTTCTTGCTTTGGCCAATTCAACATCTTTAATCCTGGCTAACCTATCCCTTGCCAACTCCTCTATTATCCTGCTTTCGCAATAACCCTTTTTTGCCTGCTCAATCCCCTCTTCCAAAAGATCCCGAGGGACACCTTTTATCTTTAACTCTTGGCTAATCCTCTTTAGGCCGAAAGAACGGCCAAGACGGGAATTTATCCAGGCCTTCACAAAAACCTTATCATCTATGAATTTCTTCTCCTTAAGGAAAAGGAGAACCTCTTTAATCTCTTCATCCAGAAACTTCTTTTGCTTAAGGCGCCGATAGAGCTCAGCTTCGCTGCGTAATCTGTACTTAAGCAGCAGAAAGGCGTATTCTTTTACTCTTTCGTTAGGCAACGCTGATTTTCTTCCTTATTTCTTTCTCAATTGTATCTGAAAGCTTCTGGTTTTCCTTAAGGGCCTTCATTGCAGCATCCCTGCCCTGGCCGATCTTCTCGCCGTTAAAAGAAAGCCAAGTCCCGGATTTAGCGATTACCTCAAGGGTAACCCCGGCATCCAAAATTGTACCTACCTTATTAATGCCTTCATTATGCAGGATATCAAATTCTGCCTCGCGGAAAGGCGGGGCAACTTTATTCTTAACCACCCTTACCCGCACATGGCCGCCCATTACCCTGTCTGCTTCTTTTATGGTAGCAATCCTGCGCACATCCAGCCTTACCGAAGAATAAAATTTAAGCGCCCGTCCCCCGGGAGTAGTCTCGGGAGAACCGAACATAACCCCAATCTTCTCTCTTAACTGGTTAATAAAAATTAAGGTGGTGCGCGATTTGCTTATTGCGGCGGTTAATTTTCTTAAAGCCTGGCTCATTAAGCGCGCCTGCAGGCCCATATGAGAATCTCCCATATCGCCTTCAATCTCTGCGCGGGGGGTTAAGGCTGCCACCGAATCAACAACCACTAAGTCTACGGCATTGGAACGCACCAATGTCTCGGCAATCTCAAGCGCCTGTTCGCCAGTATCGGGCTGGGAAATTAAAAGATCATCTAAATTTACTCCGATAAGTTTTGCATAGGTAGAATCAAAGGCGTGCTCTGCGTCGATAAAAGCGGCAACCCCGCCTTTTTTCTGTATCTCTCTGATGGCAGTTAAAGTTAAAGTAGTCTTTCCGCTTGCCTCAGGCCCGAAGATCTCCACCACCCTTCCCCGGGGAAGCCCGCCTACCCCTAAAGCCAGATCCAGGGTAAGGGCGCCCGTGGGTATAGTCTCAACATTAGCCTTAACATGCGAACCCAGCTTCATAATCGAACCTTTTCCAAACTGCTTTTCAATCTGGGCTAAAGCTAATTCCAGCGCCTTTGCGCGGTCGGAAATATTCTGCTGCAACTCTTCTTTTTTATCCTTGGTAACCATTATAACCTCCGCTTTTTAGTTTTAGAGTAAATATTATAACTTACCTATATACGAGTGTCAAATAAATACTCACCCCCTTCCCCTCTAAAACAATAGACGCAGCCCTACCCCAAATCTAACCTAAATTTAATGCTAATTTGAAGTTTTTGTAAAGTATTGCAGATAAGCAGGTAAGAACTCGAAGAACCGTCCCCTTTATAATTTCATGATGAAACAGAGGGCGTAATAGGGAGGCCTGTTTTCGTGAGCCTGCCCTCCACCGGTGCTATTGATTGAAAGGGTATGAGTGTGGCTGCCTGCAGAACCAGTTGTTTGATTATTGTATAAAGGTGTAGCGGCTTGATTATTATTTCCTGAAGCCGTAGTAGAACCATATTGAGTACGATAGGAATGGCTATGGCTACCGGCAGAAGCAGTGCTGCCGCTATGCGTATGGCTTGGGATCTGGTTTAAATTCAGGGTAATAGAATTATTATTATCCCCTCCCGGCCCTATAGCATAAGCCCCTCCCGTAACTGAAGGATTATTACCACCGGCGCCTACAATAAAACGCTCCCTTAAATCAGGGGTACCGGCTGTGCCGTTGCATAAAACCCAACCCGCAGGAATATTAGCAGCAGTTCCAGACCACATGACTATTGCACCACTTGGGATATCTCCTCCGGTAACGCCAAATTCCTGCCACCCGGTGCCGTTATAAAACTTTAATACATGGGCTGCCGCGTCATAATAAATCTGCCCCTCCTCTCCGGGCTCTGTCGGCTGGACGCCCGGATGAACCTGTAAAACCCTATAAACCCCGTAAGGAGAAGGATAATAAGTAGTGATAGTTATTGTCTCTTCGGCAAATGATGAAAGAACAAAACAAAAAAGAGCCGTTAAAAACAAAATGCCTAATCTGATTTTCATATCTCATCCCCTTTCTGTATCTTAAGCCTCTTTATGCTGTTATTATATAATCAACCCTTCTCAATTCAAAGCAAAATCTTAACCCAACCCCGCTTCCTTGACATGCCATTAAAAGTATGGTAGATTTAACTCATTATGGAAGAACTCCTTAAGCTTAAGAATGAACTCGAACGCACAAAATTGGAGCTGGGGATACTCTATGAGATCTCCAATGCCATGCGTACCACCTTAAAGCTGGATGAAATTCTATATATTATACTTACCGGGGTAACCGCGCACATAGGCCTTGGGTTTAACCGCGCCCTTCTATTCCTGATCAATGAAAAAGACGGACTGATTGAAGGTAAAATGGGTATAGGCCCTAAAACCGGAGAAGAAGCAAACCGCATCTGGGGGCTGATAGAAGGAGAGAAAATGGATTTAGACGATTTGATAAACGCCTACAAAAACACAAATCGGGTTGAACAGGGATTCGATTCCGGCTTCAGCAAACAGATACAGCGTTTAAGATTTTCAACACACGATACCAACGAAAGCCTCCTCTCCCTGGTAGCCCAGGAAGGAATGCCGCTGCATTTAACCAAAGAGACTATCCCAAATTATAAGACTACCCCCATAGTTCAACTTTTAAAGAGCGATGAACTAGTCTTGATACCCTTAAAGGCAAAAAATAAGATTAACGGCATAATCGTAGCTGACAATTTTATCAACCGCGAGCCGATTACTAA